>NZ_JBQENK010000004.1:0-102874 GCF_052044735.1 Pseudomonas sp. 22526
CATCTTGCGGTCGCTGCGCGACCGATCGCAGGCTGCGCCAGCGGCTACAGGGCTACAGGCTCAGAACACAAACCTGCCATCGAACACCGGCTTGTCGTCCAGCGCCAGCACCCCGCTGGCAAAGATCAGGTCCAGGTGGTGGCTGCCCTTGGCGCCGCCGCCCAGCCCCAGGTGCAGGCCGCAATGGCGCTCCTCGAATCCCGAGTTGCGCGCGTAGAGGTCTTTCACCCCTTCGTTGGTGCCGATGCCCAGCTCCTCGATGCGCCGGTTGGACGGGTTGGCATCCAGGTACTTGTTGAAGTCGTCCGCCAGCCCCGGCACGTCGCTGGCGATGTGGCTGATGGTGGAGTTCTCGATCCACAGTTCCAGCGGCGATTGCAGCACGCCGTACTTGCGCGCGAAGGGGATGGTGCCGAGGAAGGTGCCGACGAATTTCACCCGGCCATTGATGGCCTCGCTATGGCTGGCGATTTCTCCGGGGGCCAGGTCGTAGTTGCCCACGCCGTTGATGTTGGTCCACTTCTTGATGCTGCCCAGCGGCGCTTCGAAGTACGAGCCGTGGTCGTCGCGAAAGCTCAGGGTGGTGGCCTCGGACATATGCTGGATCAGGGTTGCGTTGAGCTCGGCGATGCGTTGCGGCTCGACGCTGAAGGTGTCGTAGAAGTAGTCGCCGTAGTCCTTGAACAGCAGCGACTTCTTCCAGTTCTCGGCCATCACGCCCTGCAGCGCCTGGATGAATTCCGGGCCTTGCGGACGGGGCGGCGAGAGGGTGGAGGAGTCGTAGAAGAAAATATACAGATCGCAGTCGGCGATGGCCTGGGTCAGCACCGAGCTGGGCTCGAGGTCGAGGCGCAGGGCGGTGAAGCAAAAGGGCTCACCGGCCTGCTCGATGATGGCGGCGCTGGTGGCGGCGTATTCGGCGGTGTGGCCGATCAGGACCCTGGCGCTCTGGCGGTCGGCCAGGGCCGGATGGTGTTCGAGGTAGTACAGGAAATGCCGGATGGCAGCGGTGTTGTCCATGGATCCTCCCTGACGGACAGCGAGTGGAGGCAGGGGCGACCGCCGGGCCGCTCCTGCCTGATGGCCGTTTTTACAAAGGCCACATCGCCGTGCCGAACGGCACTACCGCGTCGGCCTGCATCATTTCCACCGCGGCCTCGTGGGTCGCTGCTTCAAACCAATCGTCCAGTTGCAGTTCAGTGTCCAAGTCTTTTTCCAGTGCTTGCATCGTGAATCTCCTAGATGACTTTTCGGATAAAAGCAGTCGGTGAGACGGCTCGGGTTCTACGGGGGAGTGCGTGAAAGCCCTGGCTGCTCAACGTGGCCGCTCGGCTTGCCGGGGGTGTGGTCCGACAAGTGGCTGGAAACCTAGTCCAGGGTTTTTTGAAATGCAAAAAAATAATTGAATTATTTTTATTGAACTTTTTTTTCTGTTTTTGCGCTGGAAAATTATCAAGAAAAAACAAAAAGCTGAGCGAATAGACAGATAAAAAACCGCTGGCCGTCAATTTGCAGTCGCCGCCGATGCCGATCTGAAGTGGAAAAAATACGTTCCGCCTTGTAAAGAAATGCTTACGAAAAACCCGTTATCGAGTCATGGAATCGAGCCGTGTCCAGGGCTGTAAGAAAAACCTTCCGGCGCTGCCTGGATATTGCCCGCCGCCGGGCTCCAAGCCGCTTGTTCCGCGGCCTCAAGGCAGGTGTGATGCAGCCCATGCCTGTGTGCAGGTGCATAACAAGAAGGAGGCGCAATGAACGCCGTGGCTCACCTCAACCGATTCCCTCCGAAGGGCGATTGCTGTCGTACCTTCGTCGACGACCCCGATGGGTCTGTCCCGAACCTTGCCGCCGATGCCAAGCATCGAGCAGGCCCCGTGCGATTCCGGCACCCGACGCGCTGATAAGCCGCGTCTGGCGGCAGGGAGTCAGGGGTGTACAATGCGCGGCGTTTTAACTGTGACCCAACTGCGTATCCGCGCATTTTGCGCCCCAACGACTGGTTTCAACGCATGGCGAGCCCTGGCTCGAATGCTCGAAACACGCTCCCAAGGCCAATAATCTCAAGGCTATCCGCCTTGTTCACTCCGCCGCGTCACAAGCGTGGTGGGTTCGATTTCGTCACAGATAAAAACAAACAGGTGACGCATGACTGTTAAACAAAGGCTGAACTCCTGGTGCCTGCGCTGGGGTTTGATCCGCGCTGCTTAAGCCTGCTGTCGGCTGCAACGTCTATCGAACATCATCAAACCTTGCGTGAGACCCTTTTCATGAGTGGACAAAACCCGCATTCAGGCGAGCTGAAACGCGGCCTGAAAAATCGCCATATTCAACTGATCGCCCTGGGCGGCGCGATCGGTACCGGACTGTTCCTGGGCTCCGCCGGCGTGCTCAAGTCGGCCGGCCCGTCGATGATCCTCGGCTACGCCATCTGCGGCTTCATCGCCTTCATGATCATGCGCCAGCTCGGCGAGATGATCGTCGAAGAGCCGGTGGCCGGCTCCTTCAGCCATTTCGCGCACAAGTACTGGGGCGGTTTCGCCGGTTTCCTCTCGGGCTGGAACTGCTGGATCCTGTACATCCTGGTGGGCATGTCGGAGCTGACCGCGGTCGGCAAGTACGTGCACTACTGGTGGCCGGACGTGCCGACCTGGGCCTCGGCCGCGGCGTTTTTCGTGCTGATCAACCTGATCAACCTGGCCAACGTCAAAGTCTTCGGTGAAGCCGAGTTCTGGTTCGCGATCATCAAGGTGGTGGCCATCGTCGGCATGATCGCCCTGGGCAGCTACCTGCTGGTCAGCGGTCACGGCGGCCCGCAGGCTTCGGTGAGCAACCTGTGGGAACACGGCGGGTTCTTCCCCAATGGCGTCAGCGGCCTGGTGATGGCCATGGCGATCATCATGTTCTCCTTCGGCGGCCTGGAGATGCTCGGGTTTACCGCGGCCGAGGCCGACAAGCCGAAGACCGTGATTCCCAAGGCCATCAACCAGGTGATCTACCGCATCCTGATTTTCTACATCGGTGCCCTGGTCGTGCTGTTGTCCCTGACCCCATGGAACAGCCTGCTGGAGACCCTGAATGCCTCCGGCGATGCCTACAGCGGCAGCCCGTTCGTCCAGGTGTTCTCGATGCTGGGCAGCGACACCGCGGCACACATCCTCAACTTCGTGGTCCTGACCGCGGCGCTGTCGGTGTACAACAGCGGCACCTATTGCAACAGCCGCATGCTGCTGGGCATGGCCGAGCAGGGCGACGCGCCGAAAGTCCTGGCGAAGATCGACAAGCGCGGCGTGCCGGTGATGTCGATCCTGGCCTCGGCGGTGGTGACCTTCGTCGCCGTGGTGCTCAACTACCTGATCCCGCAGCACGCCCTGGAGCTGCTGATGTCGCTGGTGGTCGCGACCCTGGTGATCAACTGGGCGATGATCAGCTACTCGCACTTCAAGTTCCGCCAGCACATGAACCGCACCAAGCAATCGCCGCTGTTCAAGGCGCTGTGGTACCCCTACGGCAACTACATCTGCCTGGCGTTCGTGGTGTTCATCCTCGGCATCATGCTGATGATTCCGGGCATCCAGATCTCGGTGTACGCGATTCCTGTCTGGGTCGTCTTCATGTGGGTCTGCTACGGCATCAAGAACAAGCGCAGCGCGCAGCACAGCCTGCAGGCGGCCAACGCTTCGTTGAAGTGAGGTCCGCGCAATAACGGAAAACCCGGCTCCGGCCGGGTTTTTTGTGGGCGCTGCAAGCTTGTAGGAGCGAGGCTTGCCCGCGATCCGCGAAGCGGCCATCCAGCGGGTTGCCAACACGGGCGCCATCGCGGGCAAGTCGGATCGCCGCCCGCTCGCTCCTACGGGGAATAGAGCGATTCGCGGTATCCTGAACGCCCTGAAAGCGGATTCCTTTTCCATGCTGGTGATTTCCAACAACGTGCATCTGCCGGATGCCGAGATCGAGTTGACCGCCATTCGCGCGCAAGGCGCGGGTGGGCAGAACGTCAACAAGGTCTCCAGCGCGGTGCACCTGCGCTTCGACATTCCGGCCTCGTCCCTGCCGCCGTTCTACAAGGAGCGGCTGCTGGCGCTGCGCGACAGTCGCATTACCAGCGATGGGGTGATCGTCATCAAGGCCCAGCAATACCGGACCCAGGAACAGAATCGCGCCGATGCCCTGGAGCGTCTGGTGGAGTTGATCCTCGGCGCCATCAAGGTGGAGAAGAAGCGCCGGCCGACCAAGCCGACCCTGGGCTCGAAGACCCGGCGCCTGGAGTCCAAGAGCAAGCGCGGCACTATCAAGGCCGGCCGCGGCAAGGTCGACTACTAGGCTCTGTACGACCAGTACGGACCTAGCGCTCGCCGCGCTCCTCGCGGTACTTCGGCGCCTGGCGGTACAGGTAGAGGCTCAGCAGCAAACCGCTGCAGGCGGCGAGGGCGGCGAACAGGAAGATCGAGGCAAAACCGAAACCGGCGGCGATCGCTCCGGCCAGCGGTCCGGTGATCCCCAGCGACAGGTCGATGAACAGCGAATAGGCGCCCACAGCCGCGCCACGGCTGGAAGCGGGGACCAGGTTGACCGCTTCCACCCCCAGCGCCGGGAACACCAGGGAGAAGCCGAAGCCGCTCAACGCCGCGCCGGCCAGGGCCCAATGCGCATCCGGCGCCAGCCACAACAGCAAAAGCCCCAGGGTTTCCACCGACAGGCAGGCGATCGCCACGCGAAAGCCGCCGAGGCGGTTGATCAGGTTGCCGAACAGCAGGCGCGCGCCGATAAAGCTGGCGCCGAACAGGCTCAGGCACAGCACCGCGTTGGACCAGTTCTGGGTGGCGTAATACAGGGTGATGAAGGTGGCGATGGTGCCAAAACCGATCGAGCCCAGGGCCAGGCCGCAACCGTGGGGGAACACTCGGCCCAGGACATGGATGAATGGCAGGCGCTCACCGGCGACGATGGGCGCCGCCAGTTTCGGCCAGGCCAGCGCCAGGCCGAGGAGCGCCAGCAGGATGATGCTCACGCCCATGCTCCACAGCCCCAGGCGATCCACCAGCAACACCCCCAGCGGCGCGCCGACGGCCAGCGCGCCATAGCTGGCGATGCCGTTCCAGGAAATCACCTTGGCGGTGTTCTGCGCGCCGACGCGGCCGATGCCCCAGCCGATGGAGCCCGAGCCCACCAGGCTCTCGGCGCTGCCCAGCACCAGGCGGCCGATCAGCAGGCTGGCCAGGCTCAGCACCGGCAAGCTGCTCAGCCATGCCGACAGCAGCATGAACACGCCACTCAGGCCGCAGCCGGCCAGGCCGTACATCACCGCGCGCTTGCTGCCCAGGTTGTCGATGATCTTCCCGGCATAAGGGCGGCTGAGCAGGGTGGCCAGGTATTGCACGCTGATCACCAGCCCGGCGATCACCGCGCCGAAGCCCAGTTCGCTGTGCACGTAGCCCGGCAGCACGGCCAGGGGAATGCCGATGTTCAGGTAGCCGATAAAGGTGAAAAGGACGATAGAGACGACTTGCAGCGTGACCGCCAAGGGGCGCTGGGTATCTGGCATGGGAAAGGTCCACGGGCGCGGCAGAAATAGATAGGCTGCTTATGATACCGAGGGTTGAAACGATTCAGGTGGAGAAATCGATGGGCTGGCGCAAGTTTTTTGCGCGTCGCGGGTTCAGGCCTGGGTGGGGGCCAGCAATTGGGTGGTGACCAGGGCGGCCAGGGCGTTTTCCTGGGTGCCGAAGCGCGCCAGCAGGGCGGCCTGTTTTTCCGGCGTCAGGCGGTTCCAGATCTCGATCATCTTTTCGGCGGTGCCGATCAGCACGCTGGCTTGGGTTTCGCTGAAGGTGTCGGTCATGGAGGCGGTTCTCGAGAGCGGGTTTCAGGCGGTGTGGAAAGCGCATCAAAGAGCGCTTTCCACACTGTCTGGGTGTTGCGGTCAGTCTTCGCTGTCGGCCTTGTGGCCGCAGGCGGCTTCTTTCGGCTCGGGCTGTTGGGCGCCGGCTTGTTGCGGGGTTGTCTGCTCAGTTTCGTGCAGGCTTGGGAAGGGGAGATTAGGAATCTCGTGCATGTTCGTTGCTCCTCGCAAGGTCTGTTTTTTAAATCGCTGGGTAGATCCGCGCTTTTAAAAAGCCTGGGCAGGATACAGCACTGGAAATGACAAAAAGATTTTTATCTGGGGTTTTGGGATGAAAGGTGTTTCATCGGGCGGGGGATCGTTGAAGAGCATCGCGAGCAAGCTCGCTCCTACAGGCAGGTGCTTTTGTAGGAGCGAATTTGCTCGCGATCAGGGTGTCACTTGCAGACTTCGGCTATGGCTTCGGCCAGCAGGTCCAGGCGGGTGGCGTCGATACCGGCGACGTTGGCCCGGCCGGAGCTGACCATGTACACACTGTGCTGGCTACGCAGTTTGCCGACCTGCTCCGGCGTCAGGCCGGTGTAGGAGAACATCCCGCGTTGCACGCCGATGTGGGCGAAGCGTTCGGCCAGGCCGAAGGGTTGCAGCGCTTCCACCAGGCCCGAACGCAACTGGGCGATGCGCAGGCGCATGGCTTCCACTTCGTCGGCCCAGAGGCTTTTCAGCTCCGGGTCGCCGAGGATGGTGGCGACCACCGCGGCGCCGTGATCCGGCGGGGTGGACCACAGGTTGCGGGCGATGTGGGCCAGCTGGCTGCGCACGTCCACCAGCTTTTCGGCGTCCCGGGTGCAGACGATCAGCGCGCCGGTGCGGTCGCGGTACAGGCCGAAGTTCTTCGAGCAGGAACTGGTGATCAGCAGCTCGGGCAGTTCGGCCGCGAACAGGCGCACCGCCCAGGCATCCTGCTCCAGGCCGTCGCCGAAGCCCTGGTAGGCGAAGTCGATCAGCGGCAGCAGGTTGCGGCTGCGCACCACGTCCAGCACCCGATGCCAGTCATCGTGGTTCAGGTCGAAACCGGTGGGGTTGTGGCAGCAGGCATGCAGCAGCACCACATCGCCCTTGGGCACCTGGTTCAGGGTCGCCAGCATGGCCTCGACGTCGAGGCGGTTGTCGCTGCCGACGTAAGGGTAGTGGCTGACCTGGATGCCGGCGGCGGCAAAGATGGTTTCGTGGATCGGCCAGGTCGGGTTGCTCAACCACACGCCACGGCCTGGCAGGCAGTGGGCGATGAAATCAGCGCTCAGGCGCAGGGCACCGGTGCCGCCCGGGGTCTGGGTGGCGCCGGCGCGTCGTTCGGCGATCAGCTGCGAATCGGCGCCCAGCACCAGTTCATTGATCACCTTGCCAAAGGCCGCGTCGCCGTGGCCGCCGATGTAGATCTTGGTGGTCTGCCGGTCGACCAGGCGCTGCTCGGCCAGCTTGACCGACCGGGGGATCGGCGTCAGGCCCTGGGAATCCTTGTAGACACCGACGCCGAGGTCGAACTTGCGTGGGTTGCTGTCCGACGCATAGGCCTCCATCAGGCCAAGAATCGGGTCGCCGGGTACTCGGCCTATGGCGTCGAAATGCATTACTTGCGTCCTTCTGCGGTCTTGGCCACTTCGTCGGTGCGAGCGGCCATGATGAAGTCGTTGCGGTGCAGGCCCTTGATGGAGTGGCTCCACCAGGTCACGGTGACCTTGCCCCATTCGGTGAGCAGGCCAGGATGATGACCTTCTGCCTCGGAAATTTCACCCATTGCGTTGGTAAAGGCCAGGGCGAATTTGAAGTTTTTGAACAGGAAGACTTTTTCCAGTTGCATGACGCCATCGCGCACTTCGATGTTCCAGTCGGGGATCTGCTTGATCAGTACCGGCAGTTCTTCGTCGCTGACTTGTGGAGCATCGGCACGGCAGGCTTCGCAATGGGCTTGGTTGAGAGCGGTCATGGTGGGTTCCTGAAATCGATTCTTGTTGGAAATTACGGGTTTTATGAGCGCCGCGCGAGGGCAGGGCGCTCAGGCCGCCTTGGGTTTGGGCGGAAACTTGGGTGCGTGCAGGCCCATCTGCATGCCCTGGTGCACCAGGGCCATGATGTCTTCATGGGCCAGGTCGAACAGGCGCTTGAGGTTGGGCAGCACAAAGTAGATGGGTTGCAGGATGTCGATGCGGTACGGGGTACGCATCGCTTCCAGCGGGTCGAAGGCCTGGTGTTCGGGCACGTCCGACAGGCAGTAGACGGTTTCCTTCGGCGAGGAGAGGATGCCGCCGCCGTAGATGCGCTGGCCTTGCGGGGTGTCCAGCAGGCCGAATTCGATGGTCATCCAGTACAGGCGCGCCAGGTACACCCGTTCTTCCTTGGTGGCCTGCAGGCCGAGCTTGCCGTAGGTGTGGGTGAATTCGGCGAACCAGGGGTTGGTCAGCAGTGGGCAGTGGCCAAAGATCTCATGAAAGATGTCCGGCTCTTGCAGGTAGTCCAGTTCTTCGCGGGTACGAATAAAGGTCGCGACCGGAAACTGTTTGCTGGCGAGCAATTCGAAGAAGGTCTGGAAGGGGATCAGCGCCGGCACCCGGGCGACCTGCCAGCCGGTGGTTGCGCCCAGCACCTTGTTGATTTCGCCCAGCTGCGGAATGCGGTCGTGGGGCAGGCCGAGTTTCTCGATGCCGTCCAGGTATTCCTGGCACGCACGACCCTCGATCACTTTCAGCTGACGAGTGATCAGGGTGTTCCACACCGCGTGTTCTTCATCGGGGTAGTGGATAAAACCTTGCGCGTCGGGCTCGCGGGCCACGTACTGCGTCTGTTTCATGCTGCTCTCCTGTCAGGGGCTGCGTTCTTGTTATCAGTTGACGCTAGAGATAACCCAAGGTTGCAGCCCATGCAGCAGGTTGACGTGAACGTAATGGGCGGATTTGGGGTTGTTTCGTAAAGTTTTCGTTACGAAAGCGCCGCAAGGCCGCTATTACTGAGAATAGTCGATTTGAAAAGACCGGTGACTGTCACATAATCTTGACGATTATCTGCGCCACACCGCAGAAAGTTCGTGCCAGAGGGTGCCAAAAGCGCCGCTTTCTGGCGTTAACGCCCTCCATTACCTGTTTCGGGCCTTCCTTTTATGCGTATCAAAGTCCACTGCCAGAATCGCATCGGCATCCTGCGCGACATTCTCAACCTGCTGGTGGAGTACGGCATCAACGTCGCCCGGGGCGAGGTGGGCGGCGAGCATGGCAATGCCATCTACCTGCATTGCCCGAACCTGATCAATCTGCAGTTCCAGGCGCTGCGGCCGAAGTTCGAGTCGATCGCCGGGGTGTTCGGGGTCAAGCGGGTCGGGCTGATGCCCAGTGAGCGGCGGCACATGGAGCTCAATGCCCTGCTCGGGGCGTTGGAGTTCCCGGTGTTGTCCATCGACATGGGCGGCTCCATCGTCGCCGCCAACCGCGCGGCGGCGCAGCTGTTGGGGGTGCGGGTGGACGAGGTGCCGGGGATTCCGCTGTCGCGCTATGCCGAGGATTTCGATCTGCCGGAACTGGTGCGGGCCAACAAGTCGCGGATCAACGGCCTGCGGGTCAAGGTCAAGGGTGACGTGTTTCTGGCGGACATCGCGCCGCTGCAATCGGAGCACGACGACAGCGAGGCGATGGCCGGAGCGGTGTTGACCTTGCATCGCGCGGACCGGGTCGGCGAGCGCATCTATAACGTGCGCAAGCAGGAGCTGCGCGGCTTCGACAGCATCTTCCAGAGCTCGAAAGTCATGGCCGCGGTGGTGCGCGAAGCGCGGCGCATGGCGCCCCTGGACGCGCCGCTATTGATCGAGGGCGAGACCGGCACCGGCAAGGAACTACTGGCGCGCGCCTGTCACCTGGCCAGCCCGCGCGGGCAATCGCCGCTGATGGCGCTCAACTGCGCCGGCCTGCCGGAGTCCATGGCCGAGACCGAGCTGTTCGGCTACGGCCCGGGGGCCTTCGAGGGCGCGCGGGCCGAAGGCAAGCTCGGGCTGCTGGAGCTGACCGCTGGCGGCACGCTGTTTCTCGACGGCGTGGGCGAGATGAGCCCGCGCTTGCAGGTCAAGCTCCTGCGCTTTCTGCAGGATGGCTGCTTCCGTCGGGTCGGCAGCGACGAAGAGGTGTACCTGGACGTGCGGGTGATCTGCGCGACCCAGGTCGACCTGTCGGAACTCTGTGCCCGCGGCGAGTTCCGACAGGACCTGTATCACCGCCTCAACGTCCTGTCCCTGCACATCCCGCCGCTGCGCGAATGCCTCGATGGCCTGACGCCGCTGGTGGAGCACTTCCTCGACCAGGCCAGCCGGCAGATCGGCTGTGCCTTGCCCAGGCTGGCGCCGGCAGCCATGGAGCGCCTCAGCCATTACCACTGGCCGGGCAACGTGCGGCAGCTGGAAAACGTGCTGTTCCAGGCGGTGTCCCTGTGCGACGGCGGCACGGTCAAGGCCGAACACATCCGCCTGCCGGACTACGGCGTGCGCCAACCCCTTGGCGACTTCTCCCTGGAGGGCGGCCTCGACGAGATTGTCGGGCGCTTTGAAAAAGCGGTGCTCGAACGCCTGTATTCCGAACACCCCAGCAGTCGCCAACTGGGCAAGCGCCTGGGCGTGTCGCACACCACCATCGCCAACAAGTTGCGCGAATACGAAGTGGGCAAGGGTGCTGGTGAGAGCTGAGCTCTTGTAGCCGCTGCCGCAGGCTGCGATCGAGGCCGAAGGACTCGCAAGGCTGGCAGCGTATTACCTCGATCAGATCGCGGGGATGGGGTTGGCGTCTGCTTCGCAGTCGATCGCAGCCTGCGGCAGCGGCTACAGAGCTTTGTTGCGCTGCAGAGGCGGAGCCTTGCCGTAAGCGGCATATCTGCGCCGGTTTTTCGTCTTTGACACAATCGCCCGATTCCCTTCGACCGCCCTCAAGTTCCCGGATTTCCTGCCTTCGGCCGCCCGAAAAACAAGTTGGTGCGCTTATTGCTTATGGCTCAGCAGTACAGCGGTGGGCGGCAAACGCCCGACAGGCAGAGGAAAGACTGTGGACAAGTACCTTTATGTGGCCATGACCGGTGCCAGCCAGAATGCGCTGGCGCAAAAGGCGCATGCCAACAACCTGGCGAACATCTCCACCAACGGTTTTCAGCGCGACCTGGAGCAGGCGCGTTCGATGCCGGTGTTTGGTGACAGCTTTCCGGCGCGGGCCTTTGCCATGTCCGAGCGTCCGGCTACCGATTTCAGCCCGGGCTCGCTGGTGGAAACCGGTCGCGACCTCGACGTGGCGGTCAGCGGCAATGGCTGGATCGCCGTGCAGACTCCGGATGGTGGCGAAAGCTACGTGCGCACCGGCAGCCTGAATATCGACGCCCTGGGTGTGTTGCGCGCCGGCAACGGCATGCCGGTGATCGGCAACGGCGGCCCGATCGCCGTGCCGCCGGAGCAGCAGGTGGAAGTCGGCCAGGACGGCACCATCAGCATCCGCGCCATGGGCGAAGGCCCGCGCGTGATGGCCGAGGTCGACCGCATCAAGCTGGTCAACCCGGACCTGAAGAACATGACCAAGGGTCTGGACGGTTCGATCCATACCAAGGACGGCAAGCCGGCAGCGGCTGACGCCAATGTGCAACTGGTCTCGGGTTTCCTCGAGTCGAGCAACGTCAATGCGGTCGAGGAAATGACCTCGGTGCTGGCGCTCTCCAAGCAGTTCGAACTGCACATCAAGATGATGAATTCCGCCAAAGAAGACGACCAGGCCATGGCTCGGGTCTTGCAGATCAGCTAATTACCAGTACGTCGCGCCGTAAAACAGGCGCACGAGGAGAATCGAATGCTTCCGGCTCTATGGGTTGCCAAAACAGGTCTGTCCGCCCAGGACACTAACCTGACCACCATTTCCAACAACCTGGCGAACGTTTCGACCACGGGTTTCAAACGTGATCGCGCCGAGTTCCAGGACCTGCTGTATCAGATCAAGCGTCAGCCTGGCGCCCAGTCGACCCAGGACAGCGAGCTGCCATCGGGCCTGCAACTGGGTACCGGTGTGCGCATCGTCGGCACCCAGAAGAACTTCACCGCCGGCAGCTTGCAGACCACCGAGCAGCCGCTGGACATGGCCATCAACGGCCGCGGTTTCTTCCAGATCCTGCAACCGGACGGCACCACGTCCTACACCCGTGACGGCACCTTCCACCTGGACTCCAACGGCCAGATCGTCACCGCCAACGGCTTCACCCTGGAGCCGGCGATCGTCGTACCGAACGATGCCCAGACCTTCACCGTGGGCCAGGACGGCACCGTCTCGATCACCACCGCCGGCAACCCGGCCTCGCAAGTGATCGGCAACCTGCAGACCGCCGACTTCATCAACCCGGCCGGCCTGCAAGCGACGGGCAACAACCTGTTCCTGGAAACCGCCGCCAGCGGCGCGCCGCAAGTCGGCACCCCGGGCCTCAACGGCTTCGGCACCACCCTGCAGAACACCCTGGAAACCTCCAACGTCAGCACCGTTGAGGAGATGGTCAACATGATCACCACTCAGCGCGCCTACGAGATGAACTCCAAGGTGATCTCCACCGCCGACCAGATGCTCTCGTTCGTCACGCAGAATCTGTAATCAAGTCCTAGGGGCGGCCCAGCGGCCGCCTGCAGCACCATGAGGTAGGGTCATGAATCGCTTTGTATCTGTTCTCGCACTGAGTGGGTTCGTCGTGCTCGCGGGCTGCGTGGCCCCGCCACCGAAGCCCAATGACCCGTATTACGCTCCGGTGTTGCCGCGTACTCCGTTGCCGGCCGCGGCCAACAACGGCTCGATCTACCAGGCCGGCTTCGAGCAGAACCTGTACAGCGACCGCAAGGCGTTCCGCGTGGGCGACATCATCACCATCACCCTCAACGAGCGGACCCAGGCGAGCAAGAACGCCAACTCGCAGATCGACAAGAACAGCAAGACCGGCATCGGCCTGACTTCGTTTTTCGGTGGCGGCCTGAGCACCAATGACCCGATAGGCAGCGGTGACCTGAGCCTCGATGTCGGCTACAGCGGCGACCGGGCCACCAAGGGCGACAGCAAGTCCGGCCAGAGCAACAGCCTGACCGGCTCGATCACCGTGACGGTGGCCGATGTACTGCCCAACGGCATCATCGCCGTGCGCGGCGAGAAGTGGCTGACCCTCAACACCGGCGACGAGCTGGTGCGGATTGCCGGCCTGGTGCGCGCCGACGATATCGCCACCGACAACACGGTTTCCTCGACCCGCGTCGCCGACGCACGCATCACCTATTCGGGCACTGGTGCCTTTGCCGATGCGAGCCAGCCGGGCTGGTTCGACCGTTTCTTCCTCAGCCCGCTGTTCCCTTTCTAGGTGGCTACGTTGAATTTCAAACGCCTCATGCTGGCCGCGCTGTTGCTCTCGGCGGCCTGCAACGTTCAAGCCGAACGGCTGAAGGACATCGCCAGCATTTCCGGCGTGCGTTCCAACCAGTTGATCGGCTACGGCCTGGTGGTCGGGCTTAACGGCACCGGCGACCAGACGACCCAGACCCCGTTTACCCTGCAGACCTTCAACAACATGCTGTCGCAGTTCGGCATCAAGGTGCCGCCTGGTTCCGGCAACGTGCAGCTGAAGAACGTCGCGGCAGTGTCGATCAGCGCCGATCTGCCAGCATTCGCCAAGCCGGGGCAGCAGGTCGATGTCACAGTGTCCTCCATCGGTAACTCCAAGAGCCTGCGTGGCGGCACCTTGCTGCTGACGCCGCTCAAGGGTATCGACGGCAACGTCTACGCCATCGCCCAGGGCAACCTGGTGGTGGGCGGTTTCGATGCCGAGGGCCGTGACGGTTCGAAGATCACGGTCAACGTTCCGTCGGCCGGTCGCATCCCTGGCGGTGCGTCGGTGGAGCGCGCGGTGCCGAGCGGTTTCAACCAGGGCAACAGCCTGACCCTGAACCTCAACCGGTCCGACTTCACCACGGCCAAGCGCATCGTCGACAAGATCAACGACATGCTTGGCCCGGGTGTGGCCCAGGCCATCGACGGCGGTTCGATTCGCGTCACCGCGCCGCTCGATCCGAGCCAGCGCGTCGACTACCTGTCGATCCTCGAGAACCTGGAAATCGATCCGGGGCAGGCGGTGGCCAAGGTCATCATCAACTCGCGTACCGGCACCATCGTCATCGGCCAGAACGTCAAGGTGTCGCCAGCCGCCGTGACCCACGGCAGCCTCACCGTGACCATCACCGAAGACCCGATCGTCAGCCAGCCAGGCCCGTTGTCCAATGGCGAAACCGCGGTCGTGCCGCGTTCGCGGGTCAACGCCGAGCAGGAAGCCAAGCCGATGTTCAAGTTCGGCCCGGGCACCACCCTCGACGAGATCGTGCGTGCGGTGAACCAGGTCGGCGCGGCACCGGGCGACCTGATGGCGATCCTCGAAGCCTTGAAACAGGCCGGCGCGCTGCAAGCCGACCTGATCGTGATTTGAGGTAGGGGCCATGGATATTCGCAAGAGCGGTCTGGTCAGCAGCGGCGATTCGGGTTCCTACTCGGACCTCAACCGGCTTAACCAGCTCAAGGTCGGCGACAAGAACAGCGACGCCAACATGCGCAAGGTGGCGCAGGAGTTCGAGTCGCTGTTCCTCAATGAAATGCTCAAGTCCATGCGCTCGGCCACCGAAGCGCTGGGCCAGGACAACCCGCTCAACACCCCGGCGGCCAAGCAGTACCAGGAAATGTACGACCAGCAGCTGGCGGTTTCCATGTCCCGCGAGGGCGGTGGTATCGGCCTGGCCGATGTGCTGATGCGGCAGATGTCGAAGAATAAATCCACCAACCCGGCCGCGGCGGCGACCTTGCCTGGCGCCCAGGCTGAAAAGGCCGCGCTGACTGAAAAGGTCGCGACGCCAACCGCCATCGCTGCCGGCACCACCGCCCTGGGCGGCCCGTTGTCGCGGGTCAACGGCCAGCGCCCGTTGTGGGCTTCCCGTGCACTGGAACCGCAGCGCGCGGAAGGCAGTGGTACCCACAACGATATGGCGCTGCTCAACCAGCGGCGCATTTCCCTGCCGAGCAAGCTGACCGATCGTTTGCTGGCGGGCATCGTGCCGTCGGCCGACAGTGCCGCCAGCAACCGGACGGCCTTGCCGGAGCGCACCACGGCCGCTACCGACGCGCTGGTCAAGAACAGCTCGCGCAGCTTTGCCGCGGTGCCCCACGGACGCATGCAGATCTATGGTCGCGCCGTGGCCCAGCCACCCTTGGCGCCGGCGAAGAAAGCCTTCGGTTCGGCGGACGAATTCGTCGCCACCATGCTGCCGATGGCGCAGCAGGCCGCCGATCGCATCGGTGTCGATCCGCGCTACCTGGTCGCCCAGGCCGCGCTGGAAACCGGCTGGGGCAAATCGGTGATGCGCCAGCAGGACGGCAGCAGCAGCCACAACCTGTTCGGCATCAAGGCCGGCAGCAGTTGGAAGGGCGACCAGGCGCGGGCGATCACCAGCGAATTCAGAAATGGGCAGATGGTCAAGGAGACGGCCGAGTTCCGTTCCTATGCCTCGTATCAGGACAGCTTCCACGACCTGGTGACCTTGTTGCAGAGCAACAATCGCTATCAAGAAGTGCTGAAGGCGGCCGATAACCCCGAACAGTTTGTACGCGAATTGCAAAAGGCCGGGTATGCAACCGACCCGGACTACGCAAGCAAGATTTCGCAGATTGCCAAGCAGATGAAGAGCTACGAGAACTACGCTGCGGCGGGCGCTTCCACGAATTTATAAGGTCTGAATCATGAGTTTGCTCAATATCGGGATGTCGGGGCTGTCAGCCAGCCAAACGTCGTTGATGACCACGGGTAACAACATCGCCAACGCCGATACCGCCGGGTACTCGCGCCAGCAGACCGTGCAGGGCACCAAGGCTTCGAACCAGTACGGCAATGTCTTCATCGGCAGCGGTACCACCCTGGCCGACGTGCGCCGGGTGTACAACAGCTACCTGGACGCCCAGCTGCAGACCAAGACCTCGCTGAACAGCGACGCCGCCGCCTACCTGGGGCAGATCACCCCGGTGGACAAGCTGTTGTCGGACAGCGGCACCGGCATCACCGGCGCGCTGACCAAGTTCTTTGCCTCGATGCAGAACGTCAACGCCAAGCCGGCCGACGATGCCTCGCGCCAGTTGCTGCTCAGCGATGCGCAAGCCCTGAGCAACCGCTTCAATTCCGTTTCCAGCCAGTTGAACGAGCAGAACGCCAACATCAACGGCAACCTGAGCAGCATGGCTGACCATGTCACCAAGCTGGCGGCCACCATCGCCCAGCTGAACCAGAGGATTTCCGAAGTCTCCAGTGGCGGCGGCATGCCCAACGACCTGCTCGACGCGCGCAACGAGACGCTGCGCCAGCTGTCGGAGTTCGTCAAGGTGGATGTCTCGACGCGCGGCTCGAGCGTCGACCTGTACCTGGGCAGCGGCCAGCCGCTGGTCGTGGGTAACACCTCCAGCACCCTGGAAGTGGTCGCTGGCAAGACCGACCCGACCCGTTCCTCGCTGCAACTCAATCGCGGCTCGAGCACCATCGATGTGACCTCGGTAGTCACCGGAGGCGAGATCGGCGGCCTGCTGCGCTATCGCAGCGAGGTGCTGGACCCGGCGATGAATGAACTGGGGCGCGTGGCCCTGGTGATCGCCGATCAGGTCAACAGCCAGCTCGGCCAGGGTATCGACAAGAACGGCGAGTTCGGCGCGGCGCTGTTCAACAACATCAACAGTGCGGCCCTGATCAGCCAGCGCAGCATTGCCAACGGCAACAACAGCGCAGGCTCGGGCAACCTCGATGTGACCATCAAGGACACCGGCAAGCTGACCATCAGCGACTACCAGGTGACCTTCACCAGCGCCACCGACTACACCGTCAAGCGCTCCGATGGCACCAGCCTGGGCGCGTTCAGCACCACCACCACGCCGCCACCGGTGATCGACGGTTTCTCCCTGAGCCTCAATGGCGGGGCGATGAGCGCCGGCGACAGCTTCAAGATCACCCCGACCCGCAATGCGGCCACCAGTATCAAGACCGAACTGACCGACGCCAAGCGCCTGGCCATCGCCGCGCCGCTGAATGCCGAAGTGCTGCCAGGGGCGACCGGTTCGCTGAGCATTCCGGGCCTGCCGACAGTCAAGCCGGCGCTGGACATCTACAACTCGGCCGCCAACGCCGAGATGCAGACCGCGATCAAGAACTCGGTGCCGGTCAAGCTGGTCTTCGACGCTCCCGCGGGAGGTAGCCAGGGCTACAAGTACTACGATGCCAAGGGCACGTTGATGGGCACCGGTTCGATCGTTCCGGGGCAGAACAACACCCTGAACCTGCAGATCAAGATGGTCGATGCCAGCGGCAACCCGATCACCGACGGCGCTACACCGCCGGTGCAGAAAACCTTCACCGTGGAAATGAGCGTCGCCGGTTCGCCGAAGGAAGGCGAAGGGCTGAACGTCAAGTTCAACGGCGCCGGTTCCACCGACAACCGCAACGGCACTGCGCTGGCGGGGCTGCAGACCAAGCAGACCGTGGATACCGGTTCGGCCAGCAAGGGCATCACCCTGGTCGACGCTTACGGCAAGCTGGTGGAGAACGTCGGTGCCAAGGCCAACCAGGGCAAGCTCGACGGCGCGGCCACCGAGGCGATCCTGGCCAATGCCAAGAGCTCGCGGGATTCGTTGTCCGGGGTCGACCTGGATGAAGAGACCGGCAACCTGGTCAAGTACCAGCAGTACTACACCGCGTCCTCGCAGATCATCAAGGCGGCGCAGGAAACCTTCGCCACCCTGATCAACAGCCTTTAAGGAGTCGTAGTCCATGCGTATTTCCACCGCCCAGTTTTACGAATCCTCGGCTGCCAACTACCAGAAGAACTTCGCCAATGCGATCAAGAGCAGCGAAGAGGCCAGCAGCCTGGTTCGCGTCAACACCGCGGCCGACGATCCGGTAGGCGCCTCGCGCCTGCTGCAGCTGGGCCAGCAAGCTTCGCTGTTGAGCCAGTACTCGGCCAATACCACCTCGATCAAGGCGTCCCTGGGCCAGGCCGAATCGGTCCTGACCAGCATCACCAACGTTCTGGCGCGTGCCCAGGAACTGGCGAGCGGGGCCGGCAACGCTGGTTTCACCGACGACGACCGCAAGGCCAACGCCGCCGAACTGGCGCAGATCGAAGAGCAGCTGTTGAGCCTGATGAACACCCAGGACGAAAACGGCAAGTACATCTTTGCCGGTTCCCAGGGCGACACCGTGCCGTTCACCCGCAACTCCGACGGCACCTACAGCTACAACGGCGACCAGACCACACTGAACCTGCCGGTGGGCGACACCATGTCCATGGCCACCAACACCACCGGCTGGGCCGCCTTCCAGCAAGCCATCAACACCAGCCGCAGCCAGGTCAGCATGACCGCCCCGGCAGTGGATGACGGCCGGGTGACGCTGTCCAACGGCCAGGTGTCTTCGAATCCGAAGTACAACAGTGAGTTCCGCAGCGGCGAGCCGTACACCATCAGCTTCCTCAGCAGCACTCAGTTCAAGATCACCGACAGCGCCGGCAACGACGTGACGTCCGAGGCCAGCCAGAATGGCTCCTTCAGCTCCAGCAAGGGCGCAGAAGCACAGACCGTCAGTTTCCGTGGCGTCGATCTGCGCCTGAGCATCAACCTGAAACCCGGCGATGCCACCCCCCCGAACACGGAGATTGCCGGTCACAGCTTCACCCTGGCGGCCAAGCCCGATTCCTTCAACGTCTCGCGCAGCCCGGGCAACCCGTCGACCGCGGTGGTGACCGGTGCCAGCGTCAGCAACACCAACGCCTACAACGCCAGCTTCCCGAGCGGCGGTGCGATCATCAAGTTCACCAGCGCCACCAACTACGAGCTGTACGCGTCGCCGTTGACCGCCGACAGCAAGCCGGTTTCCACCGGCACCATGGCCGGCTCCACCGCCACCGCATCTGGCGTGAACTTCACCTTCAGCGGTGCACCGGCGGCGGGCGACCAGTATGTGGTAGCGGTGAACAATCACCAGACCCAGAACGTCCTCGACACCATCAGCCAACTGCGTTCGGTGCTGAATACACCGACCAACGGTGATCCGATCGCCATCCAGAAACTCAACGCCGGGTTGCAGGCGGGGATGGCCAACCTGGCCAGCGGCGCCAACCAGGTGGCGAGCGCGGTCAGCGACATCGGTGGTCGGGGTTCGGCGCTGGCTATCCAGAACGAAACCAACATGAGCCTGAGCTCGGCCAACACCCAGACCCAGTCGGCGATCCGCGATTCCGACCCGGCCGAGGTGATGACCCGCCTGACCCTGCAACAGACCATGCTGCAAGCCTCGCAACTGGCCTTCAGCAAGATTGCCCAGCTGGGCCTGTTCAACAAGGTCTGAGCCTGAGCCGGTCGCGCTCCTGTGAGCGCGGCCGCACCGCCGAGCCGTCAGCCGTCTTCATTAAGCGGTTCCGCGGCCCGCCTGATCAGGCGGGCCCACCGCTCGAGAGTTTCCCGCCGTGAATCAACACCCTCTAGTCAGCATCGTCATCCCTGCCTTCAATCCGCGCTTCTTCAGCCAGGCCTTCGAGAGTGCGCTGGCCCAGACCTGGGAGCGGATCGAAATCGTCATCTGCGACGACTCGGCCGGCGACGAGATCCGGCAGGCGGTGGACGCCATCGTCGAGCCGCCCCATCCGGTGCGTTATCTGCGCAATCCGCAACGCCTGGGCCTGCAGAAGAACCTGCTGCGCTGTGTCGAAGAGGCGCGGGGCGAGCTGATCAAGATCCTCTGCGACGACGACCGCCTGTTCGCCCCGAGCATTGCCATGCAGGCACAGGTGCTGGTCGACCACCCCGAGATCAATCTGGTTTGCGCGCTGCGCATGATGAGCGATGCCGGTAACTTCATTCTGCCGCCGCGGGTCGAGAACGCCCGGCTGTCGCCGAACGACGCGATGCTCAAGGGCGACGACATGCTGGCGATCCTCGAGAGCACGCCACGCAACTTCCTCGGCAACTTCAGTTCGACCCTGATGCGTCGCGCCGACGTGCTGGAGCTGTTGCCGGCCCTGACCCAGGAGGGTGCGGGCTTCCTCGCGTTGCTGGATCTGGCGTTGTTCGTGTGCCTGATGCGGCGTGGCAACCTGGCGCTGATCAATACCGTGCTGAGCACCGAACGGCTGTATCCGGAACGCTTGAGCAAGCAGCCGGAAATGCAGCGGGCGGCGAAGCTCGAGTGGGACTGGCTGGCGCAGATGCTCGCCGCCCGCAGCGGCGAATCGGCCCCGGCCTCGGGCTGGGTGCGTTGCGTGGACCTGGCGAAAATGACGGAGCCGGGCTGGCAGTGGGACGAGCTGTGCGTGACCCGGGTGCTCGGCAACCGCAACACCGTGGTCAGTGGCCGGGTCGGTGGCGAGAGTGAAAGTTACGCCGACTTCTACCGGGAGTGGCTGGCGATCCGCTGTTTTACCGAGACCGAGAAACGTCATCTGCCACAGCGCATCGCCAGCTGGCCGGTGCGGCCGCAGATCGTACCCATAGTGATCGATGTGGAGGCCGATGCCGTGGCCCTGGAGTCGACCTTGCAGAGCCTGGCGCAGCAGTTGTATGCGCCGCAGGCGATCCTGGTCCTGTCCAATGCCGAGTGCGCGGAGCACGAGCGCGTGCTGCAGTTGCCGCTGGAAGCTCAGTGGCCGCAGCAGCTCAATGCCCTGGTGCCACAGCTGGAAGGTTGCCACTGGTTTTACCTGCTGCGCGCCGGCGACCTCCTCAAGGAATCGGCGCTGCTGATCCTTGCCGAGCGCATTGCCGCGACGCCGGGCGCGCTGTGCGTCTACAGCGACGAAGGCGCGCGGGTCGAGGGCGAGTCCATCGACCCGGTGTTCAAGCCCGACTTCAACCTGGACCTGATGCGCGGTTACCCCTATGTCGGCCGGACGCTGGCATTCGAGCGCCAGCGCTTTCTGGGCCTGGGCGGATTCGATCCGGCTTTCGGCGAGCTGGCCCCCCATGACGTGCTGTGGCGCCTGGTGGAAGAAGCGGGGCCGCAGACCATCGAACACATTGCCGAGATCCAGGTCGAGAGCCCGTTCAATTTCGCCGACTGGTTGTCGCTGCCCGAGGTGATCGAGGGCAACGCCGGGCTGACCAGTGCGCATCTGGAGCGGATCGGTGTCGAGCATCGCATCAGCCACGACGAATTGCCGCTGCTCAACCACATCGATTACCTGTTCCCGCAGCGGCCGCTGGTGTCGATCGTCATCCCGGCGGGTGATTCGCTGGCGGCCTTGCAGCGCTGCACCGAGAGCCTGATCGAAAAGACCGCCTACAGCCATTACGAGATCCTGATCGTCGACAGTGGCAGCCGCGACCCGGCCATGGCCGGCTGGCTGGAGGCCATGGCGCAGTTGGGTGCCGATATGTTGCGGGTGTTGCCCTTTACCGGCAGCGCTAGCGATGCGGCACTGCGCAATTACGCGGCGCGACAGGCGCGCGGCGAATACTTGCTGTTGCTCAGCGCCAATGCCCTGATCTGCTCCGGCGACTGGCTGGATGAACTGCTCAATCACGCCCAGCGGCCTGAAGTGGGCGTGGTCGGCGCGCGCATGCTCGGCCTGGATGGCTCGATCGTGCATGCCGGACTGATCCTCGGCCTGGCCGGCGCCGCCAGCTCGCCGTTCTATGGCGAGGCCACCAGTGCCCGCGGTTACATGCAGCGCTTGCAGGTGCCGCAGAGCTGGAGCGCAGTCAGCGGCGATTGCCTGATGGTGCGCAAGGAAGTCTTCGACAGTGCCGGCCAGCTGGATGAGGTCAACTATTCCCAGGGGCTGAGTGATGTCGACCTGTGCCTGCGGATCAAGCGCGACGGTTACCTGGTGGTCTGGACGCCCTATGCCAGTGTGGTGCTTGTGCCTGCCGAAAAGGTCGCGCAGGAGCCTGAGGAGCTGGCAGTACGGGAGCGTGAACACGATACTTTCTACCGCAGCTGGATGCCCCAGGTCGCCCGCGATCCGGCCTACAACCCGGCCCTGAGCCTGGGATATTCCAGCTTCAGCCTGGAAGTGGGGCTGCGCAATAACTGGAACCCCTTCTCGACCCGCGCCTTGCCGCTGGTGCTCGGCTTGCCGGTGAACAGCTCGGCGGTGGGCCATTACCGGGTGACCGCGCCTATGACGGCGCTGGAAGAGGAGGGGCGGCTGATCGGCCGATTCGCCTACGAGTCCCCTTCGAGCGTGGAAATCGAGCGCCTGTCCCCCGATTCGATCATCCTCCAGTGCCGCTACAGCGACGGCGCGGTGAGCGACATCCTGCGCATGAAGAAGTATTCCAGTGCGCTGCGGGTCTTCGAGCTCGACGACTATGTGGTCAGTGCGCCGAAGAAAAATACCCATGCGCGCAATCAGCCGCTCAATACCGAAGAAATGCTGCGCCAGGGCATCGCCCTGTGCGACCGGGTGGTGGTCACCACGCAGCCCTTGGCCGATGCGCTGTCGAGCATGCACAGCGACATCCGGATCGTGCCGAACATGCTGCCGGTCGATCCCTGGGGCAGCCTGACCAGCCGGCGCGGTACTTCGAGCAAGCCACGGGTGGGCTGGGGCGGCGGCACCAGCCACACTGGCGACCTGGAGATCATCGCCGACGTGGTGCGCGAGCTGGCCCATGAAGTCGAATGGGTGTTCTTCGGCATGTGCCCGGACGAACTGCGGCCCTACGTGCACGAGTTCCATTCCACCATCAGCCTGCAGGCGTATCCGTTCAAGCTGGCCAGCCTCAACCTCGACCTGGCCCTGGCGCCTCTGGAGTTCCACATCTTCAACGACTGCAAGAGCAACCTGCGCCTGCTGGAGTACGGCGCCTGCGGTTACCCGGTGATCTGCACCGATACCGAGGCCTACCGCGGTTACCTGCCCTGTACCAAGGTCGTGAGCAACAGCACCCAGGAATGGATCGAGGCGATCCGCATGCACCTGGCCGATCCCGAGGCCAGCTACCGCATGGGCGATGCGCTGCGCGAGGAAGTCCTGCGCGACTACATGCTGCGAGGCAACAACCTGAATCTGTGGATGCAGGGGTGGTTGCCGGATTGATAGGGCGCGGGAATACAACAAGCCAGGCCTGGACGCCTGGCTTTTTTATGGCGGCGATTCAGGGGCAGGTTTCGCCGCTCAAGGCGACCCTCGTCGTGCTGTTCCACTGCCCCAAGGCCATGGGTCCGGGACCCAGGAGCTGGCGCGTTTCCTGCAAGCCCCCCTCGATATCGCCATAAAATGAGCGTTTCCGCAGACCAGCGAGGCGCCGTCAACGGCACAAGGTTTTATCCAGAAGGCCCGCAAAAGCTCGGTACAGCTTGGCAGAGCCCTGTGACGAACAAGAGGGGAGACGATGAAGGCAGTTATTTTGGCGGGTGGCCTGGGCACACGCATCAGCGAGGAGTCCCATCTCAAGCCCAAGCCGATGATCGAGATTGGCGGCAAGCCAATTCTCTGGCACATCATGAAGCAGTATTCCGCCCACGGCATTCACGACTTCGTGATCTGCCTGGGCTACAAGGGGTACGCGATCAAGGACTTCTTCGCCAACTACTTCCTGCACACCTCCGACGTCACCTTCGACATGCGGGAAAACCGCATGGACGTTCACCAGAACTACAGCGAGCCGTGGCGCGTGACCCTGATCGACACCGGTGAGGAAACCATGACCGGCGGCCGTCTGCGCCGGGCCGGCCGCTATCTGCAGGACGAAGAAGCCTTCTGCTTCACCTACGGCGACGGCGTGTCCGACCTGAATATCGGCGCCCTGGTGGACTTCCACCGGGCCCACGGCAAGCACGCGACCGTCACCGCGGTGCAGCCGCCCGGCCGTTACGGCGCCCTGGAGCGCGACGGCGACAGCGTCCTGGGCTTTACCGAAAAGCCTCGCGGTGACGGTGGCTGGATCAATGGCGGGTTCTTCGTGCTGTCGCCCAAGGTGTTGCCGCTGCTGACCACCGACGACACGGTGTGGGAAGCCGAGCCGCTGACCACCCTGGCCCGGCAAGGCCAGCTGCATGCCTTCCAGCACGACGGCTTCTGGCACCCGATGGACACCCTGCGTGACAAGAACCACCTGGAGCAGCTCTGGCAGAGCGGGGAGGCCCCATGGAAGCAATGGGACTGAGCCCGCAATTCTGGCGCGGCAAGCGGGTCCTGTTGACCGGCCACACCGGCTTCAAGGGCAGCTGGCTGACCCTGTGGCTGCAAAGCCTGGGCGCCGAAGTCAGCGGTTTCTCCCTGGACCCTGCGACCGAGCCGAGCCTGTTCGAGCTGGCGCGGGTCGCCGAGGGTATCAACGACCAGCGTGGCGACCTGCGCGACCTTGGCGCCTTGCTGGAATTGATCACCGAGACGCAGCCGGAAATCGTCCTGCACCTGGCGGCGCAACCGCTGGTGCGCGAGGGCTATCGCGACCCGCTGGGCACTTACTCCAGCAACGTGATGGGCACCCTGAACCTGCTGGAAGCAATCCGTCAGGTCGGCGGCGTGCGTGCCTGTGTGCTGGTGACCACGGACAAGGTCTACGCCAACCAGGAATGGCTGTGGCCCTACCGTGAAAACGAAGCCCTGGGCGGGCATGACCCCTACAGCAGCAGCAAGGCATGCTGCGAGTTGCTGGCGCAGTCCTATGCCGCGTCGTTCTTCCCGGCCGACAAGTACGCCGAGCACGGCCTGGCCCTGGCCACGGCGCGCGCCGGTAACGTGCTGGGCGGCGGCGATTTCGCCCCTGAGCGGCTGATTCCCGATGTGCTCAAGGCCTGGTCGGCCGACGAGCCGGTGACCCTGCGTTACCCACAGGCGGTGCGTCCATGGCAGCACGCCCTGGAGCCACTGGCCGGCTACCTGCAACTGGCCGCCGGGCTCTATGAACAGGGGCCGCAGTTCTCCGGGGCCTGGAACTTCGGGCCAAGCGAAGCGGACATGTGCAGCGTCGGCGAAGTGGTCGAGCTGCTGGCCGCGCGCTGGCCGGCAGCCCCCGGGCTGCGCATCGAACCGAGCGAGCTGCACGAAGCCGGCCTGTTGCGCCTGGACAGCAGCCGCGCACGCCAGCTGCTGGCCTGGCAACCGCGCTGGTCGCTGCAGCAATGCCTGGCGCAGACCCTGGACTGGCACCTGGCCTGGCAGCGTGGCGACGACATGCGCGCGGTGACCCTTGCTCAACTGAACCTGTACCGGGGCGCGCTGTGAGCGAGTTTTCCTTGAAACAACTGCCGCTGGCCGGGCTGTTCAGCGTCCAGCACAAGCGCTTCGAAGATCAGCGCGGACACTTCGCCCGGCTGTTCTGCGAAGGCAGCCTGAGTGCATTCGGCAGCGAGTTTCATATCCGCCAGATCAACCATTCCTGTACCCGCGAGAAGGGCAGCGTGCGCGGTCTGCATTACCAGAACGCCAATGCGCCGGAAGCCAAGCTGATTACCTGCCTGCGCGGCGAGGTGTGGGATGTGGCGGTGGATCTGCGTCCGGACTCCGCGACCTTTCTGCACTGGCACGCCGAGCACTTGAAGGCCGGCGATGGCCGCAGCCTGCTGATCCCGGCCGGATTCGCCCACGGTTTTCAGACCCTCACCGACGACGCCGAGCTGCTCTACCTGCACAGCGCCGATTACGCACCGGAGCACGAGGGTGGTCTGTCGGTGAAGGATCCACGGCTGGCGATTGCCTGGCCGTTGCCTGTCAATAATCTGTCGGCCCGGGATTCCAGCCATCCCGCGCTCGATCAACACTTTGCTGGAGTGCGTCTATGAACTGCCGTGGGTGCGCCGCACCGCTGAGCCTGCCGCTGATCGACCTCGGCACCTCGCCACCGTCCAACGCCTATGTGCATGCCGAGCGTCTTGAGCAGGCCGAGCAATGGGTGCCGCTGAAGGTCGCCGTGTGCCAGCAATGCTGGCTGGTACAGACCGAGGATTACACCAGCGCCGAAAGCCTGTTCGACGCCGAGTACGCCTACTTCAGTTCGTTTTCCAGCACTTGGCTGGCCCACGCCGAGCGCTATGTGGCCGAGATGGTCGAGCGCTTTGGCTTGACGGCCGACAGCCGGGTGGTGGAAGTCGCGGCCAACGACGGTTACCTGTTGCAGTACGTGGCCGCCCGCGGGATCAAATGCCTGGGCGTCGAACCGACCCACAGCACCGCACAAGCCGCGCGGGAAAAAGGTCTGGAGATTCGCGAGCTGTTCTTCGGTCGTGAGACCGCGCGGCAGCTGCGTGAAGAGGGCTGGGCGGCGGACCTGATGGCCGCCAACAATGTGCTGGCCCATGTGCCGGACATCAACGATTTCCTCGGCGGTTTCGCGACGCTGCTCAAGCCGACCGGCGTGGCCACCTTCGAATTCCCGCAACTGCTGACGCTGATGGCCGGCGCGCAGTTCGACACGCTCTATCACGAACACTATTCCTATCTGTCGCTGACCGCGGTGCAGGCACTGTGCGAGCGCAACGGTCTGGAAGTCTTCGACGTCAGCCAGCTGACCACCCATGGCGGTTCGCTGCGGGTTTTCGTCCAGCGCAAGGACGGCGAACGCCGCGCCGTGCAACCGGCGGTGCAGCAGCAGTTGCAAGCCGAGTTCGACGCGGGCGTGAAGACCCCCGAGTTCTACGCCACGCTGGCACCCGCTGCGGAACGCATCAAGCATGACCTGCTGCGTTTCCTGCTCCAGGCCAAGGCCGAAGGCAAGCGGGTGGTGGGCTACGGCGCGGCGGCCAAGGGCAACACCTTGCTCAATTACGCCGGGGTCAAGCCGGACCTGCTGGCCTGGGTCGCCGACGCCAACCCGCACAAGCAGGGCAAGTTCCTGCCTGGCAGCCGGATTCCGGTGGTCGCGCCGGAGCGTATCGACAGCGAGCGCCCGGACTATGTGCTGGTGCTGCCGTGGAACCTGCTGTCGGAAGTCAGCGAGCAGCTGGCTCACGTTCGCCAGTGGGGCGGGCGCTTCGTGATCGCCGTGCCCGAGTTGAAGCTGCTGTGAGTGGCTTGAAGGTACTGGTCACCGGGGCCAGCGGGTTTGTCGGTCGGCATCTGGTCGCCGCCTTGCTGGCCCGTGGCTGCCAGGTGCGGGCGCTGGCCCGTGACCGGCAAAAACTCGCCGCCATGCCCTGGGCCGGAGCGGTGGAGCAGGTGGTCGCGGACGTGCATGCCGCCGACAGCGATATCGCCTCCCTGGTCGAGGGCGTCGGTGCCCTGGCGCACCTGGCCTGGCCGGGGCTGCCGAACTACAAGGCGCTGTTCCATTTCGAGCACAACCTGATGGCCGACTACCGGTTCATCAAGGCCGCGGTCGAGGCGGGCGTGCCCCAGGTCATGATCACCGGCACCTGTTTCGAATACGGTATGCAGAGCGGTCCGCTCGACGAGCAGACGCCGGCGCAGCCGAGCAATCCCTACGGGCTGGCCAAGCACAGCCTGCGGCTGTTCCTGGAGAGCCTGCAGCAGCAGGTGCCTTTCACCCTGCAATGGGCGCGGCTGTTCTACCTGCACGGCGCCGGGCAGAACCCCAACAGCCTGCTGGCCGCCCTGGACCGGGCGATCGATGCCGGCGATGCGGTGTTCGACATGTCCGCCGGCGAACAGCTGCGCGATTACCTGGCCATCGAGGACGCTGCCGCCAGCCTTGCGGCGCTGCTGCAACGGCGAGAGTTTTCCGGGGTGGTCAACTGTTCCAGCGGCCAGCCGATATCGGTTCGGGCGCTGGTCGAGCAGCGGGTGCGCGAGCGCGGCTCGATGATCCGCCTGAACCTGGGGCATTACCCCTATCCCGCCCATGAACCCATGGCGTTCTGGGGGGCGAACCAGCGCCTGCAACAACTATTGGGAGCAGAACATGGGGCATGAGTTGTATCGGGTCATGGACCTGCCGGTGCTGCAGAACCGCACCTTCGCCGATGCGCACAGCGCCAGGGCCTCGGCCTGTGCCGACATGGTGCTGGTGCAGGACGAGGAGAGCGGCCTGATCTTCAACCAGGCTTTCGACCCCGACAAGCTGAGCTACGACAGCGACTACCAGAACGAGCAGGCCCACTCGGCGCAGTTCCAGCGTCACCTGGAGGATGTCGAGGGCATCATCGCCCGGCATTTCAAGGGCCGGGAGCTGATCGAGGTCGGATGCGGCAAGGGCTATTTCCTCGAACTGCTGCGCGAGCGGGGCTACCGCATCACCGGCATCGACCCGGCCTACGAGGGCGATAACGCCGATGTGATCAAGGCGCCTTTTACCCGTGGCCTGGGCCTGTCGGCCGATGCCGTGGTATTGCGCCATGTGCTGGAACATATCGCCGACCCGCGGGCGTTCCTGGCGGAGATGGCCGAGGCCAACCAGGGTGGGCAGATCTACATCGAAGTGCCGTGCTTCGACTGGATCGTCGAGCATCGCGCCTGGTTCGATGTGTTCTACGAGCATGTGAACTACTTCCGCCTGGATGACCTGCGGCGGATGTTCGGCACCGTGCACGAAGCCGGCCACCTGTTCGGCGGCCAGTACCTGTACGTGGTAGCCGACCTTGGCACCTTGCGCGAGCCGGGCGAGACACCGGTTGCGCGCCTGGAAATGCCGCTGGATTTCACCGCCAGCATCGAGCGCGCCAAGCAGATCATCCAGGCGCAGCCCGAGGCGGGCTCGGCGATCTGGGGCGCCTCGTCCAAGGGCGTGATCTATTCGCTGTTCCTGCAGCGCGCGGGCGTTTCGGTGGACCAGGTGGTGGATATCAATCCGGCCAAGCAGGGCCGTTATCTGCCCCTGAGCGGCGCCCGTGTGTCGTCCCCCGAAGAGGTCATGGCGACCTTGCCCGAGGGCGCCAACCTGTTCGTGATGAATTCCAACTATCTCGACGAAATCAAGCGCATGACCGATGGGCGTTATGTCTATCACGCGGTCGACAGCGCTTCGTTCAAATGACGTTTATTGAGACCCGACCATGACCGACAACAGCATCATCCAAGCCTTCGAAGCCGAGTGCCAGGAACAGATCCGCACCCAGGGCGAAGACCAGAAACTCAAGGGCCTGGCGCGCGACTTCTTCAACCAGTCCGCCGGCCACAAGTACAGCTATCACTTCTCCTGGATGGGCCGCCCGATCATCCAGCTGCCCCAGGACATGATGGCCATGCAGGAGATCATCTGGCGGGTCAAGCCGGACCTGGTGATCGAATGCGGCATCGCCCACGGCGGCTCGATCATCTACTACGCCTCGCTGCTCGAACTGCAGGGCCACGGCGAAGTGCTGGGCATCGACCTGGATATCCGCGCCCATAACCGCGAAGCCATCGAAAGCCATCCGATGAGCAAGCGCATCAAGATGATCGAAGGTTCGAGCATCGATCCGGCGATTGCCGAGCAGGTGCGGGCCGCGGCCGCGGGCAAGAAAGTCATCCTGGTCCTGGACTCCAACCACACCCACGAGCACGTGCTCGAAGAGCTGCGCCTGTACGCGCCGCTGGTGTCGGTGGACAGCTACTGCGTGGTGATGGACACCGTGGTCGAGGACATGCCGGCGGACTTCTTCCCGGACCGTCCATGGGGCCCGGGCGACAACCCGAAAACCGCGGTCTGGGCCTACCTGGAAGAGAACCGCGACTTCGAGATCGACTACCAGATGCAGAACAAGCTGCTGATCACCGTGGCGCCGGATGGCTATCTGCGTCGCGTTCGTTGAATTCAATGGTTTGCAGGTAACAGCACTTTGCCGGTTGTGGGGAAACACTGATGCAGGTTCAAGACAAGGCTCAAAACACTAGCGCACCGTTGAGCGAGCGTTTCACGCTGGTGGTGATGTCCCACAATCGCAAGGCGTTCTTGCGCCGCACCTTGCAGTACTACAGCACCTACCCCTGCAAGATCCTGGTGCTGGACTCCTCGTTGCACGCCGACGAAAGCCTGGCCGCGCAGTTCCCCCAGGTCGACTATCGGCACCTGCCGCAGTTCACCTACAAGGGTCTGCAGGACAAGCTCACCTACGGTGTCGGGCAGGTGACGACGCCGTACATGGTGTTTGCCGCCGACGACGACTTCCTGCTGCATGGCGCGCTCACCGAGTCGGTGGAGTTTCTCGAAGCCAACCCCGACTACGGCCTGTGCCATGGCTACGGGATGATGTACCTGGCCCGCGCCGCCGAGGTGAACTACTACCGGCGCGATTGCCGGGTGATCGAGGACTACGCCTCGGACGATGCCGGCGAGCGGGTCATGGCGTTCATGAGCCATTTCCTGCCGCCGTTCTACGCGGTGACCCGCACCGACCTGCTGCAACAGTGGTACAGCCTGCTGCCGCCGGGGACCAGTTTCGAATGGCAGGAAATCGGCCATACCTTCTTCCTGCTGGCCTCGGCCAAGGCGCGGATCCTGCCGATCCCGTTCGCCGTGCGGGAAGTCAACTACAACGCCTCGGAGCACAACACCGATGTGTTGACGGTGCTGACCTACGGCGACGCCAAGTCGGTGGCCCAGCGCGAGGCGTTCGCCGGCTTCCTGGCGTCGTTGCCCACCGGCTTGAGCGCCCAGGGGCCGCAGCAGGTCAAGCAGCTTGCCCTGGACAGCTTCAGGGCCATGGCCGAGTGCCTGCTCACCGGGCGCTCGCTCAATGGCAAGATGATTTTCCGTTCGGCCTGGGTCGAGCCCGGGGCCGAGCCGGTGCGTTCGTTCGGCCCGGAACAGTTCGTCGAGATGCCGTTCTACAACAAGCCGATGTTCGACCTGTTGACCGAGTTCGAATTCCTCATGCATGCGATGCCGGCTGGCCGCTTGCAACTCCAGGAACTGGAAGGCGTGCTGCTCAAGCAGCAGCAACTGATGCAGGTGCAACCCAACGACACCGACCGTACCCTGCGCAGCCGCTTGTGGGAGGCGCTGTCGTGCAACCTGTTCAACCTTGAGGTGGTCCAGCGTCTGGCGTCTTCATTGCAAGGCTCTGAGGAACAGGAGGATGCCCGCAAGCTGCAGGCCTGGGCCGAGCGCCTGGCGTCGGTGCCTTTCCAGGACGGCCCGGGGCTGCTGGAGAACATGCCTTCGGGGCGCTTGCTGAAGTGGCTGGAGGCGCGCAACCCCGAGGCACAGCAGCTCAAGTCGATCAACGAGCACCTGGCCCGGCACAACGGCGGGCCGAGCTTCGGCATCCTGCTGCTCGACCTCGACGCGGACATGGTCAAGTTGCAGACGACCTTCGACAGCCTGGTCAACGGCCATTGCCGGTCGTTCCAGGTGGTGGTCTTCACCACGGGCGACCTGCCGGCGACCACCACCGCCCAGGACACCGTGCATTTCGTCAAGGTCAGCACCAGCAACTATGTGGAGCGGATCAACCAGGTCGCGGTGCAATCTTCCCGTGACTGGTTGCTCCTGGCCCGTGCCGGCGAGCGTTTCACCGCCAGCGGCCTGCTGCGCGCCAGCCTGGAACTGCTCGGCGCCGAAGGGTGCCGCGCGGTGGCCATGGACGAAATCCACTACGGCGCCGATGGCGCGCTGAAGGATGTGTTCCGCCCGGGCGTCAACCTCGACCTGCTGCAAAGCGTGCCGGAGATGATGGCCGGCCACTGGCTGATTCGCCGGGATGTGCTGGTGGCCGCCGGTGGTTATTCGACGGCTTTTCCACAGGCCATGGAATACGACCTGCTGCTGCGCCTGATCGAAGACGGCGGGCTGGCTGGCCTGGCCCATCTGGCCGAGCCGCTGTTGCTCGGCCAGGCTGCAGAGGCGCAGGAGAATACCCAGTACAGCCAGGCGTTGACCCGTCATCTGGGCAACCGTGGCTACCGGGCCCAGGTCAGCGCGGCGCAGCCCGGGGTCTATCAGATCAACTACGGCCATGGCGAACGTCCGCTGGTGTCGATCATCCTGCGCAGCGAAGACAACCTGGAGCAGCTGCAGCCTTGCCTGGTCAGCGTGCTGCAACGCACGCGCTACCAGCGCTACGAAGTGGTCATCGCCGACAACCATAGCCAGTCCGCAGAACTGGCCGACTGGCTCGCCAGCCTGGAACAGAAGGGCGATCGTATCCGCGTGCTGCGCAGCCCGCAGCGCCTGAGCGTCGCGGCGCTGTACAACGCGGCGAGCCAGGAGGCCCGGGGCGACTACCTGGTGCTGCTGGCGGCCGACGGCGAAGTGGTCAATGCCGACTGGATGGAGAGCCTGCTCAATCAGGCGCAACGTCCGGAAGTGGGAATCGTCGGCGCGCGCCTGGTGGACGCCAAGGGTGCGACCACCTCGGCTGGCCTGGTTCTCGGGCTGAACGAGCATCTGGGGGCGGCGTTCGCCGGTGAGCCGAAAGGCGCCAGCGGCTACCTGAACGGCTTGCTCGCCGAGCAGAACTATTCGGCGGTCTCCGGCGCCTGCCTGATGATTCGCAAGGACCTCTACAACGCCGTCGGTGGCCTGGACGAAGAGCATTTCGCCGAGGCATTCGCTGATGTCGACCTGTGCCTGAAGGTGGCCGATGCCGGGCTGTTGACGGTCTGGACCCCGCAGGTGCAGATCCTCCATCCGGGCCTCCTGGCGGACGATACCCAGGCCGCGGCGGCGCTGCGTGACAAATGGCAGGCCCGCTTCGAACACGATGTGGCCTACAACCAGAACCTGAGCCGGACCGGCAAGGGCTTTGTGCTCTCTGCGATCCATGGCGTGGATTGGCTGCAGATGCTCTCCAATTGATCACTGTCTCAAGGAGCCGACGTATGTTCAGCCGTCTTTTGATTGTCTGCCTTGCACATCGACACTTGAACAGCTTTGCCTGTAATGGATGGCCATCATGACTCCATACCGGATTCCCTACGGGCGCCAAAGCATTAATCAGGCGGACATCGATGCGGTGGTGCAGGTGTTGACGTCTCCCTGGCTGACCCAGGGGCCGACCATTGAGCGTTTTGAACAGGCCCTGGCCAAGTACTGCCAGGCTGGGCATGCCGTTGCGGTATGTAATGCAACGGCAGCGCTGCATATTGCCTGCCTGGCGGCGGGGCTGGGGCCGGGGGACTTCCTGTGGACCAGTCCTAATACCTTTGTCGCCTCGGCCAACTGTGCACGCTACTGTGGCGCACAAGTGGATTTTGTTGACATCGATCCGCACACCTGGAACATGGATGCAGGGTTGCTGGCTTCGAAGCTCGAAGCCGCGGAACGCAATGGCACCTTGCCTAAGGTGGTGGTGGTTGTCGCATTCGCCGGGCAGAGTGCCGACCTGCAGGTTATCGCCGAGCTTGCCGAGCGCTACGGTTTTGTCTTGATCGAAGACGCCGCGCATGCGGTAGGGGCGTCCTATCTGGGGCGTCCAGTGGGTTGTGGGGCCCATGCGGTGATGACGGTCTTCAGCTTTCATCCAGTGAAGATCATTACCAGTGCCGAAGGCGGGATGGTGCTCACCAATCGTCCGGAGCTCGCCGAGCGCCTGCGACGTTTACGCAGTCATGGCATTACCAGTGATCCGGCACTGATGCAGGTCTCGGACGCAGGCTTGTGGTACTACCAGCAGTTGGAGCTGGGTTTCAACTATCGGATGACCGATCTGCATGCGGCGCTCGGACTTTCGCAGATGGCTAGGCTTAATGAGTTCGTGGCCCGGCGCCGGGAGTTGGCGGCGCGCTACCAGGTGCTGCTGGCTGATCTGCCTTTGACCTTGCCGGTCATGCAGAACGGTGCCAGCTCGGCTTGGCATCTGTATGTGGTACGCCTGGACCTGACCCGTATCCGACTAACCCAGAAACAAGTCTTCGACGAATTGCGTGCGGCGGGCCTGGGCGTGAATCTGCATTACATTCCCGTGCATTTGCAGCCGTATTACCAAGGGCAGGGTTTTGCTGAGGGGGATTTTCCCGAGGCCGAACGCTACTTCCTGGAAGCCCTCAGTCTGCCCCTTTTTCCAGAGCTGACCGACGAGCTGCAAGATGAAGTGGTGGCGCACCTGCAACGGATTCTGGATTGAGAGATGTTCATGAAAGTTTTTGCCTGGTCTGGGACGCGTCGCGCCCAGGCTGTCGCGACCATTCCTGGTGGTCTGCCTGAGGTCGGGGCCTGCAACGTGGAGCACTGTGTGTGAGTTGTATGGCGTTGATTCCCGCCAGGGGCGGCAGCAAGCGTATCCCACGCAAGAACCTCAAGCCGTTCGATGGCGTGCCGATGATCGCTCGTTCGATTGCCACGGCACTCGACTCCGGATTGTTCGACCAGGTGCTGGTCAGTACCGAAGACCCGGAGATCGCCGAGCTGGCCAGGGCCTGCGGCGCCAGCGTGCCCTTCATGCGGCCGATGGAGCTGGCGGATGATTTCACCGGCACCGGGCCGGTGATCGTGCATGCCTTGAATGCGTTGCGCGAGCGTGGCGAGACCTTCGATTACGCCTGCTGCATTTACGCCACCGCGCCCTTGTTGCAACTGCGCTACCTGCGCCAGGGCTTGGCGGCGCTGGAGGCTCATCCTGAAAAATCCTTCGCCTTTTCCGTGTGCAGCTTCGCTTTCCCGGTGCAGCGAGCCCTGACCCTCGACGACCAGGGCGCGTTGACCTCGCTTTATCCGGAGTTTCGCAACACCCGCTCCCAGGACCTGCCGCCGGCCTATCAGGATGCCGGGCAGTTCTATTGGGGGCGCAGCGAGGCCTGGCTGCGCGGCGACCTGGTGTTTTCCCCGCTCAGCCTGCCGGTGATTTTGCCGCGCCATCTGGTGCAGGACATCGACACCGAGGAAGACTGGCTGCGCGCGGAGTATCTGTACGCGGCACTGAAGGCCGGTGGAGAACTGGAGTGAGGGTGCTGATCCGTGCCGATGCTTCGTCGGCCATTGGCAGTGGCCATATCGCCCGCTGCCTGACTCTGGCCAGGGCGTTGCGCGAGCAGGGCGCCACAGTGGCGTTCGCTTGCCGAAGCTTGCCCGGACAGCAGCTGGACCGTCTGGCCGAACTGGGTTTCCAGACGTTCGCCCTGCCGGCGAGTTATCCAGGTGAATGCGTGCAGGACATCGAAGCGCCGTTGCCCTGGCAGGCGGATATCGCCGCCTTGCAGGCAGCGTTGCAGGATCAGCCGCGATTCGATTGGGTGCTGGTCGATCACTACGGCCTGGACTGGCAGTGGCAGCAGGCGGCGCGGCAATGGGCACCGCGGATTGCCGCCATCGATGACCTGGCCAATCGACGGCATGCGGTCGATCTGTTGCTCGACCAGAACTTCAGCGGCACGCCCCAGGCCTACGCCGGCCTGATCGACGCTGAGTGCCGGGCGCTGTTGGGGCCGCATTTCGCCTTGCTGCGCGAGGAGTTTCGTTGCCCGCCGATCGCCATCCGCGAGCGGGCGAGCCGGGTGCTGGTGAATTTCGGCGGTTTCGATGCGGCCAGCCAGACATACAAGGCGATGCTGGCCTTGAGTGCGTTCGACGGCCTGGAAGTGGATTTTGTCGCCGGGACCGGTAACCCGGCCTGGGCGCAGATGCAGGAACTGGCGGCCGGTCGTGGGCATTGGCGTTTGCACGCCTATGTCAGCGACTTTTCCCGTCTGATGGCCGAGGCGGACCTGTTTATCGGTGCCGGCGGCGGCACCAGCTGGGAGCGCGCCGCCCTGGGCCTGCCGACCCTGTGCATCAGCGTGGCCGGCAATCAAGAGGTCAATGCCCGGCTGTTGGCCGAGGCGGGCATGCATGTGTACCTGGGGCCCAGCGAGCAGGTGAGTGCCGAGCAGATCCGCCAGGCGGTCGCGGCGCTCGTCGACGATTACCCACAGCGCCAGAGCCTGGCGCAGCGCTCCCGGCAACTGGTGGACGGGCAGGGCGCATCGCGGGTGGCGGCGGCCCTGTTGGAGATGACCCGGAACCCATTGCGCCGTGCCGGGGATAATCCGGCCACCGGCGAACTTATGCGTGAATCGAAGGAAAACCCCAATGACTAGTTTCAAGATCGGCTCGCGCTCGATTGGCGCCGGCTCGCCGCCGTTCATCATTGCCGAGATGAGCGGCAACCATAACCAGTCGCTGGACGTTGCCCTGCAGATCGTCGAGGCGGCGGCCAAGGCCGGCGCCCACGCCCTGAAGTTGCAAACCTACACCGCCGACACCATGACCCTGGACCTGGAGCATGGCGAGTTCTTCATCAAGGATCCGGCCAGTCTCTGGGCCGGTTCCTCGCTGTACGCCCTGTATGAAAAGGCCCACACACCCTGGCAGTGGCACGCGCCGATCTTCGCCCGCGCCAGGGAGCTGGGGATGCTGGCGTTCTCCACGCCGTTCGATGAGAGTGCGGTGGACTTCCTCGAAAGCCTCGACGTGCCGGCCTACAAGATCGCCAGTTTCGAAAACACCGACCTGCCGCTGATTCGCCGGGTCGCGGCCACCGGCAAGCCGCTGATCATTTCCACCGGCATGGCCAGCATCGCCGAGCTGGACGAAAGCGTGCGCGCCGCCCGGGAGGTCGGCTGCAAGGATCTGGTGCTGCTCAAGTGCACCAGTACCTACCCGGCTTCGCCGGAAAACAGCAACATCCTGACCATTCCCCATTTGCGTGAACTGTTCGGCTGCGAAGTCGGTTTGTCCGACCATTCCATGGGCGTCGGGGTTTCGGTGGCTGCCGTGGCGCTGGGCGCCACTGTGGTGGAGAAACACTTCACCCTCGACCGCGCCGCCGGCGGGGTGGATGCGAGTTTTTCCCTGGAGCCGGCGGAGCTGCGCAGCCTGGTGGTGGAAACCGAACGGGCCTGGCAGGCCCTGGGCCAGGTGCGTTACGGCGCGACCGAAGCCGAGCGGCAATCGGTGCTGTACCGCCGATCCCTCTATGTCATCCGCGATATGGCGGCGGGGGAGGTGTTCAGCCGCGATAACCTCAGGGCCATCCGTCCGGGCCTGGGGCTGGCCCCCAAGCACATCGACGCGGTCCTCGGGCGTTGCGCGCGCCAGGCCCTCAAGCGCGGTACCGCACTGGATTGGGCATTTGTCGAATAACCGTTTGTATGGCTGATTCGGCAAAATAGCGTGACCTGCGAGTCATAACGCGCATCTTCACTGTATTGTATTGACCGGGGAGATGGCGCCTGGCCGGTAAACGGTGCAGTGATAGCCTTCTATTTCTTCCCGCTGTCGCCCGTCAGGGGCGCCAGGATGTCTGTTTGTCGGCAGCCCCGGTCCCGGTGGTCGGGGTATTCAGCTGTTTATTATTGGGAAGCCGTAATGATTGGCATAAAGAGCATTGCGAGCTACGTGCCTGTAGCCGGCGTAGACAATTACGCACAAGGTGCAAAATTCGAGAAGGATGAAGAGTTCATCCTGGGCAAGATCGGTTCGGCCTTCCTGCCGCGCAAAGACGCCACGCAGGAAACCTCGGACCTGTGTGTCGAAGCAGTCAATGCGCTGTTCGCCAACAACCCGCAACTGTCGCGCGAGTCGATCGACGCGCTGATCGTCGTCACCCAGAACGGCGACGAAGAAGGCCTGCCGCACACCGCCGCCATCGTCCAGGACAAGCTGGGCCTGCCGACTAACGTCGCGGCCTTCGATATTTCCCTGGGCTGCTCCGGTTATGTCTATGGCATCTACGCGCTCAAGGGCTTCATGGAAGCCGCGGGCCTGAAGAACGGCCTGCTGGTCACCGCCGACCCTTACTCGAAGATCGTCGATCCGGAAGACCGCAACACCACCATGCTGTTCGGCGATGCGGCGACCGCTACCTGGATGGGCGAAGACGCTCCCTGGCAGCTGGGCAAGGCCAAGTTCGGCACCGACGGTTCCGGCGCTCCGCACCTGAAAGTCAGCGATGGGGTGTTTTTCATGAATGGCCGCCAGGTGTTCAACTTTGCCCTGCTGAAAGTCCCGGCGCACTTGAACGAGTTGCTGGATGAGTCGGGCCTGAAGGCGGAGCAGATCGATGCGTTCTGCATCCACCAGGGCAGTGCGGCGATCGTCGACGCCGTGGCGCGCCGTTTCGAAGGCGATCCGGAGAAGTTCATCAAGGACATGGTCGAGACCGGCAACACCGTGTCGTCGAGCATTCCACTGCTGCTGGAAAAGCACGTGCTCGAGTCGAAGTGGCAACGTGTGGCCCTGAGTGGCTTCGGTGTAGGGCTGTCCTGGGGTTCGGCGATTATCTATCGCCCATGAGTTGATCCCGCGGCATCCAAAAATAGCGCCCAGGGTGTACCCTGAGCGCTATTTTTTTTGCATGAAGATAGGCGAGACAGCATGAGCGAAAGCTTCGAGGGCAATGCCCAGGCAATACAGGCTCGCTGGCCACGACTGCTCGAGCGGTTGCTGGCGGAGGACAGTGCTGCATTGCAGGCGGATCTGGTCGAAGGGCTGGGGTCGACCTTGAGTATTTCCGGCATTCAGCTCACCAGCCGCCACGATCGTACGGCGGAAGCCCGAACCCAGGCGGCGAGCCTGCCGGCCGATAGCCCGGTGATCCATCTGTACGGCACTGGCTTGGGCGACTTGCAGCAGATACTGCTGGAAAACCCGGCGCTGCAACGTTTGCAGGTGCACATCCTGAACGGCGCGGTGTTTGCGCTGGTGCTGCAATTGCTCGATCAGCGGGCCTGGTTGAACGATCCTCGAGTCGAGCTGGGGTATGCCGGCGATCTGGCGGAAATCCAGTTGCCGTTCTTTGCCTTGCCCTCCGAGCTGGTGCTGGCGGATGACTACAACGCCAAGATCCGCGATCGCCTGGTCAGCGAGGTGCACCTGGCCTTCAATAACCGTGACTTCGTGGTCGATTCCCCGGAGGTTGCCCAACGCCTGCAATCGAGTGCCGAGCTGGTGGCCAGTGACAGTGACGTGGCGCAGTTGTTCGGCAGCCAACCGGGGCGCGAGATCTTCGTGATTGCCACCGGGCCGAGCCTGGAACGGCATTTCGAGCGCTTGCGCGAGATTCGCGCCCAGGTCCAGCGCCCTCTGCTTATCTGTGTCGATACCGCTTACCGGCCGCTACTCAAGCAGGGGATCGAGCCGGACATCGTGGTCAGCATCGATCACCGGATTTCCGGCCTGCACCTGCCGCCAGAAAAATCGGCAGCCATCACCCTGGTCTATCTGCCGATGGTCGATCCGCAGATTCTGAGGCTCTGGCAGGGATCGCGGTATGTCGGGTATTCCGCCAGCCCGATTTACACGCGGATGCGCGAGCAACTGCCCAAGGCGCAGCTTTATGTCGGTGGCAGCGTGATTCATCCGGCGGTGGACCTGGCGGTGAAAATGGGCGCCGAGCAGGTCACCTTGTTCGGTGCCGACTTTGCCTTCCCGATGAACAAGACCCATGCCGGCTGGCTCGACGGTGAGCTGGGGCCGCAGCTGGGCGCGGCCAGGCACTGGGTGCTGGACGGCCATGGCCAGCGGGTCAGGACCCAGCTCAATTTCCGCAGTTACCTGTGCGAGCTGGAGCGTTTTATCGCCGGCCATCCACAGGTGCGCTTCTATAACAGCAGTCGGGACGGGGCGATGATTGCCGGGACGACCTACCATCCGGAGTTCAGCCAATGAGCGCGATCGAGGGGCTGATCGCCCGCTTGCAGCAATGCGCCGAGGGCTTTCGCCTGGGGCACGATGTCGAGACGGCCATGACCATGGTCCAGTTGATGGGGTCGATCCAGCCGGTGATCGATACCGCGCCGCAAGAGCAGCGCCAGGACTGGGAGGCCTTGCTTGGCCTGATGTTCGAATGTCAGCAAGGGCAAAACTGGCTGGCCCTGGCCGACTACCTGCAATACGAATGCGTTGAAGTGCTGCGTTCTCTGTCTGCCAGCTGAAACATTCCCTGCCTGCCCGGGCGATCTCCGCGCCCGGGTCCTCTCCGGCATTTTCCTGGCGCCATTTTTCTACCCTTGGAAATCGTCAAGCCCTTGATTTACGAGGGGTGGCACGCTGATGGCAAAATTTTTTGAAAATCCCCTAAAGCAACTTGCATTGCCGACGATAACTATTACGAAGGTTCTCTAGGCCATACCCGGCGGTTGCCAGGGCCGGAAGCCGCAGTACCCAACCAACGAGGAATTCGTCATGGCTTTAACAGTAAACACTAACGTCACATCGTTGAACGTTCAGAAGAACCTGAACCGTGCTTCCGACGCTCTGTCGACTTCGATGACTCGCCTGTCTTCCGGCCTGAAAATCAACAGTGCAAAAGACGACGCCGCCGGCCTGCAAATCGCTACCCGTATGACTTCGCAGATCCGTGGTCAGACCATGGCGATCAAAAACGCCAACGACGGTATCTCCATCGCTCAGACCGCTGAAGGCGCGATGCAGGAATCCACCAACATCCTGCAACGTATGCGCGAACTGGCTCTTCAATCGCGAAACGACTCCAACGGTACTGCTGACCGTGTTGCACTGAACAAAGAATTCGCTTCGATGTCGGACGAGCTGACTCGTATCGCCAAGTCGACCAACCTGAACGGCAAGAACCTGATCGACGGCAGCGCTGGCACCATGACCTTCCAGGTCGGTTCCAACACCGGTGCTACCAACCAGATCACCATCACTCTGGCCAGCGGCTTCGACGCTGCAACCCTGAGCGTAGGTTCTGCAACCATCGCCATCACCGGTAACAGCAGCGCCACCGCTGAAGCCAGCACCAAGGCTTCGATCGACGCAATCGAAAAGGCTCTGGCAACCATCAACTCCAGCCGTGCTGACCTCGGTGCTGCACAAAACCGTCTGACCAGCACCATCTCCAACCTGCAGAACATCAACGAAAACGCCAGTGCTGCACTGGGTCGCGTACAAGATACCGACTTCGCTGCTGAAACTGCACAGATGACCAAGCAGCAGACTCTGCAACAAGCTTCCACCGCAGTTCTGGCTCAGGCCAACCAACTGCCGTCCGCTGTACTGAAACTGCTTCAGTAATAGCTGGCTAAGCTTTGGCGGGGGAGTGCGCTGGTCGTGCTCTCTCGCTTTTTACTTTAAGAGGTGATGGACATGGATATGAGCGTGAAGCTGAACTTGTCTTATCCAGCGGCCAAGCCGGCAACGCCTGTTGCTGACAAGCCTGTGGAGAAGCCTCAAGCGGACGTTGTGGCGCTGCCGACTGTCAAGGAAGAGAGTAAGAGTGCGCAAACCGAGCAGGACAAACTGAAAATGGCCATTCAGGAAATTGAAAAGTTTGTGCAATCGGTCAAGCGTAACCTGGAATTCTCGATCGACGAGCCTTCTGGCAAGGTCGTCGTCAAGGTCATTGCCAGTGACTCCGGTGAGGTGATCCGTCAGATCCCCAACGAAGAAGTCCTGAAGTTGGCCAATAGTTTGAATGATGCGAGCAGCCTGTTGTTCAGCGCTAAAGTCTGACAGCTGGCATGAAATTTGTTGCTATGTTCTTTTGGGCGTTGTAATGGTCAAAAGACCGGCGACACACTGAAGGGAGATCTCCATGGCAAGTCCAATTCTACCGGGTACCGGTCTAGGCTCCGGCCTCGATACCGGTGCTATCGTCAAAGCCTTGGTGAACGCTGATAAAGCACCCAAGCAAGGTCAGATCGACCGGGGAACTGCGACCAACACCGCAAGCATCTCCGGCATCGGCACCTTGAAGTCCTTGTTGTCGACCTTTCGGACCACCATTACCGAACTCAGCAGCAAGACCAATCCGCAATTTCCCGGCTATGCTGCCACTACTTCCGACAGCAAGTATGTAACGGCGGTCGCTGGCAATACCGCGGTCAATGGCAACTATGTTGTCGATGTACAGAATCTCGCGACTTCCTCGAAAGTCGCCAGTGCTGCCTTTGCTGGCGGTACTACAAGTGCTATTCCGACTGGTACCCTCAAAATCAGTCAAAACGGCGCTAACTACAATCTCGATATAAAAGCTGGCGCTACCCTGCAGTCGGTGCGTGACTCGATCAACGCCGATGCATCGCTCAAGGGCGCGGGTATCAGCGCAAACATCGTGACCGACTCCTTTGGATCGCGTCTGGTGGTGGGGTCGACCACTACTGGTGCGGGCTCCGATATTTCTCTTAGTGGTATTGCCGGTCTGGAAATCGACGGCAGCAATGTCGTTGGCACTTCCGGTTCGCCAATGACCGCCACTTCTGCGGGCTCCATTGGAGCCCTGGCGGTGGATGCCAAGTTCACCGTCGACGGCATGGCGCTGACCAGCAAGAGCAACTCGGTGGACAAGGCGGTTTCCGGGATGACCTTCAACCTGGTCGCCAAGGGCACTTCGACCATTACCGTCGCGGCCAACACCGACGGCTTGAAGGCTTCGATCCAGAAGTTCGTCGATGCCTACAACGCGGTGGCCAACAGCGTTACCGCGCTGACCAAGCCGTCCCTGGATGACAATGGCAAGCTGACCATCCCGGCACAGCTGACCGGCGACTCGTTGCCGCGCTCGATTCTGGCGGCTATTCGTGCGCCGCTGTCGGAAGTCGGATCTGGCGACAAACTGACCGTTCTGTCGCAGTTGGGGATAACCACCAACCAGAAGACCGGTGCCCTGGACTTCGACTCCACCAAGTTCACCGCGGCGATGAACGACAAAAAGCTCGGTGGCGAGGTGCAGACCCTGTTCACCGGTGAAAACGGCCTGCTGAGCCGCATGGACGAGGCCATCAAGCCTTTTGCCCAGACCGGTGGCGTTCTCGATCAGCGCAAGACTGAGCTGGACAAGGCCAAGGCCAAGCTGACCTTGGATCAGGAGGCTCTGGACCGTCGTATCGAGACCCTGACGGCGGTACTGACCAAGAAGTACAACGACATGGACACCCTGGTGGGCAAGTTGAAAGCCACCGCCAGCAACATCACCTCGATGTTCGAGGCGTTGGCTGCGCAACAGAAAGGCTGATTGATACCAGGCGCCAAAAGCCCGGCAACGTTTGTAGCGTTCCGGGCTTTTGGCTTTTGATCTAAAGTTTTTTGACGCCAGGTCGATACGCTGGTTATACGAACCCTTGAGTTTTGATGAGGTAGAACATGAATCCGATGTTAGCCCTTCGGCAATACCAGAAGATTGGTGCCCAAGCGCAGACTTCCGAAGCCAGCCCCCATCGTCTGGTGCAGATGCTGATGGAAGGCGGTCTGGATCGTATCGCCCAGGCCAAGGGGGCGATGGAGCGCAAGGATATTCCCGGCAAGGGTGTGTTCATCAGCAAGGCCATCGGCATTATCGGCGGCTTGCGCGAAGGGCTCGATCTGGAAAACTCACTCGACACCCTGGGTGATCTGGACGGCTTGTACACCTACATGATGACGCGCCTCACCGAGGCGAACATCAAGACCGATCCAAAGATTCTCGACGAGGTCGCCGATCTGCTGCGCACCGTCAAGGAAGGCTGGGACGCCATCGCTGCGCCGGGTCCGCAGTTCTAAGGAGATCACCATGAGTCTTGTATTGCAGCGCATCGAAGAAACCCGTGAAGCACTGGTTGCCGCCCTGGCCGAGCGTAACTGGGAAGCGATCGGTCAGTTGGATCTGGCCTGCCGTTCCTGCATGGAAGACATCTTGAGTGAAGCTCCGGAAGATGAAGCCGCGTTGCGCGAGAATCTGCAGGAGCTGTTGGGGGTTTATCGGCAGCTTCTTGAGGTGACGACAGGGGAGCGTCAGGCAATAGTCGACGAGATGTCACAGATCCATCAAGCACAGAACGCGGCAAAGGTTTACCATCTGTTCGGTTAATTAACCCCTAAGTTAATCCGAATCCAGTGCGCCATAAATTTGACTGTGCACGCTTTTTTGACTTAACTAGTGGCTGTTTTCAGATTTCAGACGTCTATCAGGCTCAAAATGCCTACAAGCGTCTAGCTTGCCCTGATTCCGGGCATTGAGTTGACTAGGGAAGTTGCTATTGCATGTGGCGTGAAACCAAAATTCTGCTGATTGATGACGATAGCGTCCGCCGCCGCGACCTGGCGGTGATTTTAAATTTTCTTGGCGAAGAAAATTTACCCTGCGGTAGCCATGACTGGCAGCAGGCTGTCGGCTCACTGTCATCAAGTCGTGAAGTAATCTGTGTCCTCATCGGGACTGTAAGTGCTCCTGGTGCACTCCTGGGCCTGTTAAAGACACTCTCAACCTGGGATGAGTTCCTTCCAGTTTTGTTAATGGGCGATAATTCTTCCATTGACCTGCCGGAAGACCAGCGTCGTCGAGTGCTTTCCACCCTGGAAATGCCACCCAGCTACAGCAAATTGCTCGATTCTTTGCACCGCGCCCAGGTCTATCGTGAAATGTACGATCAGGCCCGCGAGCGCGGTCGCCATCGCGAGCCCAACCTCTTTCGCAGTCTGGTCGGCACCAGCCGGGCGATTCAGCATGTCCGGCAGATGATGCAGCAAGTGGCCGATACCGACGCCAGCGTGCTGATCCTCGGCGAGTCCGGAACTGGCAAGGAAGTGGTCGCGCGTAACCTGCACTATCACTCCAAGCGTCGCGAAGCGCCGTTCGTGCCGGTCAACTGTGGCGCGATTCCGGCCGAGTTGCTGGAGAGCGAACTGTTCGGCCACGAGAAGGGAGCCTTCACCGGGGCCATCACCAGCCGTGCCGGGCGTTTCGAGCTGGCCAACGGCGGCACCCTGTTCCTCGACGAAATCGGCGACATGCCGTTGCCGATGCAGGTCAAGCTGTTGCGCGTGTTGCAGGAGCGTACCTTCGAGCGCGTGGGCAGCAACAAGACCCAGAGCGTCGACGTGCGGATCATCGCCGCGACTCACAAGAACCTCGAAAGCATGATCGAGGTCGGCAGTTTCCGCGAAGACCTGTACTACCGCCTGAACGTGTTCCCGATCGAAATGGCGCCGCTGCGTGAGCGGGTGGAAGACATTCCGCTGCTGATGAACGAGCTGATCTCGCGCATGGAGCATGAGAAGCGCGGTTCGATCCGCTTCAACTCCGCGGCGATCATGTCGCTCTGCCGCCATGGCTGGCCGGGCAACGTTCGCGAGCTGGCCAACCTGGTGGAGCGCATGGCGATCATGCATCCCTACGGCGTTATCGGCGTGGTCGAGCTGCCGAAGAAATTCCGCTATGTCGACGACGAAGACGAGCAACTGGTGGACAGCCTGCGCAGCGACCTGGAAGAGCGGGTGGCGATCAATGGCCACACCCCGGACTTCGCCGCCACCGCCATGCTGCCGCCGGAAGGCCTGGACCTGAAGGACTACCTCGGTGGTCTGGAACAGGGCCTGATCCAGCAGGCGCTCGATGATGCCAACGGTATTGTCGCGCGGGCTGCGGAGCGTCTGCGTATCCGCCGCACCACACTGGTGGAAAAAATGCGCAAGTACGGCATGAGCCGTCGCGAGGGTGATGAACAGGCGGATGATTGACGCCTGTTTTTTAACCTGTTGAAAACCGGGCGGTTTTTTTCCGGCACGGGTATTGCTAAGTCTCTCTCAACGTTCCGTTTAACTGACGGTCAGCCACGCGAGAGAGCACGATGCCCCAAGCCGCCCAGATGTCTCCTGTTCCTGAAACCCAGGGGCAATCGTCGTCCGTAGAGCAGGCAAGCCGGCTTGGCCTTGAGCAGGCGTTCGCCTTGTTCAACCAGATGTCGAGCCAGCTTACCGACTCCTACAGCATGCTTGAGGCTCGGGTGACCGAGCTCAAGGGCGAACTGGCCGTGGTCAGCGCCCAGCGCATGCAGGAGCTGGCGGAAAAAGAGCGTCTGGCCAACCGTCTGCAAAACCTCCTCGATCTGTTGCCTGGCGGCGTCATCGTCATCGACGCCCAGGGCATTGTCCGCGAAGCCAACCCTGCCGCCTGTGACCTGCTGGGCTTGCCTCTCGAGGGCGAGCTGTGGCGGCATGTCATCGCCCGTTGCTTCGCGCCACGGGAAGACGACGGCCATGAAATTTCCCTGAAGGATGGACGGCGGCTGTCGATCGCCACCCGTTCGCTGGATGCCGAGCCAGGCCAGTTGGTGCTGCTCAACGACCTGACTGAAACCCGTCACCTGCAAGATCAGCTGGCTCGTCATGAGCGTCTGTCGTCCCTTGGGCGCATGGTGGCATCCCTGGCGCATCAGATTCGTACGCCATTGTCCGCCGCGCTGCTGTACGCCAGCCACCTCACCGAGCAAGAGTTGCCCGTCGCCACCCAGCAGCGCTTTGCCGGGCGGCTGAAGGAGCGGCTGCATGAGCTGGAGCATCAGGTCCGCGACATGCTGGTGTTCGCCCGGGGCGAGCTGCCGCTGACCGATCGCGTGACGCCTAAGGCGCTGTTGCAGTCGCTGCAGGCGGCGGCCCTGACCCATGTGCAGGACGTGCCCGTGCGCTGGCAGTGCGACAGCCATGCCGGCGAGTTGCTGTGCAACCGCGACACGCTGGTGGGGGCGGTGCTCAACCTGATCGAGAACGCGATCCAGGCGAGTGCCGGCCAGGTGCGCCTGAAAGTCCATATCTATACCCGTGGCAACAGCTTGCGGCTGTGTGTCAGCGATAGCGGCAGCGGTATCGATGCTGCGGTGCTGGCGCGCCTGGGTGAACCGTTTTTCACCACCAAAGCCACGGGAACCGGCCTGGGGCTGACAGTCGTCAAGGCGGTGGCGCGTGCCCATCAGGGAGAATTGCTGCTGCGCTCGCGTCCTGGGCGCGGTACATGTGCGCTGGTGGTTCTGCCGCTGTTCTCCGGCGCTCAAGGAGTGGAGTGAAGGTAATGGCAATCAAGGTTTTACTGGTTGAAGACGATCGCGCCCTGCGCGAGGCCCTGGCGGATACGCTGCTGTTGGCCGGTCATGACTACAAGGCGGTCGGCAGCGCGGAAGAAGCGCTGGAGGCGGTGTCTGGCGAGTCGTTCAGCCTGGTGGTCAGCGACGTCAACATGCCGGGCATGGACGGTCATCAGTTGCTGGGGCTGCTGCGTGCGCGCCAACCGCAATTGCCGGTCTTGCTGATGACCGCCCATGGCGCGGTCGAACGTGCGGTCGAGGCCATGCGTCAAGGAGCCGCCGACTACCTGGTCAAGCCCTTCGAGCCCAAGGCCCTGCTGGATCTGGTGGCGCGACATGCCTTGGGTTGCCTGGGGGCGGCCGAGGGTGAAGGGCCGGTGGCATTCGAGCCGGCCAGTGCGCAACTGCTCGAACTGGCGGCGCGGGTCGCTCGCAGCGATTCCACAGTGCTGATCTCGGGCGAGTCCGGCACCGGTAAAGAGGTGCTGGCGCGCTACATTCACCAGCAGTCCCATCGCTCCAGCCAGCCCTTTATCGCCATCAACTGCGCAGCGATTCCGGACAACATGCTCGAGGCCACACTGTTCGGTCACGAGAAGGGCTCCTTTACCGGCGCCATCGCTGCCCAGCCCGGCAAGTTCGAACAGGCCGATGGCGGTACCCTGCTGCTGGACGAGATTTCCGAAATGCCCCTGGCTTTGCAGGCCAAACTGCTGCGGGTGCTGCAGGAGCGCGAAGTCGAGCGGGTCGGGGCGCGCAAGCCCATTGCCCTGGATATCCGGGTGGTGGCCACCACCAATCGCGACCTGGCCGGCGAAGTGGCGGCGGGGCGGTTCCGGGAAGACCTTTACTATCGGCTGTCGGTATTCCCGCTGGCCTGGCGTCCGCTGCGCGAGCGCACCGCCGATATCCTGCCGCTGGCCGAGCGCCTGCTGGCCAAACACGTCAATAAAATGAAACACGCTGCCGCCCGGCTGTCCGCCGAGGCGCAGGCGTGCCTGCTCGGTTATCCATGGCCGGGCAATGTGCGCGAACTGGATAACGCCATCCAGCGTGCGCTGATCCTGCAACAGGGCGGCCTGATCCAGCCGGAAGATTTCTGCCTTGGCGGACCGCTGGCCTGTGCGCCGTTGCCAGCCCTGGCGCCCGCCGTGGTAGCGGCGGTGCGCAGTGCGCCGGTGGAGGCCGAGGTGCCGCCGGCCGAGTCGGCGGGGGCCTTGGGCGACGATCTGCGGCGTCGGGAGTTCCAGATGATCATCGACACCTTGCGGTCCGAGCGCGGCCGGCGCAAGGAGGCGGCCGAGCGCCTGGGTATCAGCCCGCGTACCTTGCGTTACAAGTTGGCGCAAATGCGCGATGCCGGAATGGATGTCGAGGCGTATCTGTTTGCAACATGAGTCGTTTAAGACTGAAGCCGTGCAGGCTTTTGTTCGGTGTCTCCGTGGAGCTGGCACCCTTGTTGCTAACACCTCACTAACCGCTGCGTGAGTGTCAAAAAATTGCGGGTCGTCGGAGAGAGTAGACCATGAGCCAAGGTATTGAATTTAATCGGTTGATGTTGGACATGCGGGCCATGCAAATGGACGCCATGGCCCAGCCAAAATCGGCCGCGGTGCCGCAGGTGAGCGGCAGCAGTTTTTCCGACATGCTTGGGCAGGCGGTGAACAAGGTCAACGACACTCAGCAGGCGTCCAGCCAGCTGGCCAGTGCCTTCGAGATCGGCAAGAGCGGTGTCGACCTGACCGACGTGATGATTTCCTCGCAGAAGGCCAGTGTGTCCTTCCAGGCGTTGACCCAGGTGCGCAACAAGCTGGTTCAGGCGTACCAAGACATCATGCAGATGCCGGTTTAAGGACGAGATTGAGTCATGGCAGAAGCAGTCGCCGATAACGTACCGGCCAAGGCCACTCCGACAGAAGGCAAACCGCCGCTGTTCGGGCTGTCTTTTCTGGAAAACCTCTCCGAGATGACCATGTTGCGTCAGGTTGGCCTCATGGTCGGTCTGGCTGCCAGCGTGGCGATTGGTTTTGCCGTGGTGTTGTGGTCCCAGCAACCCGATTACCGTCCGTTGTACGGCAGCCTTGCCGGCATGGACGCCAAGCAGGTCATGGACACCCTGGCCACCGCCGACATTCCCTACACCGTCGAACCCAACTCCGGTGCCTTGCTGGTCAAGGCCGACGACCTGCCGCGCGCGCGCCTCAAGCTGGCTGCTGCCGGTGTGGCCCCGGGCGACGGCAATATCGGTTTCGAGATTCTCGATAAAGAGCAGGGCCTGGGCACCAGCCAGTTCATGGAAGCGACCCGTTACCGTCGCGGCCTGGAAGGCGAGCTGGCGCGGACCATTTCCAGCCTGAACAACGTCAAGGGCGCACGCGTGCACCTGGCGATCCCGAAAAGCTCGGTGTTCGTGCGCGACGAGCGCAAGCCCAGCGCTTCGGTACTGGTCGAGCTGTATTCCGGTCGTTCGCTGGAGCCGGGCCAGGTGGTGGCCATCGTCAATCTGGTGGCGACCAGCGTTCCCGAACTGAGCAAGTCGCAGATCACCGTGGTCGACCAGAAGGGCAACCTGCTCTCCGACCAGGCGGAAAACTCCGAACTGACCATGGCCGGCAAGCAATTCGACTACAGCCGCCGCATGGAAAGCATGCTGACCCAGCGTGTGCACAACATCCTGCAGCCGATCCTGGGCAACGACCGCTACAAGGCTGAAGTGTCCGCCGATGTGGACTTCAGTGCCGTCGAGTCGACTTCCGAACAGTTCAACCCCGACCAGCCGGCCCTGCGCAGCGAGCAGTCGGTCAACGAACAACGCTCCAGCAGCCTGGGCCCACAAGGCGTTCCTGGCGCCCTGAGCAACCAGCCGCCGGCGCCGGCCAGCGCGCCGCAGACCACCGGTGGCTCTACCGCTGCCGCCGGCATGGTGCAGCCAGGCCAGCCGCTGCTGGACGCCAACGGCCAGCAGATCATGGACCCGGCCACCGGCCAGCCGATGCTGGCGCCGTACCCTAACGACAAGCGTCAACAATCCACCAAGAACTTCGAGCTGGATCGCTCCATCAGCCACACCAAGCAACAGCAGGGTCGTCTGAACCGGCTGTCGGTGGCGGTGGTAGTGGACGATCAGGTCAAGGTCAATGCGGCCAATGGCGAAACCACCCGCGCACCCTGGAGCGCCGACGAATTGGCGCGCTTTACCCGCCTGGTGCAGGACGCCGTGGGCTTCGACGCCAGCCGTGGCGACAGCGTCAGCGTGATCAACGTGCCGTTCTCGACCGATCGCGGTGAAGTGATCGCCGACATTCCGTTCTACTCGCAGCCTTGGTTCTGGGACATCGTGAAGCAGGTCCTGGGCGTGCTCTTCATCCTGGTCCTGGTGTTCGGCGTACTGCGTCCGGTGCTCAACAACATCACCGGTGGCGGCAAGGGCAAGCAACTGGCAGGGCTCGGCAGCGATGTCGAACTCGGCGGCATGGGCGGCCTGGATGGCGAACTGGCCAACGATCGCGTCAGCCTCGGCGGCCCGCAAAGCATTCTGCTGCCTAGCCCGAGCGAAGGCTATGACGCACAGTTGAACGCAATCAAGAGTCTGGTGGCAGAAGATCCGGGTCGCGTGGCCCAGGTCGTGAAAGAGTGGATTAACGCAGATGAGTGATAACCGAGCCGCTACCGCCAAACTGACCCGGGTCGACAAGGCCGCGATTCTGCTGCTGTCCCTGGGTTCCACCGATGCCGCGCAGGTGCTGCGTCACATGGGCCCCAAAGAGGTCCAGCGAGTGGGCGTGGCCATGGCGCAGATGGGCAACGTGCATCGCGAGCAGGTCGAGCAGGTGATGAGCGAGTTCGTCGACATCGTCGGCGACCAGACCAGCCTTGGCGTGGGCTCCGACGACTATGTGCGCAAGATGCTCACCCAGGCCCTGGGCGAGGACAAGGCCAACGGTCTGATCGACCGTATCCTGCTGGGCGGCAACACCAGTGGTCTGGACAGTCTGAAGTGGATGGAGCCGCGCGCCGTGGCGGACGTGATCCGTTACGAGCACCCGCAGATCCAGGCGATCGTAGTGGCCTACCTCGATCCGGACCAGGCGGGCGAAGTGCTCGGCAACTTCGACCACAAGGCGCGCCTGGACATCATTCTGCGGGTCTCCTCGCTCAATACCGTGCAGCCGGCGGCCCTGAAAGAACTCAACCAGATTCTCGAGAAGCAGTTCGCCGGCAACTCCAATGCCTCGCGTACCACCCTGGGCGGTATCAAGCGCGCTGCCGACATCATGAACTTCCTCGACAGCTCGATCGAAGGCCAGTTGATGGACTCGATCCGCGAAGTCGACGAAGACCTGTCCGGTCAGATCGAAGACCTCATGTTCGTGTTCAACAACCTGGCCGATGTCGACGACCGCGGCATCCAGGCGTTGCTGCGCGAAGTGTCTTCCGACGTGCTGGTGCTGGCCCTCAAGGGGTCGGACGAAGGCGTCAAGGAAAAGATCTTCAAGAACATGTCCAAGCGGGCTGCCGAACTGCTGCGCGACGACCTCGAGGCCAAGGGCCCGGTGCGCGTCAGCGATGTGGAAACCGCGCAGAAGGAAATCCTCACCATTGCCCGCCGTATGGCCGAAGCCGGAGAAATCGTTCTCGGCGGGAAGGGCGGCGAAGAAATGATCTAAGGTCGCGTTATGTCGTCCAGCAGTGATGAATCCCACAGCGACCTGATTCGCGCTCGGGACGTCGGTGGTTTCGACGTCTGGGCGCTGCCCAGTTTCGACCCCCATGTCCCCGAGCCCGAGCCGGAACCGGTTGAAGAACCGCCGGCGGAGATCGAGGAAGTGCCGCTGGAAGAAGTCCAGCCACTGACCCTCGAAGAGCTCGAGAGCATTCGCCAGGAAGCCTATAACGAAGGCTTCGCCACGGGCGAAAAGGAAGGTTTCCACAGCACCACGCTGAAGGTCCGCCAGGAAGCCGAAGTGGCCCTGAGCGCCAAGCTGGCAGCCCTGGAAACGCTGATGGGCAATCTGTTCGAGCCGATCGCCGAGCAGGACACGCAGATTGAAAAAGCCCTGGTCAACCTGGTGCAGCACATGACGCGCCAGGTGATCCAGCGCGAGCTGGCCATCGACTCCAGCCAGATCGAGCATGTCATGCGCGAAGCCCTCAAGCTGTTGCCGCTGGGCGTGGGCAATGTGCGCCTGTACATCAATCCGCAGGACTTCGCCCAGGTCAAAAGCCTGCGCGAGCGCCATGAGGAAAGCTGGCGCATCGTCGAGGACGAAGCCATGCTGCCGGGCGGTTGCCGGGTCGAGACCGAGCACAGCCGTATCGACGCGACCATGGAAACCCGGATCGCCAAGATCATGGACAAACTGTCCGACCAGCTTCACGAACAGGCTTTGCATCCCGCCGAATCGGACCTGAGCGTCGAGCTGGGGGCTGCCACGGGCAAGCCCGCCGCGGATGTCGACCCTGTCGACCTCGCCCAGGACCCCGCCGATGCGCCTTGACCGCACCAGCTTCGGCAAGCGCCTGAGCAGCTACGCCGAAGCCACCGAACTGCCGAACCAGCCGATTCTCGAAGGCCGCCTGCTGCGCATGGTCGGCCTGACCCTGGAGGCCGAAGGCCTGCGGGCGGCCATGGGCACGCGCTGCATGGTGATCAACGACGACAGCTATCACCCGGTGCAGGTCGAGGCCGAGGTGATGGGCTTTTCCGGCAGCAAGGTGTTCCTGATGCCGGTCGGCAGCGTCGCTGGCATCGCGCCCGGCGCTCGGGTCGTGCCGCTGGCCCATACCGGTCGCCTGCCGATGGGCATGAGCATGCTCGGCCGGGTCCTCGACGGCGCTGGCCGTGCGCTGGACGGCAAGGGTGGAATGAAGGCCGAGGACTGGGTGCCGATGGACGGGCCGACCATCAACCCGCTCAAGCGCGACCCCATCAGCCGGCCGCTGGACGTGGGCATTCGCTGCATCAACGGATTATTGACGGTGGGTCGCGGTCAGCGTCTCGGCCTGTTCGCCGGTACCGGCGTGGGCAAGAGTGTGCTGCTGGGCATGATGACCCGCTTTACCGAGGCCGACATCATCGTGGTCGGGCTGATCGGTGAGCGGGGCCGTGAAGTTAAAGAATTCATCGAGCACATCCTCGGTGAAGAGGGGCTCAAGCGCTCCGTGGTGGTGGCGTCGCCGGCGGACGATGCGCCGCTGATGCGCATGCGTGCGGCCATGTATTGCACGCGTATCGCCGAATATTTTCGCGACAAGGGCAAGAACGTCCTGTTGCTGATGGATTCCCTGACCCGTTTCGCCCAGGCCCAGCGGGAAATCGCCCTGGCCATCGGCGAGCCGCCCGCGACCAAGGGTTATCCGCCGTCGGTATTCGCCAAGCTGCCGAAGCTGGTGGAGCGCGCGGGCAACGCCGAGGCCGGTGGCGGCTCGATCACTGCGTTCTACACCGTGCTGTCCGAAGGCGACGACCAGCAGGACCCGATCGCCGACTCGGCCCGTGGTGTGCTCGACGGGCACATCGTGCTGTCGCGGCGCCTGGCGGAAGAGGGGCATTACCCGGCCATCGATATCGAGGCGTCCATCAGCCGGGTCATGCCGGCGGTGGTGACCCCGGAGCACATGACCCGCGCCCAGTATTTCAAGCAGCTGTGGTCGCGTTACCAGCAGGCGCGCGACCTGATCAGCGTCGGTGCCTATGTACCGGGCGGCGATCGCGAAACCGACGCCGCCATCTCGCTGCAGCCGTCGATGGTCGCCTACCTGCGCCAGGGGCTCAACGACAGCATCAGCCTGGGTGAAAGCGAAGCCCATCTGGAGATGGTTTTCGCTCCGGCGCCGGGCGGTTAATTCGCCATGGCCAACAGCCGTGCCGCGCGTCTGGCGCCCGTGGTCGAAATGGCCGAAAGCGCCGAGCGCACCGCCGCCCAGCGCCTGGGGCATTTCCAGGGCCAGGTGCGCCTGGCGGAAAGCAAGCTGGGCGACCTGGAACGCTTTCGTGGCGAATACCAGCAACAGTGGATCGAGCGGGGCAGCGGCGGGGTTTCCGGCCAATGGCTGATGAACTACCAGCACTTCCTCAATCAGCTGGAAACCGCCGTGGGGCAGCAGCGGCAAAGCCTGGCCTGGCACCAGAACAACCTCAACCGCGCCCGGGAAACCTGGCAGCAGGCCTATGCCCGGGTCGAGGGCTTGCGCAAACTGGTGCAGCGCTACATCGATGAAGCCCGCCAACTGGAAGACAAGCGCGAGCAGAAGCTGCTCGATGAGCTGTCCCAGCGCCTGCCGCGCCAGGATCCGTACTGAATCGCCATCCCGTTCGTCGCCGCCAGGCGCTCGTCAGCGACGCTTCGGCGGTTCGGGTTGCCCATGTCTGTACGGGGTGCTAAACCTTGTACAGATTGCCAATCACAAGGAAGCGGTATCATGTCAGTCGTTACTGAAGTTTCACCGGACGGGCAAAAACTGACGATTTCGATCAAGGGACGTTTCGATTTTGGCCGGCATCAAGAGTTTCGCGAGTCCTACGAGCACCTCAACAGAAGACCCGACTCCATAGTGGTGGACCTGAAAGACGCCACCTACCTCGACAGTTCCGCCCTGGGCATGCTGCTGTTGCTGCGCGATCACGCCGGCGGCGACGAATCCGACGTGCGAGTGATCAACAGCAACTCGGACGTGCGCAAGATTCTCGCCATTTCCAATTTCGACAAGCTGTTCGACATCAGTTGATCGACATGCAGTCGATCGAGGCACCTCTGTGCGTGCTGATCGCCGAGGACGGCACGAGCGACCGCATGTTGCTGTCGAGCATCGTCCGGCGCCAGGGGCACGAGGTGCTGACGGCGAGTAACGGCGCCGAGGCGGTGGAGCTGTTCGTCCAGCAGCGCCCGCACCTGGTGTTGATGGACGCGATGATGCCGGTGATGGACGGTTTCGAGGCCGCCCGGCAGATCAAGCGCCTGGCTGGCGAGGCGCTGGTGCCGATCATTTTCCTGACCTCGCTCACCCAGAGCGAGGCGCTGGCGCGCTGTCTGGAAGCCGGCGGCGACGATTTTCTGGCAAAACCCTACAGCCCGGTGATCCTGGCCGCCAAGATCAAGGCCATGGATCGCTTGCGGCGCCTGCAGGAAACCGTGCTGCAGCAGCGCGACCAGATCACCCAGCACCATGACTACCTGCTCAACGAGCAGCGGGTGGCCAAGGCGGTGTTCGACAAGGTGGCGCATTCCGGATGTCTGAACGCGCCGAATATCCGCTACCTGCAGTCGCCGTACGCGCTGTTCAACGGCGATTTGCTGCTGGCTGCCTTTACCCCGACGGGCGATATGCATGTGCTGTTGGGGGATTTCACCGGCCACGGCTTGCCGGCGGCCGTGGGCGCGATGCCCCTGGCCGAGGTGTTTTACGGCATGACGGCCAAGGGTTACGGGCTGCCGGAAACCCTGCGCGAGATGAATGCCAAGCTCAAGCGCATCCTGCCGGTGGGCATGTTCTGTTGTGCGACGCTGCTGTGCCTGAGTTTCCAGCGGCGGGCGGTGGAGGTGTGGAACGGCGGCATGCCGGATGGCTACCTGCATCGCCTGGCAAGCGGAGAGCGGGTGCCGCTGGTGGCCCACCATTTGCCGCTGGGAGTGCTGGGTGCCGAGGCATTCGACGACCGCACCGAAGTCTTTCCCATGGCCCTGGGCGACCGGGTGTTCCTGTTGTCCGATGGGGTGATCGACACCTGCGACGTCAACGAGCAGTTGTTCGGTGTCGAGCGCCTGCAGCAGGTATTTGCTGCCAACCGTGAGCCGGACCTGTTGTTCGAGGAGATCCAGCGGGCCCTGAGCGAGTTTGGTGGCGATGCGCGGGACGATGTGAGCATGGTCGAGGTCAGCCTGTTCGAGGCCCGGCAGCTGACGCCGCCGGCGCTGGTGTACTCCGACAGCGGTCAGTCCTGTCCGCTGGACTGGTCGGTGAGTTTCGAGTATCGCGCCGCCACCCTCAAGCGCTTCAACCCTCTGCCTTACCTGCTGCAACTGCTGCTCGAAGTGCATGGCCTGCGGGCGCAGAGCGGGGCGCTCTACAGTGTGCTGGCCGAGTTGTATTCCAATGCCCTGGAGCACGGCGTATTGCGCCTGGACTCAAGTCTCAAGCGCGATGCCCAGGGGTTTTCCCGTTATTACCGGGAGCGCGCGGTACGCCTGGAAGCGTTGCAGGAGGGTTTTGTACGGGTGCACCTGCAGGTGGAGCCCCAGGGCGCCGGCGGTCGTTTGCTGATCCGGGTCGAGGACAGTGGCGGTGGTTTCGATGTCGGGCGGGTGATGGCGCGACCCGTCGATGGCGACCGCCTGTCCGGGCGCGGCGTCAGCCTGATCCGTCAGCTCAGCCAGCGTGCCAGCTGGTCTGACGATGGTCGTAGTGCCTGCGTGGAGTTTTCTTGGGAGCCTCTGGCATAATTCGCCGATTCTTGATCAAGGAGTGAACAAGTGGCTGAAATTCATCTGGATCACGAGGTGCTGAACGCATTGCAGGAAGTCATGGAGGATGAGTATCCGTTGTTGCTCGACACCTTCCTCTGCGACTCCGAAGAGCGTTTGCGCCAGTTGCACAAGGTCGACGACCCCCGTCAACTTGTCGCCACTGCCCACAGCTTCAAGGGCAGCAGCAGCAATATGGGAGCGATTCGCCTGGCCGAGCTCTGTCATCAGTTGGAGCAGCGTGCCCAGGACTCGTCGTTGCGCGGTATCGAGCAGCTGGTGGGCGAGATCGATGGCGAATTCGCCATTGTCCGGCAGTTGTGCGAGCAGGAGCGCCAGCGTTTTCACTGCTGAAAAACCGCCGCAACCCAGGCTTTTCCCCTCGAGCCAGCAAAGCTGGCTCGACCTTTGCAATCAAGTCTCCCAACTGTACCTACGATCCCAGTGCAGCGGAGACCGTTTTCATGCCCCTTACCCCGAACATGCTGCTTCAGGCTGCCTCCCAGGCCAAGACTCAAGCGGCTTCCGCCACCCCCCAGGCAAGTGCCGCCGAGCCCGGGGATAAAGGCGCAAGCTTTGCCCGGGTGTTCGCCAAGGAAGCGCTCGGCAAGCCGGTAGCGGCCGCCGACGGCCCCATCAAACCGGCTCGCGACAAGGGTGTCGAAGCCGCTGCCAAGGTGGATCCGGGCAAGGGCAAGACTGCCGTCCCCGAGCCGGCGGTTGCCGATAGCGGCAAAACCTTGCCTGCCGACAAGGCCGCTGCCAGTGACGACAATGTCGCCGATGACCAGGCCGCGAGCAGCGATCAGCCGCTGGCCGATGGCACGCCGGTCGACCCCACCCTGGATCCGGCGCTGATGCAGGCGGCCCAGCCGGTGCCATTGCCGGCGCCCGAGCCGGAAGTGGCGGCAACGCCTGTTCCGGCACAGCCGCAAGTGCAGCCGCAAACGCAGCCGGTTGCGCCGCTGGTGGCCAGTACCGTGGCGCCGGTGCCGGTCGACCCCGAATTCGATCCCGAAGCCGATCCGCTGGATGCGCTGCCGGCAGTGCGTCTGGCCATGGAGCAGGGCGGCCATGTCTCGGCTTCCAGCCAGGCGCCGAGCAAGGCGGCGCCGACTGTGACGACCGATGACGGGCCGACTTCGGCCCAGACCTTCGCCAGCGGCATGGCCAACATGCTGGACCTGCAGGTGGACAAGGACAGCACCGAGCAGGGCGGCGAAAAGGCCTTCAGCGGTCTGCTCGATGACGGTCTCAAGGACCTCAAGGGCGCTGCCAGCGACACCCGCGTCGATGATTTCGCCAACCGCCTGGCGGCCCTGACCCAGGCGGCCACGCCCAAGACCGCCAACGCCGTCCCGGTGAACCAGCCGCTGGCCATGCATCAGAGCGGCTGGACCGAGGAAGTGGTCAACCGGGTCATGTACCTGTCCAGCGTCAATCTGAAGTCGGCCGAGATCCAGTTGCAACCGGCCGAGCTGGGACGCCTGGACATTCGCGTGAACATGGTGCCGGACCAGCAGACCCAGGTGACCTTCATGAGTGCCCATGTCGGCGTGCGCGAGGCCCTCGAAGGGCAGATGCATCGCCTGCGCGACATGTTCCACCAGCAAGGCATGGGGCAGGTGGACGTCAACGTCTCCGACCAGTCGCGCAACTGGCAGGGTGGCCAGGAGCAGGCCCAGCAGGGGCAGCACCGCAGCAACGGCACCAGCGCCAGTGGCGGGCGCCTGGATGGCGGGGATGAGGAGTTGCCGCCGAGCGTCGCCGAAGTCGCCGCCAGCACCAGCACGGTCATCGGCACCAGCGCCGTCGACTATTACGCCTGACCCGCTCCAGGCGTCATTGAACAGAAGATCGCCAGTCGCGTGACACCGCGGCTGGCGATCTTTTGCTTTGCGCTTCCCTATCCCTTCGGTTCAGACAAATCTGGCATAACACTTGCTCTTGCCTTGCCGTGCGACTGTGAAAACCCGATTAGTGACGGATTATTGGCATGGCGAAGAGCGAAGCAGCAGAGAAAACCCCCGCCGGGAAAGGCAAACTCAAGCTTATCCTCTTGATTGTTCTGGCCTTGTTGCTGGCGATCGGTTTGTCCGTCGGGGCTACCTGGTACTTCATGCACAGCAGTGCCCAGAGCAAGCCTGCCGAGACGACCGAGGCGACCAGCAGCGTCAAGCCGGCGGCCATCTATGAGCCCATGGCGCCGGCCTTCGTGGCCAACTACACGCAGAACGGCCGCCAGCGCTACATGCAGGTGAGCATCACCCTGCTGGCGCGCAACCAGGCCGATCTGGACGCGCTGAAAGTGCATATGCCGGTGATCCGCAACAACCTGGTCATGCTGTTCTCCGGCCAGAGCTTCGACACCCTGGCGACTCCGGTCGGCCAGGAAATGCTGCGCCAGAAGGCCACCGCCAGCGTGCAGGAAGTGGCCCAGAAAGAGGTCGGCAAAGTGGTGGTCGAGCAGTTGCTCTTTACTAACTTCGTACTGCAGTAGGAACACGACATGGCCGTGCAGGACCTGCTGTCCCAGGATGAGATCGACGCGCTGCTGCATGGCGTCGATGACGGTCTGGTACAGACCGAACACGCCGCCGAGCCCGGCAGCGTCAAAAGCTACGACCTGACCAGCCAGGATCGCATCGTCCGCGGACGCATGCCGACCCTGGAGATGATCAACGAGCGTTTTGCCCGCTACACCCGTATCAGCATGTTCAACATGCTGCGCCGTTCGGCGGACGTGGCGGTGGGCGGCGTGCAGGTGATGAAGTTCGGCGAATACGTGCACTCGCTGTACGTGCCGACCAGCCTCAACCTGGTGAAGATCAAGCCGCTGCGCGGTACCGCGCTGTTCATCCTCGACGCCAAGCTGGTGTTCAAGCTGGTGGACAACTTCTTCGGCGGCGACGGTCGTCACGCCAAGATCGAAGGCCGTGAGTTCACCCCGACCGAATTGCGCGTGGTGCGCATGGTGCTGGAGCAGGCCTTCGTCGACCTGAAGGAAGCCTGGCAGGCGATCATGGAAGTCAACTTCGAGTACATCAACTCCGAAGTGAACCCGGCCATGGCCAACATCGTTGGCCCGAGCGAAGCGATCGTGGTCTCGACCTTCCATATCGAACTCGATGGCGGTGGCGGCGACCTGCACGTGACCATGCCGTACTCGATGATCGAGCCGGTGCGGGAAATGCTCGACGCCGGCTTCCAGTCGGACCTGGACGACCAGGACGAGCGCTGGAGCAAGGCCCTGCGCGAAGACGTGCTGGACGTGGATGTGCCCTTGAGCGCCACGGTGGCCCGCCGGCAGTTGCGCCTGCGCGACATCCTGCACATGCAGCCAGGGGATGTGATCCCGGTGGAGCTGCCTGAAGACATGATCATGCGCGCCAACGGCGTACCGGCGTTCAAGGTCAAGCTCGGTTCGCACAAGGGCAACCTGGCCCTGCAAGTGATCGAGCCGATCGAGCGCCGTTGAGCGGCGCTGTTATGAATTCGCTTTGTTAATGATTTTTTGCCCGCCGAGGACAACATGGCTGACGAACACGAAATGACTTCCGCAGAAGACCAGGCCCTGGCTGATGAGTGGGCGGCCGCCCTGCAGGAAACCGGCGATGCCGGACAAAACGATATCGACGCCTTGCTGGCAGCCGACGCGGCCAGCGCGCCGGCGTCCAATCGCCTGCCGATGGAAGAGTTCGGCAGTGTGCCGAAGAACAACGAGCCGGTGACCCTCGACGGGCCGAACCTGGACGTGATCCTGGACATCCCGGTATCGATCTCCATGGAGGTCGGCAGCACCGACATCAACATCCGCAACCTGCTGCAGCTCAACCAGGGTTCGGTGATCGAACTCGATCGCCTGGCTGGCGAGCCACTGGACGTGCTGGTCAACGGCACGCTGATCGCCCATGGCGAAGTGGTGGTGGTCAACGAGAAGTTCGGCATCCGCCTGACCGACGTGATCAGCCCGAGCGAACGCATCAAGAAGCTGCGCTAAGTGAGAAAGCTACTCGCGCTGTTCCTGGCCTGGCCGCTCTGGGCCCTGGCCGCCGAGCCGGTGGCCAGTACCGCCGCGCCAGTGGTTGGCAGCAGCGGCGTGGCCGGGCAGCTGGCCCAGCTGGTGCTGGGCCTGTTGCTGGTGGTGGGGCTGATCTTCTTCCTCGCCTGGCTGTTGCGCCGGGTGCAGCAGGCCGGACCGGCCGGCAAGGGGCAGGTCATCGAGCTGGTCGGCTCGCGGGCGCTTGGTCCGCGGGACCGGCTGATGCTGGTGCAGGTCGGCAACGAACAGATTCTGCTCGGCCTGACGCCGGGCACCATCACTGCGTTGCATGTGCTCAAGGAGCCGGTGCAGGTGCCGAGCACCGAGCAGGCGACTCCGGAGTTTGCCCAGCGTCTGATGGAGCTGCTGGGCAAGGATCAGAAGGATAAGAAGTAATGCCGTTGCGCCTCCTCTTGATGTTGGCCCTGATGCTGGCGGCGCCGCTGGCGCTGGCGGCCGACCCGTTGTCGATCCCGGCGATCACCCTCGGCACCAATGCCGAGGGCCAGCAGGAATACTCGGTCAGCCTGCAGATCCTGCTGATCATGACCGCGCTGAGCTTCATTCCGGCGTTCGTCATTCTGATGACCAGCTTCACCCGGATCATCATTGTGTTCTCGATCCTGCGCCAGGCCCTGGGCCTGCAGCAGACGCCGTCGAACCAGATCCTCACCGGCATGGCGCTGTTCCTGACGATGTTCATCATGGCCCCGGTGTTCGACCGGGTGAACCAGGATGCCCTGCAGCCGTACCTGGCGGAGAAACTCAACGCCCAGGACGCGGTGGCCAAGGCCCAGGTGCCGATCAAGGACTTCATGCTGGCCCAGACCCGCAGCAGCGATCTGGAGCTGTTCATGCGCCTGTCCAAGCGCACCGACATCGCGACGCCGGACCAGGCGCCGCTGACGATCCTGGTGCCGGCCTTTGTCACTTCGGAGCTGAAGACCGCGTTCCAGATCGGCTTCATGATCTTCATTCCGTTCCTGATCATCGACCTGGTGGTCGCCAGTGTGCTGATGGCCATGGGCATGATGATGCTGTCGCCGCTGATCATTTCCTTGCCGTTCAAGATCATGCTGTTCGTGCTGGTGGATGGCTGGGCCCTGATCATCGGCACCCTGGCGGGCAGTTTCGGTGGTGTTTAGAACCTTGTTGGCGGGTGACGCGCTATGACGCCTGAAGTCGCAGTAGACCTGTTTCGCGAAGCGCTCTGGCTGACCACCATGATGGTCGCCATCCTGGTGATCCCCAGCCTGCTGGTGGGCTTGCTGGTGGCGATGTTCCAGGCCGCCACCCAGATCAACGAACAGACCCTGAGCTTCCTGCCGCGCCTGCTGGTGATGCTGGTGACGCTGATTGTCGCCGGCCCCTGGCTGGTACAAACCTTCATGGAATACATCCTGCAGCTGTACGGCAGTATTCCGCAGTTGATCGGCTAAGCCATGTCTCTGCTGGCGCTTACCGATACGCAGATCAGCACCTGGGTCGCGACCTTCATGCTGCCGCTGTTCCGTATCGGCGCCGTGTTGATGACCATGCCGGTCTTCGGTACGACCCTGGTGCCGACCCGTATCCGCCTGTATTTCACCCTGGCCATCACTGTCGTGGTGGTGCCGGGCCTGCCGCCCATGCCGGCGGTCAATGCGCTGGACCTCAGCGGGCTGCTGCTGATTGCCGAGCAGATCATCATCGGCGCCTTGTTCGGCTTCTCCTTGCAGCTGTTCTTCCAGGCTTTCGTGATTGCCGGGCAGATCATTTCGACGCAGATGGGCATGGGCTTCGCGTCCATGGTCGACCCCACCAACGGCGTTTCGGCGGCGGTGATCGGGCAGTTCCTGACCATGCTGGTGACCTTGCTGTTTCTCGGCATGAACGGTCATCTGGTGGTCTTCGAGGTGCTGACCGAAAGCTTCACCACCTTGCCGGTGGGTAGTGCGCTGCTGGTCAACCACTTCTGGGACATCGCCGGCAAGCTTGGCTGGGTGCTGGGCGCCGCACTGTTGCTGGTACTGCCGGCGATCACCGCGTTGCTGGTGGTGAACATCGCTTTTGGCGTGATGACCCGCGCGGCGCCGCAACTGAACATTTTCTCCATCGGTTTCCCGCTGACCCTGGTGTTGGGCCTGGTGATTTTCTGGATCAGCCTGGGCGACATTCTCAACCAGTACCAACCGCTGGCCGTCGAGGCCCTGCAGTTGCTGCGCAACCTGGCACAGGCGCGTTGAACCATGGCTGAGAGCGAGAGCGGTCAGGACAAGACAGAAGACCCCACGGAGAAACGTAAAAAGGACTCCCGGGAAAAGGGCGAGATTGCCCGCTCCAAAGAGCTCAACACCCTGGCGATCACCATGATCGGAGCCGCTGGCCTGCTGATCTATGGCGCGGGGGTGGCGCAAGACCTGCTGGAAATCATGCGCCTGAATTTCTCCCTGCCGCGCGAGGTGCTGCTCAGCCCCGGCGCCATGGGCCTGTACCTGCTGCATTCGGGCAAGATCGCGATTATCGCCGCGATGCCGATCCTGCTGCCCCTGGTGCTGGCGGCACTCATCGGTCCTATCTCCTTGGGCGGCTGGCTGTTTTCAACCAAGAGCCTGGCGCCCAAGTTCAGTCGCATGAACCCGCTCAGCGGCATGAAGCGCATGGTGTCGCCGACCTCGCTGATCGAGCTGCTCAAGGCCTTCGCCAAGTTTGTGGTGATCCTGGTCGTGGCTTTGTCGGTGCTGCGCTCGGATATCGACGACCTGCTGCGGATCGCCCACGAGCCGCTGGAGCAGGCGATTATCCACAGTGTGCAGGTGGTGGCCTGGAGCACCTTGTGGATGGCCTGCGGGCTGATCCTGATCGCTGCGGTGGACGTGCCGGTGCAGCTGTACCAGAGCTACAAGAAGCTGCTGATGACCAAGCAGGAAGTGCGGGACGAGCACAAGGACCAGGAAGGGCGCCCGGAGGTCAAGCAGCGGATTCGCCAGGCCCAGCGCGAGATGTCGCAGCGGCGGATGATGGCGGCGATTCCCGAGGCGGACGTGGTCATCACCAACCCGACCCACTACGCCGTGGCGCTCAAGTACGACGCGGAGAAGGGCGGGGCGCCGGTGTTGCTGGCCAAGGGCAGCGATTTCCTGGCGCTGAAGATCCGCGAGATCGCCGTGGCCAACGAAGTGCTGTTGCTGGAGTCGCCGGCGCTGGCGCGTTCGATCTACTACTCCACCGAGCTGGAGCAGGAGATCCCGGCCGGGCTCTATCTGGCGGTGGCCCAGGTGCTGGCGTATGTCTATCAGATTCGCCAGCACCAGGCTGGCAAGGGCAAGCGTCCCGATCCGCTCAAGGACCTGCCGATTCCGCCGGATTTGCGGCGCGATTCCTGAGGTCGGCCTTGGCTGTGCCGAGGTTATCGCGAGCTAGCTCGCTCCTATAGATTGAGTGCGGATTCTGTAGGAGCGAGCTTGCTCGCGATGGCGCCGAAAGTGCCATTTATAGTGGATGATGGCGCAACGCCATAAATCAGTTTGGCTTCCAGGCCAAAGTTGGAAGGCTTCTTGCAATACCCGCCCTGCGCCGCCTCCAGGCGTCAAAAGTTTGCTTTAGGGAACGGGGAATACCGGTGGATCGCTCTCAGTTAATCAGCACGGCTCGCACTAACCTGACTGACCTCAGTCGGGGGAATCTGGGTGTGCCGCTGTTGCTGCTGGTCATGCTGGCCATGATGATGCTGCCGGTGCCGCCGTTCCTGCTGGACGTGTTCTTCACCTTCAACATCGCCCTGTCGATCGTCGTCCTGCTGGTCTGCGTGTATGCCCTGCGGCCGCTGGATTTCGCGGTATTCCCGACCATCCTGCTGGTGGCGACCCTGTTGCGCCTGGCGCTGAACGTGGCCTCCACGCGGGTGGTGATGCTTCACGGTCAGGACGGTCACGCCGCCGCCGGTAAAGTGATCCAGGCCTTCGGCGAGGTGGTGATCGGCGGTAACTACGTGGTCGGTATCGTGGTGTTCGCGATCCTGATGATCATCAACTTCGTGGTGGTGACCAAGGGTGCCGGGCGGATTTCCGAGGTGAGCGCGCGCTTCACCCTCGATGCGATGCCGGGCAAGCAGATGGCCATCGACGCCGACCTCAACGCCGGCCTGATCGATCAGTCCCAGGCCAAGGCGCGGCGCCAGGAAGTGGCCCAGGAAGCCGAGTTCTATGGCTCCATGGACGGTGCCAGCAAGTTCGTCCGCGGTGACGCCATCGCCGGCCTGCTGATCCTGTTCATCAACCTGATCGGCGGCATGGCGGTCGGTATCTTCCAGCACAACATGTCCTTCGGCGATGCCGGCCGGGTCTACGCCTTGCTGACCATCGGTGACGGTTTGGTGGCGCAACTGCCATCGCTGCTGCTGTCCACCGCGGCCGCGATCATGGTGACCCGTGCTTCCGGTTCCGAAGACATGGGCAAGCAGATCAACCGGCAGATGTTCGCCTCGCCCCGGGCCCTGGCCGTCGCCGCCGGCCTGATGGCGGTGATGGGGCTGGTGCCGGGCATGCCGCACTTTTCCTTCCTGAGCATGGCGGCCCTGGCGGCTGGCGCTGCCTACCTGTTCTGGAAGCGCCAGAACGTGGTCAAGGTCCAGGCGCTGGAAGAGGTCAAGCGCCAGCAGGAGCTGCTGCCTTCGCCGGCCCGCGCCATGGAAACCAAGGAACTGGGCTGGGATGACGTGACCCAGATCGACATGATCGGCCTGGAGGTCGGCTATCGCCTGATTCCCCTGGTGGACCGCAACCAGGGTGGGCAACTGCTGGCGCGGATCAAGGGCGTGCGCAAGAAGCTGTCCCAGGACCTGGGCTTCCTCATGCCCACCGTGCATATTCGCGACAACCTCGACCTGGCGCCCAGCGCTTACCGGCTGACGCTGATGGGGGTGATCCTGGCCGAGGCCGAGATCTATCCGGACCGCGAGCTGGCGATCAACCCGGGGCAGGTCTACGGCAGTCTCAACGGTATCACCGCCAAAGATCCGGCCTTCGGCCTGGAGGCGGTGTGGATCGAGATCAGCCAGCGCGCCCAGGCGCAATCGCTGGGCTACACCGTGGTCGATGCCAGCACCGTGGTCGCCACCCACCTCAACCAGATTCTGTACAAGCACTCCAGCGAGCTGATCGGTCACGAAGAAGTCCAGCAGCTCCTGCAACTGCTGGCCAAGGGCTCGCCGAAGCTGGCGGAAGAACTGGTGCCGGGCGTGCTCTCGTTGTCCCAGTTGCTCAAGGTGCTGCAGGCGCTGCTGGCCGAACAGGTGCCGGTGCGCGATATCCGCAGCATTGCCGAAGCCATCGCGAACAATGCCGCCAAGAGTCAAGATACTGCCGCTTTGGTGGCCGCGGTGCGCGTCGGATTGTCGCGCGCCATCGTGCAAAGCATTGTAGGGACTGAGTCTGAGCTGCCTGTGATCACCTTGGAGCCCAGGTTGGAACAGATTTTGCTCAATAGTCTGCAAAAGGCAGGACAAGGCTCGGAAGAGGGTGTTCTGTTGGAGCCAAGCATGGCTGAGAAGCTGCAGCGTTCGTTGATCGAAGCCGCGCAGCGCCAGGAAATGCAAGGTCAACCGGTGATTCTGCTGGTAGCCGGTCCGGTCCGCGCGATGCTCTCGCGGTTCGGGCGCCTGGCGGTCCCGGGCTTGCACGTGTTGGCTTACCAGGAAATCCCTGACAACAAGCAAGTGACCATCGTTGCGACAGTAGGGCCCAACGGCTGAGGTAGTGGGTTATGCAAGTTAAGCGTTTTTTCGCCGCCGATATGCGTCAGGCCATGAAGCTGGTTCGTGATGAGCTGGGCGCCGACGCCGCCATCATTGGCAATCGCCGCATCGCCGGCGGTGTCGAGCTGACGGCTGCCCTGGATTACAAGCTGTCGGCGCTGGCGCCCCGGGTGCCGAACATGGAGCTTGAGGACGAACTGCGCAAGACTCAGTCGCGCATCGTTACCGCCCAGGCCGAACTGAGCCTGCGTGGCGACGGCGATGCCAGCACCAGTCGCCAGCTGTTCGCCGGCCTGCCGCTGACCGCCGCCGAGCCGCTGATCGAACCTACGTTCAGCGAGCCCCAGCGCCCGGCTCCGGTGGCCGCCGCGCCAGCGGTCGATCAGCGGGCATTCGACTCGATGCGTTTTGAACTCAACGGCCTGCGCGAGCTGCTGGAAGTCCAGCTCGGCTCCCTGGCCTGGAGCCAGTTGCAAGGCAGCCGGCCCGAGCAGGCCAACCTCTGGCGGCGCCTGCAGCGTATCGGCCTGTCCGGTCCGCTGGCCCGCGACCTGCTGGCGCTGATCACTGAAATCGACGAACCCCGCCAGGCCTGGCGCATGCTCCTGGCCCACCTGGCGCGGATGATCGTGACCCCGGAAGTCGAGCCATTGGAGGAGGGCGGTGTGATCGCCATGGTCGGCCCCGCCGGCATGGGCAAGACCACCACCCTGGCCAAGCTGGCTGCCCGTTACGTACTCAAGTACGGCGCGCAGAACATCGCGCTGGTGAGCATGGACAGCTACCGCATCGGCGCCCAGGAACAGCTCAAGACTCTGGGGCGGATCCTCAACGTCTCGGTGACTCATGTCGACCCGGGCCAGTCCCTGGCGCAAGCCCTCGATCCGCTGCTGCGCAAGCGCGTGGTGCTGATCGACACCGCCGGCCTGCAAGCCAGCGACCCGGCCCTGCGCATGCAGCTGGAAAGCCTGGCCGGACGTGGGATCCGGGCAAAAAATTATCTGGTCTTGGCAACCACCAGCCAGAAACAGGTTCTAACCGCCGCGTACCACAGCTACAAGCGTTGCGGGCTGGCCGGCTGCATCCTGACTAAACTGGATGAAACCGCCAGCCTTGGTGAGGTGCTGAGCCTGGCGATCAGTCACGAACTCCCCGTTGCCTATCTGACCGATGGCCCGCGGATTCCGGACGATCTGCACTTGCCGCGCCGTCACCAGCTGGTCAGTCGTGCGGTGAGCGTGCAGATGCAGGAAGAACCCAGCGAAGAAGCCATGGCTGACATGTTCGCTGACCTCTACCACAACCCGACCAAGCGGGTTGGCTGAGGGAATCATGAAAAAATTGCAATGTACCTACATCGATGGTCTGCCAGGCATTGTTCCGTTGGTGAACGCGCAGCCAGTTATGTGGCCCCGTCTAAGTAAGACAAGGTAAAGAAAGAACATGGGCAGCATGCATCCCGTACAGGTGATCGCGGTGACCGGCGGCAAAGGTGGCGTCGGCAAGACTAACGTGTCAGTGAACTTGTCCCTGGCCCTAGCGGAGCTCGGCCGGCGCGTCATGCTGCTGGACGCCGACCTGGGTCTGGCTAACGTTGACGTGCTGTTGGGGCTGACCCCCAAACGGACCCTCGCCGACGTGATCGAAGGCCGCTGCGAGCTGCGCGATGTGCTGCTGCAGGGGCCGGGTGGAATCCGTATCGTGCCGGCCGCGTCCGGCACCCAGAGCATGGTTCATCTGAGCCCGGCGCAGCATGCCGGCCTGATCCAGGCATTCAGCGACATCGGCGACAACCTCGATGTACTGGTGATCGACACCGCTGCCGGTATCGGCGACTCGGTGGTCAGCTTCGTCCGCGCCGCCCAGGAAGTCTTGCTGGTGGTCTGCGACGAACCGACCTCGATCACCGACGCCTACGCGCTGATCAAGCTGCTCAACCGCGACTACGGCATGAACCGCTTCCGCGTGCTCGCCAACATGGCGCAGAGCCCGCAGGAAGGCCGCAACCTGTTCGCCAAGTTGACCAAGGTCACGGACCGCTTCCTGGACGTAGCCCTACAATACGTCGGCGCCGTGCCTTACGACGAATGCGTGCGCAAGGCCGTGCAAAAGCAGCGTGCGGTCTATGAGGCGTTTCCGCGTTCGAAGTGCGCGCTGGCGTTCAAGGCCATTGCGCAGAAAGTCGATACCTGGCCGTTGCCGGCCAACCCACGTGGACATCTGGAATTTTTCGTCGAGCGGCTAGTGCATCAGACAGCGGGACCGGTGCTATGAGCGCCAGCGGCTACAACCTTTACAAAAAGTCGGCACGTGACAGCCAGTACGAATTGATCGAGCGTTATGCGCCACTGGTCAAGCGTATTGCCTATCACTTGCTGGCGCGCCTGCCGGCCAGTGTCCAGGTCGAAGACCTGATCCAGGCCGGGATGATCGGTCTGCTCGAAGTGTCGACCAAGTACGACGCGAGCAAGGGCGCGAGTTTCGAGACGTACGCGGGTATCCGTATCCGTGGCGCGATGCTCGATGAGGTTCGTAAAGGTGACTGGGCGCCGCGTTCGGTACATCGCAATACCCGGATGGTGAGCGATGCCATTCGCGCAATTGAAGCTAAAACCGGTCGTGACGCTAAAGATCATGAAGTTGCGGCCGAACTTCAATTGAGTCTCGACGATTATTACGGGATTTTGAACGACACCTTGGGCAGTCGCCTGTTCAGCTTCGACGACCTGTTGCAGGACGGCGAGCATGAAGGGCTGCATGAGGATGGCGCGAGTGCTCATCTCGAGCCGTCGCGCGACCTGGAGGACGAACGTTTCCAGGCTGCGCTGGCGGACGCGATTGCCAATTTGCCGGAGCGTGAGCGACTGGTCTTGGCGCTGTACTACGACGAAGAGCTGAACCTCAAGGAAATCGGTGAGGTCCTGGGGGTCAGCGAATCGCGGGTCAGCCAGTTACACAGCCAGTGCGCGGCCCGTTTGCGGGGGCGTTTGGGGGAGTGGCGAGCGCGCTGACAGGCAGTGTGGGGGACACTGCGGACGAGACTGGCACGACGTTGCCGGTCTTGCGGTGTGTATTCCATGCAGTCGTTGAGTGCTCTGCCTGATTGATTGAATGGCGCGTTCAGGTGCTGGACGCGTTTAAGACTGCTTGGAGGTCGAATTGGACAAGAACATGAAAATCCTCATCGTTGATGACTTCTCAACGATGCGGCGGATCATAAAAAACCTGTTGCGTGACCTGGGGTTCACCAACACGGTCGAGGCTGACGATGGCACCACCGCCATTCCGGTCCTCAACAGCGGGAGCATCGACTTTCTGGTAACGGACTGGAACATGCCTGGCATGACCGGTATCGATCTGCTGCGCCATGTGCGCGCCGATGAAAAACTCAAGCACCTGCCGGTACTCATGGTGACCGCTGAAGCCAAGCGCGAACAGATCATCGAAGCTGCCCAGGCCGGCGTAAACGGCTATGTGGTCAAGCCCTTCACGGCCCAGGCGTTGAAAGAGAAGATCGAGAAGATCTTCGAACGCATCGGTTGAGATGTGGAACCATTCCGCCACGGGGGAGCTATGGAGCACAACGAATCTTCATTGGGCGATTTCGAATCGACCCTGAAAAAACACGCACTCGAACTGGTCGACAGCCTTGAAAAAGGCAAGTTCGGCGAAGCCGTGCAACTGATCCATGAGCTCAACCAGACCCGTGACCGCGGCCTGTACCAGGAAGTCGGCAAGCTCACCCGCGAGCTGCATAGCGCCATCGTCAATTTCCAGATTGACCCGCATATGCCGCAAGCCGAGGAAGTTTCACAGATCACGGATGCCACCGAGCGCCTGTCCTATGTGGTCAGGCTGACCGAGGCCGCGGCCAACCGCACCATGGACCTGGTCGAGAGCGCCACCCCGTTGGTCAATGGCCTGAGCAGCGAAGCCCAGGCCCTGAGCGCCGACTGGGGACGTTTCATGCGTCGCGAACTGGGCGCCGAAGAATTCCGCGACCTGGCCCGCCGGGTGGACGGGTTCCTGACCCGCAGCGAGCAAGAGACGCGCGCGGTATCGAGCAACCTCAACGACATTCTGCTGGCGCAGGACTACCAGGACCTGACCGGTCAGGTGATCAAGCGCGTGACCCAGTTGGTCACCGAAGTCGAGAGCAACCTGCTCAAACTGGTCCTGATGGCCAGCCAGGTCGATCGTTTTGCCGGCATCGAACATGACCGTGAATCGATCCTCGCTGAAAAAGATCCGCAAAAACATCTGGCCAAGGGTGAAGGTCCGCAGATTCATGCCGATAAACGTGAAGACGTTGTATCCGGTCAGGACGATGTCGACGATTTGCTTTCCAGCCTTGGATTCTAGGAGCACCCATACATGAGCTTCGGCGCCGATGAAGAAATCCTTCAGGATTTTCTGGTTGAGGCCGGCGAGATTCTAGAGCAACTGTCCGAACAACTGGTCGAGCTGGAAAGCCGACCGGACGATGCGGATCTGCTCAACGCAATTTTTCGCGGTTTTCACACTGTAAAAGGGGGCGCCGGCTTCCTCCAGCTCAACGAGCTGGTGGAGTGCTGCCACATCGCCGAAAACGTGTTCGACATCCTGCGCAAGGGTGAGCGCCGCGTCGACGCGGAACTGATGGACGTCGTGCTCGAAGCGCTGGACGCGGTGAACGGCATGTTCGGCCAGGTTCGCGAGCGTACCGAGATCACCGCCGCCACTCCGGAACTGCTGGCGGCCCTGGCCCGCCTGGCCGAGTCTGCGGGGGCCGAGGAGGTCGCCGCACCGGTGGCCGAGGTTGAAGCCGTTGCCGAGCCGGTCGCCGAATCGACCGAAAGCGAGTCCGGTGATATCACCGACAGCGAGTTCGAGCAGCTGCTCGATTCGCTCAATGCCGCCAAGGCCGAGGCCGAAGCCCCGGCTGCTGTTGCACCTGCTGCGCCTTTGGCCGGTGGTGAAGCGGCCAGCGACGAAATTACCGACGCCGAGTTCGAGTCGCTGCTCGATCAATTGCATGGCAAGGGCCAGTTCGCACCGGATGCGGTGGCACCTTCGGCCACGGCGCCCGCTGCGGAAAAAGCCGCGGCCAGCGACGAAATCACCGATGACGAATTCGAAGCACTGCTGGACCAGCTGCACGGCAAAGGCAACTTTGCGGTAGAAGCACTGGATTCCGCGGTGGCCGCGGCGGTGCCGCCGGCTGCGCCAAGCGCGGCCGCTGCCGGTAGCGACCTGATCACCGACCAGGAGTTCGAATCCCTGCTCGACGAGCTGCATGGCAAGGGCAAGTTCTCTGAAGTACCCGCTGCCGCAGCGACCGTGGGTAGCGCAACGGCTGTCACGGCCTCGGCGCCTGCCGCCGTCGCCAAGCCGGCGGTGAAGAAAGCCGAAGCCAAGGTCGAAGCGCCGAAACCGGCTGCAGCGGCTGCTCCGGCACCTGCTCGTGCCCCGGCTGCCGCCCCGGCGGAAAAGCCGGTCAGCGAAGCCGAAACCACCGTGCGGGTCGATACCGCGCGGCTGGACGAAATCATGAACATGGTCGGCGAGCTGGTGCTGGTGCGTAACCGCCTGGTGCGCCTGGGGCTCAACAGCGGCGACGAAGCCATGTCCAAGGCCGTGTCGAACCTCGACGTGGTCACGGCCGACTTGCAGACCGCGGTGATGAAGACCCGGATGCAGCCGATCAAGAAGGTCTTCGGACGCTTCCCGCGCCTGGTTCGCGACCTGGCCCGCCAGCTCAAGAAAGAGATCAACCTGGAGCTGGTCGGCGAAGAGACCGACCTCGACAAGAACCTCGTCGAGGCCCTGGCCGACCCGCTGGTGCACTTGGTGCGCAACGCCGTCGACCACGGTATCGAGTCGCCGGAAGAGCGCGAGGAAGCGGGCAAGTCCCGTGGCGGCAAGGTGGTGCTGGCGGCCGAGCAGGAAGGCGACCACATCCTGCTGTCGATCTCCGATGACGGCAAGGGCATGGACCCGAACGTCCTGCGCGCCATTGCGGTCAAGCGTGGGGTGATGGACAAGGATGCCGCCGATCGCCTGAGCGACACCGAGTGCTACAACCTGATCTTCGCCCCGGGTTTCTCGACCAAGACCGAGATCTCCGACGTGTCCGGCCGCGGTGTGGGCATGGACGTGGTGAAGACCAAGATTTCCCAGCTCAACGGTTCGATCAACATCTACTCGACCAAGGGCCAGGGTTCGAAGATCGTCATCAAGGTGCCGTTGACCCTGGCGATCATGCCGACCCTGATGGTGATGCTGGGCAACCAGGCGTTCGCCTTCCCGCTGGTCAACGTCAACGAGATCTTCCACCTGGACCTGTCGCGCACCAACGTGGTCGACGGCCAGGAGGTGGTGATCGTTCGCGACAAGGCGCTGCCACTGTTCTACCTCAAGCGCTGGCTGGTCAGTTCCGCCGCTCACGAAGAGCAGCGCGAAGGCCACGTGGTGATCCTTTCGGTTGGCACCCAGCGCATCGGCTTCGTCGTCGATCAACTGGTCGGCCAGGAAGAAGTCGTCATCAAGCCATTGGGCAAGATGCTCCAGGGAACTCCGGGGATGTCCGGCGCCACCATCACCGGTGACGGCCGCATCGCCCTGATTCTCGATGTTCCGAGCATGCTCAAGCGTTACGCCGCACGGCGTATTTGAATACCGGAGGGGCGGGGCCATTTGCCTTGCCCCGCCTAACGGAGTGTTTATGGCAGTCAAGGTCCTGGTGGTGGACGATTCGGGGTTCTTCCGCCGCCGCGTCTCGGAAATTCTTTCAGCGGATATCAATATCCAGGTCGTCGGTACCGCGACCAACGGTAAAGAGGCGATCGATCAGGCTCTGGCGCTCAAGCCGGACGTGATCACCATGGACTACGAGATGCCGATGATGGATGGCATCACGGCGGTGCGGCACATCATGCAGCGCTGCCCGACGCCGGTATTGATGTTCTCCTCGCTGACCCATGAAGGCGCCCGGGTGACCCTGGATGCGCTGGATGCCGGCGCGGTGGATTTCCTGCCGAAGAATTTCGAAGACATCTCGCGCAATCCCGAGAAGGTCAAGCAACTGCTGTGCGAGAAGGTCCACAGCATCTCGCGCAGTAACCGTCGTTTCAGCAGCTACAGTGCCCCGGCGCCACAACCGGCACCGACGCCTGCGCCATCGAGCACCAGCAGCTTCAGCAGCACGGTCCCGGCACGTCCGGCACCGGCGCCGGTTCCTGCCCGCACGACGGCCACTGGTTCGTCGGCGGCACCCAAGCGCAAGGCCTACAAACTGGTGGCCATCGGTACCTCCACCGGTGGTCCGGTGGCGCTGCAGCGGGTGTTGACCCAACTGCCGGCCAACTTCCCGGCGCCGATCGTGCTGATCCAGCACATGCCGGCGGCCTTCACCAAGGCGTTCGCCGAGCGCCTGGACAAGCTCTGCCGGATCAGCGTCAAGGAAGCCGAGGATGGCGACATCCTGCGTCCGGGCCTGGCGCTGCTGGCACCGGGTGGCAAGCAGATGATGGTCGACGGCCGTGGCGCGGTGAAAATCCTCCCGGGCGACGAGCGTCTGAACTACAAGCCGTGCGTGGACATCACCTTCGGTTCGGCGGCCAAGTCCTACGGCGACAAAGTTCTGGCGGTGGTCCTCACCGGCATGGGCGCCGACGGTCGCGAAGGCGCGCGCCTGCTCAAGCAGGGCGGCAGCGCGGTCTGGGCCCAGGATGAGGCGAGCTGCGTGATCTACGGGATGCCGATGGCGATCGTCAAGGCGGAGCTGGCGGATGCGGTGTACGGCCTGGACGACATCGGCAAGCATCTGGTCGAGGCTTGTCTCTGATGGATGTTCTAAGCCTCATCGGGATCATCATGGCGTTCGTCGCCATCATCGGTGGCAACTACCTGGAAGGCGGTCATCTGTCGGCCCTGGCCAATGGTCCGGCGGCGCTGATCGTGCTCGGCGGGACCATCGGTGCGGCATTGCTGCAGTCGCCGCTGAGCGCTTTCAAGCGGGCCATGCAGATCCTCGGCTGGATCCTGTTTCCACCGCGGGTCGACCTGGCCGGTGGCATCGATCGTGTCGTCAACTGGAGCCTGACCGCCCGCAAGGAAGGCCTGCTGGGCCTGGAAGGCGTGGCGGATGCCGAGCCTGACACCTATTCGCGCAAGGGCCTGCAACTGCTGGTGGACGGCGCCGAGCCGGAATCCATCCGCAGCATCCTGGAAGTGGATTTCTACACCCAGGAAAGCCGTGACATCGAAGCGGCCAAAGTCTTTGAAAGCATGGGCGGCTACGCGCCGACCATCGGTATCATCGGTGCGGTCATGGGCCTGATCCATGTCATGGGCAACCTGGCCGACCCGACGCAGCTGGGCAGCGGTATCGCCGTGGCCTTCGTCGCGACCATCTACGGTGTGGCCAGCGCCAACCTGGTGTTGCTGCCGATCGCCGCCAAGCTCAAGTCCATAGCCTTGCGGCAGTCGCGTTATCGCGAAATGTTGCTTGAAGGAATCCTGTCGATTGCCGAAGGTGAAAACCCTCGTTCCATTGAGTTGAAGCTGCAAGGCTTCATGGATTGATGGGGGTAATGGACTATGTCCCGTCGTCGCCGGCATGAAGAGCATGTCAACCATGAGCGTTGGCTGGTGTCCTACGCGGACTTCATCACCTTGCTGTTCGCTTTTTTCGTGGTCATGTACTCGATCTCCTCGATCAACGAGGGCAAGTACAAGGTCATTTCCGAAGCGCTGATCGGCGTGTTCACCGACTCGGATCGCGCCCTCAAGCCGATTCCCATCGGTGAGGAGCGGCCCCAGACCGTGACCCCGGCCAAGCCGCTGGTCAAGGACAGCGAGCAGACCGATGCCGGTATCGCCGGCGCCAGCGACCCGCTGAAAAGCATCGCCGACGATATCAGCGCGGCCTTTGGCGACCTGATCAGTTCCAACCAGATGACCGTGCGCGGCAACGAGCTGTGGGTCGAGATCGAACTCAACTCCAGCCTGTTGTTCGGCAGCGGCGATGCCATGCCCAGCGACTTGGCGTTCAACATCATCGACAAGGTGGCGGCAATCCTCAAACCCTTCGACAACCCGATTCACGTCGAGGGCTTTACCGACAACCAGCCGATCCAGACCGCGCAGTACCCGACCAACTGGGAGCTGTCGTCGGCCCGTTCGGCGAGCATCGTGCGGATGCTGTCGATGCAGGGGGTCAATCCGCAGCGCCTGGCGTCGGTCGGCTACGGCGAGTTCCAGCCGGTAGCCAATAACGCGACGGCCGATGGCCGTGCCCGCAACCGTCGGGTGGTGCTGGTGGTGTCGCGCAATCTCGATGTACGCCGCAGCCTGACAGGCACCGGCACCGCCCATGCAACACCGGATGCGGCATTGAAGCGGGCTGGCACACAAACTGCACCTACGCCAGTCAAGACGCCGGGACGCGAGAGTGCCGTCAATTCTCCGTCACCGGCTTTATAACTGGGTGCTATTTCTCGGTCGGCCCGTGCCTGCCGGGAGGAACGATCTGAATGAGAGTCTGGGCAGTTGCCAACCAAAAGGGTGGTGTCGGTAAGACCACCAGTTCCATCGCTTTAGCCGGGTTGCTGGCCGAGGCGGGCAAGCGCGTGGTCGTGGTCGATCTCGACCCCCACGGCTCCATGACCAGCTATTTCGGCTATGACCCCGACAGCCTGGAACACAGTAACTACGACCTGTTCCTGCACAAGGGCAGCGTGCCTGAGGGCTTGCCCGGGCAGTTGTTGCTGTCGACCAGCGACGAACGTATTTCCCTGCTGCCATCGAGCACCGCACTGGCTACCCTGGAGCGCCAGTCGCCGGGGCAGAGCGGCCTGGGCCTGGTGATCGCCAAGAGCCTGGCGCAGCTGTGGCAGGATTTCGACTACGCAGTGATCGACAGCCCGCCGTTGCTCGGCGTGCTGATGGTCAACGCCTTGGCGGCGAGCCAGCAACTGGTGATCCCGGTGCAGACCGAGCACCTGGCGGTCAAAGGCCTGGAGCGCATGGTCAATACCTTGGCGATGATCAACCGCTCGCGCAAACAGGCGTTGCCGTTCAGCATCGTGCCGACCCTGTTCGACCGTCGGACCCAGGCGTCCCTGGGCACCCTGCGGGTGTTGCGCGACAAGTTCCCGGATGAGATCTGGCAGGGCTATATCCCGGTCGACACGCGCCTGCGCGATGCCAGCCGGGCCGGGCTGACGCCTTCGCAATTCGACGGCAAGAGCCGCGGTGTACTGGCCTACCGCGCCTTGCTCAAGCACCTGCTGGCCCAGCAACTTGTCCCGCAGGTGGCCTGACGTGCCGGATCATTCAAGTCTGCTGCCGGTCTGGCCGATAAAGCCTACAGGTCACTGTGCTGGGTTTTATCCGTGGGCATCCTCATGAACCGTCCTGTCGACGTTACGTCCCGGCCGCAGCTGGCGCTGCAGTCCTACCTGGACGCATTGCTGCAGGACGCCACCGAAGAAGAGTTCGCAGTTCCCGAAGCACTGCCGCAGGTTCAGGCAGCCGTAGAAGAAGTGGCGGTTTCGAGCGAGGTCCTGGATGAGTTCCAGGCCGCGGTGCTCGAAGAACAGGCTCGCGATGCCCTGGTCCAGCGTGCGCCGCCAGCCGCGGCTGTAGTCGCGCCGCTGGCCCGGGTCGAGGAGCCTGTGATCGCCCCGGTACTGGAGGCGCCCGCGCCACTGCCGGCCACCCTGTCGACCGTTGCGCCCTTGCTGCAAGGCCTGGTCGAGCCGGTGGTCGAAGTGCATCGGCCGCCCAGCAGTACGCCACCACCGGTGGCGGGCGACGACCGGCCGAGCTGGGCGGCGGAGCCCTTCGAGTGCCTGCTGTTCGATGTCGCCGGGTTGACCCTGGCGGTGCCGCTGGTCTGCCTGGGGTCGATCTACTCCCTGGCGGGGCACGAACTGACGCCGTTGTTCGGCCAGCCGGAATGGTTTCTCGGGATCCTGCCGAGCCAGGCCGGCAACCTGAAGGTGCTGGATACCGCGCGCTGGGTGATGCCCGATCGCTACCGCGACGACTTCCGCCAGGGCCTGCAATACGTGATCTCGGTCCAGGGCTACGAGTGGGGGCTGGCGGTGCATCAGGTCAGTCGCTCGTTGCGCCTGGACCCGAACGAAATCAAATGGCGCAGCCACCGTGGCCAGCGGCCATGGCTGGCGGGTACGGTCATCGAGCATATGTGCGCGCTGCTGGACGTTTCCGAACTGGCCGAGCTGATCGCCAGCGGCGGGGCGAAACACATGGCTATCAGCAAACCGGCGCCGAAGCCGATATAGACCAACAACAGGCTGCGCCGACGGTGCAGCCACACAGAACACACACCGTTTCCAACGGTTTTTTGAGGGGTCAGGGGTATGAATAAGTCGTCGTCTGCACAGGGTTCTGAAGATCCGATCCTGCAATGGGTAACTTTCAAGCTGGATAACGAGTCCTACGGCATCAACGTGATGCGCGTGCAGGAAGTCCTGCGCTACACCGAGATCGCACCGGTACCGGGTGCCCCGAGCTATGTGCTGGGCATCATCAACCTGCGCGGCAACGTGGTGACCGTGATCGATACCCGCCAGCGTTTCGGTCTGGTGCCGACCGAGGTCAACGACAACACCCGCATCGTGATCATCGAAGCCGACAAGCAAGTGGTCGGGATCATGGTCGACAGCGTGGCGGAAGTGGTTTACCTGCGTCAGTCGGAAGTCGAGACCGCACCGAACGTCGGTAACGAAGAGTCGGCCAAGTTCATCCAGGGCGTGTGCAACAAGAACGGCGAGCTGCTGATTCTGGTTGAGCTGGACAAGATGATGAGCGAAGAAGAGTGGTCGGAACTGGAGAGTATCTGATTGATTCTCGAGGTTGCGGTAATTGTCCTGTTCCTCTTTTGGGCAGGCACGCTGGCGATGTTCCTGGCCTATATCCGCGCTCAGCGGCAGATCGCCGCCCAGCAGGCCCAGGGCGATGCGCTGCGCGATCAGCGCATCAAGGACCTGGCCAAGCGTGTCGACGACTACCAGAACGGTACGGTGCGCATGGGCGAGGACCTGCATGAGCTGCGCGCGGTGGTCGGCCCGTTGCCGGACAAGCTGGCCCAGCTGGAACAGCGCGATCCGTCGAGCCTGTCCTTCGCCCAGGCCGCGCGCCTGGTGGGCATGGGCGCCAGCGTCGACGAACTCACTCAGTCCTGCGGCTTGACCCAGGCCGAGGCCGAGTTGATGAGCAAGCTGCACAAAAGCTGAAATCCCGTAGCCGCAGTCGGTGACATCCTTCTCCAGTGCCGCTTCCTGCGGCTCATGCCCGGCCGGGAACTTGCCCTTGAGGTTCCAGGCGAAGGCGATGATTTCGGCGATGGTCCGATACAACTCCTCGGGAATGCTGTCGCCCAGTTCCATGCGCGCCAGCAGCTTCACCAGCTCGGCGTTCTCATAGATCGGCACTTCATAGTCGCGGGCGATTTTCAGGATGGCTTCGGCCAGTTCGTCGTCGCCCTTGGCGGTCAGCGTGGGGGCGTGCTGGCCGTCGTACTTGAGGGCGATGGCCTGGCGTGGCGGGTTGGGATTATTCATGCGGTTTCATCGACCCAGCGTTGTTCCAGTCGGGTTTTCTGGCCCTGCGGTGGCGTGCCGAGATGGCAGTCCAGGTCGCCGACATCCAGGCCGGACGCCAGCAGCCGTTCACGCAGGCTGCCCAGATGGCTTTCGATCAGGCTCGCGGTAAATGGCCGTTCGGCCCAGAGCTGGCTGGACAGGCGGCCCTTGAGCAATTGCGCCTGCACCTGCAGCGGGCCCAGGGGTTCGAGGTCGAACGCCAGTTCGACGCGCCACAGCTGCTGTTTCGGTTCGCGTTCCTGACGTTTTTCCTCGGGCGGTTTTTCCGCCGGGTCCTCGCGCTGGAACTTGACCTGCAAGGGCACCACGTCCTGCATCGTGCGCATCGGGATTTCCAGCTGCCAGGTGGTCAGCAGCCGGCCGTCATCGGTCAGGCCGCTCTGTTCCAGGCTCGCCAGCTGATGGCTCTGCAAGCGTGAAACAGCAGCCGCGGCCAGGCGCAGCAGATGTTCTAGGTCGCCTTCCTCCTCAAGGCTTTGCAGCAGCCGCGAGGGCAGGGGGAAGCCCCCCGGTTGGGGTTTGGCGCTGACCTGGCCGAGGGTGCCCAGGGCGCTGCGGACAAAGCTCGGCAGCACCTGGGCCAGGGTGTTGGCGGCAATGATCGCGTTGAAACTGGTGCTGGCCGGCAGGCCCGGCGTCATCTGGGCAATCAGGCGCAGCAGGTTACCTTTCAGGTCGCCGGCCAGGGCGGGATTGTCGCCGGCCAGCAGTCGCGATTCGAGAAAGGCGCCGCTGTTGCCCAGGGCCTGGGCCAGCGCCTTGGGGTTGCTCAATTGCTGGAGGTCGGGCAGGCCGGCGAGCAGCTTGTCCACCGCGACGCGCAGTTCGCTGGACGTGCTGTCGGAAGGCGGCAGATTCTGCAGCGCATTGATCAGGCCGGTCAGCGAGGCCTGGCGGCTTTGCTGGGTGGCCAGTTGCTGGGCGATCGCCAGTTGCTCCTGGCGCCCGCTCAGCGGAACGAAGCTCAAGCTCTGCGAGCCCTGCACCAGGGCGCTCAGCAGGCTGCCAATACGCAAGGGCTGTGGGCTGTCGATGCTCAGGGTGCTGCCGCTCAGGGCGGTGTTGAGCAGGCTCACCAGCGAGCGGTAGACCGCCGGTTGTCCGGCTGCCTGGGGTTGCAGCTGGCTGGTCAGCACCTTGCCTTGCAGCAGGGTGCCCACGGGAAGCTGTGCGGTGTCGATACGGGTCAGGGTGGCGACGCTGGCGGCAATCGCCTGCTGCAGGGTAATGGCCAGGTTGCCGGCCGAGGGCTGGGTCACCGCCAGACTGGTGCCCAGGGGCAGCGGCTGGTTGCTGGTGGCCTGGACGGTGGTCTGCCGGCCGCTGTCGAGGGTCAGCTTGAGCAACAGCTGAAACGTCTGGTCCGCCTGCTTGAGCGACAGCACTTCGGCCTTGGCCGACTGGCCTGCGGCGATCAGGCCTTCCAGCGGTTGCAGCAGCTTGAGCAACTCGCCACTGACCGGCAGCGTGCGCGCGGTTCCCGGCATCAGCTGCGGCAGCGGGGGAAGGGTGATTTCGCCTGTCATCTGGACACAACCTGTGGAGAAATAAGCCCTCTTGAGAGTAGGGCATCGCATGTATAATGCCGCCCGTCTTCGGGGGGCATGGCGAAAACATCGCAAAAGTTTGACGCAGCTCTCTGGAACAGGCCGCCGATGCGTTTATTCTGCATCTCTTTAACGGCTGCTCCACCGCCGACTTGAACCCTAAAGGCCCGCGATCATTTGACCAGTCCTCTTCTAGAAGCCGTAGCACTAGCCTGTGAGCGCGACCTGCGGCTGCTCTTCGAAAAGCTCGAACTGCGTCTGGCCAGCGGCGACATGTTGCAGATCAGCGGTCCCAACGGCAGCGGCAAGACTAGCCTGTTGCGCCTGCTGGCGGGGCTGATGCAGCCGACCAGCGGTCAGGTGCTGCTCAATGGCCAGCCGCTCAACGCCCAACGTGCGGAGCTGGCGCGCAACCTGTTGTGGATCGGCCATGCGGCAGGGATCAAGGACCTGCTGACCCCCGAGGAAAACCTCAGTTGGCTCTGCGCCCTGCATCAGCCTGCCGAACGCGAGGCGATCTGGCAGGCCCTGGCGGCGGTCGGCCTGCGCGGCTTCGAGGATGTGCCCTGTCACACCCTGTCCGCTGGCCAGCAGCGCCGGGTGGCGCTGGCCCGGCTGTACCTGGACAGCCCGCCGCTGTGGATCCTCGACGAACCCTTCACCGCCCTGGACAAGCAGGGCGTGGCACAACTGGAAGAGCACCTGGCCGGCCATTGCGAACGCGGCGGCATGGTGATCCTCACCACCCACCACACACTGAGCCGCATGCCGACCGGCTATCGCGACATCGATCTGGGGCATTGGGCCGTATGAGTGTTTTCGGACTGCTGGTTGCCCGCGAATCCCGGCTGCTGTTCCGCCGTCCCGCCGAACTGGCCAACCCGCTGGTATTTTTCGCCATTGTCGTCTCACTGTTCCCATTGGCGGTGGGACCTGAGACACAATTGTTGCAAACCTTGTCTCCAGGGCTAGTCTGGGTAGCGGCCTTATTATCGGTTTTGCTCTCGCTGGACGGGCTTTTTCGCAGTGATTTCGAGGACGGATCCTTGGAACAGTGGGTCCTTTCGTCGCACCCCCTGCCTCTTCTGGTTCTGGCCAAGGTACTGGCACACTGGGCCTTTTCCGGCCTGGCACTGGTATTGCTTGCGCCCCTGTTGGCACTGATGCTCGGTCTGCCCACAGCCTGTCTGCCGGTGCTGTTGCTGTCCCTGTTGCTGGGTACTCCGGTGCTCAGCCTGCTGGGAGCGGTGGGCGCGGCGTTGACGGTAGGACTCAAGCGTGGCGGCCTGTTGCTGGCGCTACTGATCCTGCCCCTGTACATCCCGGTATTGATTCTCGGCAGCGGCGCCTTGCAGGCGGCCTTGCAGGGTATGCCGGCGACCGGTTATCTGCTGTGGCTTGGGAGCCTGACCGCCCTGGCAGTAACTCTGACACCTTTTGCAATAGCAGCTGGCCTGAAGATCAGCGTCGGCGAATAATGAGGTCTGATCAAATTTTGATCAGTAAAGACCCTGGCCGTGCGTGACAACGCGCGGCACCCGTGATGGAAACAGTATGAACTGGACCTGGTTTCATAAGCTCGGCTCACCCAAGTGGTTTTACGGCATCAGCAGCAGGTTGTTGCCCTGGTTGAGCATCGCAGCCTTGCTGCTGATCACCCTCGGCGTCATTTGGGGCCTGGCCTTCGCGCCGCCGGACTATCAGCAAGGCGACAGCTTCCGCATCATCTACATCCACGTTCCCGCCGCCATGCTGGCCCAGTCCATCTACGTGATGCTGGCGGTGTGCGGGGTGGTGGGCCTGGTGTGGAAGATGAAACTGGCCGACGTCGCCCTGCAATGCGCGGCGCCCATCGGTGCCTGGATGACCGCCGTGGCGCTGGTCACCGGGGCCATCTGGGGCAAGCCGACCTGGGGCTCGTGGTGGGTCTGGGACGCACGCCTGACCTCCATGCTGATCCTGCTGTTCCTGTATTTCGGCCTGATCGCCCTGGGCAACGCCATCAGCAATCGCGACAGCGCGGCCAAGGCCTGCGCGGTGCTGGCCATCGTCGGGGTGATCAACATCCCGATCATCAAATACTCGGTGGAGTGGTGGAACACCCTGCACCAGGGCGCGACCTTCACCCTCACCGAAAAACCGGCGATGCCCGTCGAGATGTGGCTGCCGCTGTTGCTGACGGTATTGGGCTTCTATTGTTTCTTCGGCGCGGTGCTGTTGCTGCGCATGCGTCTTGAAGTGCTCAAGCGCGAAGCCCGCGCCAGCTGGGTCAGGGCCGAAGTGCAGAACAGCCTGGAGGCGGCATCATGAGCTTTTCTTCCTTCGCCGACTTTCTCGCCATGGGCCATCACGGCCTGTATGTCTGGTCAGCCTACGGCATCTGCCTGGTGGTGCTGGTCCTCAACGTGGCGGTGCCGTTGCTGGCCCGCAAGCGTTACCTGGAACAAGAGGCGCGTCGTCTGCGCCGGGAGAACAATCAGTGAATCCGCTGCGTAAAAAGCGTCTGTTGATCATCCTTGGCGTGCTGGGGGGCGTGGGCGTTGCCGTCGGCCTGGCGCTGAGCGCCCTGCAACAGAACATCAACCTGTTCTACACCCCGACCCAGATCGCCAACGGCGAAGCCCCCCATGACACCCGGATCCGTGCCGGCGGCATGGTGCAGATGGGCTCGCTGCAACGCTCGGCGGACTCGCTGGACGTGCGCTTCGTGGTCACCGACTTCAACAAGGCCGTGACCATCACCTACCGCGGCATCCTCCCGGACCTGTTCCGCGAAGGGCAGGGCATCGTCGCCCTGGGCAAGCTCAACGCCGATGGCGTGGTGGTGGCCGACGAAGTGCTGGCCAAGCACGACGAGAAGTACATGCCGCCGGAAGTGACCAAGGCCCTCAAAGACAGTGGGCAAATGGCGCCGGCTCCGGCCAAGGAGGGCTGATCGATGACATCCGCAATCTTCATTCCCGAGCTGGGTCATCTGGCGATGATCCTGGCCCTGTGTTTCGCCCTGGTCCAGGCCGTGGTGCCGCTGCTCGGCGCCTGGCGCGGCGACCGCCTGTGGATGGGCCTGGCGCAGCCCGCGGCCTGGGGCCAGTTCGCCTTTCTGACCTTCGCCTTCGGCTGCCTGACCTACGCCTTCATGGTCGATGATTTCTCGGTGGCCTATGTCGCCAGCAACTCCAACAGCGCCTTGCCCTGGTACTACAAGTTCAGCGCAGTGTGGGGCGCCCACGAGGGTTCGTTGCTGCTCTGGGCGCTGATTCTCGGTGGCTGGACCTTCGCCGTGTCGGTGTTCTCCCGGCAGTTGCCGCAAGTGATGCTGGCGCGGGTGCTGGCGGTGATGGGCATGATCAGCACCGGCTTCCTGCTGTTCCTGATCGTCACCTCCAACCCCTTCGCGCGGATTCTGCCGCAGGTGCCTGGTGACGGCCGCGACCTCAACCCGCTGCTGCAGGACATCGGCTTGATCGTGCACCCGCCGATGCTCTACATGGGCTATGTCGGTTTCTCCGTGGCCTTCGCCTTCGCCATCGCAGCCTTGCTCGGTGGGCGCCTGGACGCGGCCTGGGCGCGCTGGTCGCGGCCCTGGACCATAGTCGCCTGGGCATTCCTCGGCATCGGTATCACCCTCGGCTCCTGGTGGGCCTACTACGAACTCGGCTGGGGTGGCTGGTGGTTCTGGGATCCGGTGGAAAACGCCTCGTTCATGCCCTGGCTGGTGGGCACCGCATTGATCCACTCGCTGGCGGTCACCGAAAAGCGTGGCGTGTTCAAGAGCTGGACCGTGTTGCTGGCCATCGCCGCGTTCTCCCTGAGCCTGCTGGGGACCTTCCTGGTGCGTTCCGGGGTGCTGACCTCGGTCCATGCCTTCGCCTCGGACCCCGAGCGCGGTGTGTTCATCCTGATTTTCCTGCTGTTCGTGGTCGGCGGTTCGCTGACCCTGTTCGCCTTGCGCGCGCCTGTGGTCAAGAGCCAGGTCGGCTTCAACCTGTGGTCGCGGGAAACCCTGCTGCTGGGCAACAACCTGGTGCTGGTGGTGGCGGCCTCGATGATCCTGCTGGGCACCCTGTACCCGCTGGTGCTGGACGCCCTGACCGGGGCCAAGCTGTCGGTCGGCCCGCCGTACTTCAACGCGCTGTTCATTCCGCTGATGGCGCTGCTGATGGTAGTGATGGCGATCGGCGTGGTGGTGCGCTGGAAAGACACCCCGGTCAAATGGCTGGTGAGCATGCTGACCCCGGTGCTGCTGGGCAGCGCCGCACTGGCGGTGGTGGCCGGTATCGCCTACGGCGATTTCAACTGGGCGGTGCTGGCGACCTTCATGCTGGCCGCCTGGGTATTGCTCGCCGGGGTCCGCGACATCTTCGACAAGACCCGCCACAAAGGCCTGGTCAAGGGCCTGCCGGGCCTGACCCGCAGCTACTGGGGGATGCAGCTGGCGCACCTGGGCATCGCGGTCTGCGCCCTGGGCGTGGTGCTGTCGAGCCAGAACAGCGCCGAGCGCGACCTGCGCCTGGAGCCGGGCGAGTCCATGGACCTGGCCGGTTATCACTTCGTGTTCGAGGGCGCCAAGCATTTCGAAGGCCCCAACTTCACCTCCGACAAGGGCACGGTGCGGGTGGTCCGCGACGGCAAGGAAGTTGCCGTGCTGCACCCGGAAAAACGCCTCTACACGGTACAGAACTCGGTGATGACCGAGGCCGGGATCGACGCCGGTTTCACCCGTGACCTCTACGTCGCCCTCGGCGAGCCGCTGGGCAATGGCGCCTGGGCCGTGCGGGTGCACGTGAAACCCTTCGTGCGCTGGATCTGGTTCGGCGGCCTGCTCACCGGTTTCGGTGGCCTGCTGGCGGCCCTCGACCGGCGTTATCGGGTCAAGGTGAAGGCCCGGGTGCGCGAAGCCCTGGGCATGACAGGAGCCACTGCATGAGACGCTGGATAATGTTGTTGCCGCTGGCGCTGTTCCTGCTGGTGGCGGTGTTCCTGTACCGCGGGCTGTACCTGGACCCGGCCGAGCTGCCGTCGGCGATGATCGACAAGCCGTTCCCGGAGTTCTCCCTGCCGTCGGTGCAGGGCGACAAGACCCTGACCCGCGCCGACCTGCTGGGCAAGCCGGCGCTGGTCAACGTCTGGGGCACCTGGTGCATTTCCTGCCGGGTCGAGCACCCGGTGCTGAACAAGCTGGCGCAGCAGGGCGTGAACATCTATGGCGTCAACTACAAGGACGTCAACGCCGACGCCCTGAAGTGGCTGGCCGAGTTCCACAACCCTTACCAACTGGATATCCGCGACGAGGAGGGCACCCTGGGCCTGAACCTCGGAGTGTACGGCGCGCCGGAAACCTTCTTCATCGACGCCAAGGGCATCATCCGCGACAAATACGTCGGGGTAATCGACGAAACGGTGTGGCGCGAGAAGCTGGCCGCCAAGTATCAGGCCCTGGCCGATGAGGCCAAGCCATGAAGCGCTGGCTGGCCGCGGCCGTCCTGGGCCTCTGCATCGCCGGCGTGGCCCACGCGGCGATCGATACCTATGAGTTCGCCAACGACGCCGAGCGCGAGCGCTTTCGCGAACTGACCAAAGAGCTGCGTTGCCCCAAGTGCCAGAACCAGGACATTGCCGACTCCAATGCGCCGATCGCCGCGGACTTGCGCAAGGAGATCTTCCGCATGCTCGGCGAAGGCAAGGACAACCAGCAGATCATCGACTTCATGGTCGACCGCTATGGCGACTTCGTGCGCTACAAGCCGGCCCTGACCGGCAAGACCGCCTTGCTCTGGTTCGGCCCCGCCGGCCTGCTGCTGGGTGGTGTGGTGATCATCGCCGTGATCGTCCGGCGTCGGCGCGTAGAGCGCAGCGACAGCCCGAGCACACTTTCCGCCGAGGAGCGTCAGCGCCTCGACCAACTGTTGGATAAAGACCGCGAATGATTGATTTCTGGCTCGCCGCAGGCCTGCTGCTCCTGGTAGCCCTGAGTTTTCTGCTGATCCCGGTTCTACGCGGCCGTCGCGCCCAGCGTGAAGAGGATCGTACCGCGCTGAACGTGGCGCTTTATCAAGAACGCGTGGCCGAGCTGCAAGGCCAGCAGGCCGAAGGCGTGCTCAGCGCCGAGCAGATGGACAGCGGCCGCGCCGAAGCCGCGCGCGAATTGCTGGCCGACACCGAGGGCGTGGAACCGGCCCGGGTGTCCGGCCTGGGCAAGCCGCTGCCGTTGCTGGCGGCGCTGCTGGTGCCGCTATTGGGCCTGGGCCTGTACCTGCATTTCGGCGCCAGCGACAAGGTCGAGCTGACCCGTGAATTCGCCCAGGCCCCGCAATCCATGGAAGAGATGACCCGCCGCCTCGAGCGCGCGGTCGCCGCCCAGCCGGATTCCGCCGAGGGCCTGTACTTCCTCGGCCGTACCTACATGGCCCAGGACCGCCCGGCGGACGCGGCGAAGATCTTCGAGCGCACCGTGGCCCTGGCCGGCCGCCAGCCGGAACTGCTCGGCCAGTGGGCGCAGGCGCAGTACTTCGCCGACGGCAAGCAATGGTCGGACAAGGTCCAGGCCCTGACCGACGAAGCGCTGAAGGCCGATCCGAAGGAAGTCACCAGCCTTGGCCTGCTGGGGATCGCCGCCTTCGAAGGCGAGCGTTATCAAGAGGCCATCGATTACTGGAACCGCCTGCTGGCGCAACTGCCGGCGGACGACAACTCGCGCGCCGCGCTGCAGGGCGGCATCGACCGGGCGACCGAGAAGCTGCTGGCCAGCGGCGGCAAAGTGGCCCAGGCGCCCGCGCCCAAGGCTGCCGCGCTGCTCAAGGTGCGGGTCGACCTGGCCGCCGATCTGAAAGCCAAGGTGCAGCCGGGCGACAGCGTGTTCATCTTCGCCCGCGCCACTTCCGGGCCGCCGGCGCCGCTGGCGGCCAAGCGCCTGACCGTGGCCGACCTGCCGGTGACGGTGGAGCTGGGGGATGCCGACGCGATGATGCCGCAGTTGAAACTGTCGAACTTCCCGGAAGTCCAACTGGTTGCGCGCATTTCCCGCGCCGGCCAACCGACGGCCGGCGAGTGGGTCGGTCGCAGCAAGCCTTTGGCCAGCAGCACCACCGCGCCGCAACAACTGACCATCGACAGCCCGGATAAATAAGAGACGCCGCCATGACCGCCATTGCCCGCATCACCCTGTTAACACTGGTCCTGGGGTTGAGCGCCTGTGCGGTCCAGGAGCCGGCGCCGCCCGAGACTCTGCCGCCGATTCCGCCTGCGCAGCCCAGCACCAAGCCGACGCCGCCAAGCACTCCGAGCAAGCCTGCCACGCCGATCAAGCCGGCCAAGCCGCTGCCGCGCACTTCCGCGAGCTTCGCGCCGCCACCGGGTGGCAACAGCCACTGGGATCCGCGCCTGGGCGTCTATGTGCTGGATAACCAGACCAACACCTTCTACCGCCAGCGCACCTACTACCGCTGGAACAACGGCTGGAGCCGCTCCGTCAGCCCCGACGGGCCATGGGAAGAGACCGATATCCACGGCGTGCCGTCGGGGCTGGGGCGCCAGTTCCAGTAAACGGTTACCACTGAGCGGACTGCGGGCAGGTCCGGTTCAAGCAGCCGGTTGGATGGCCGATACCCCGGGGTGTTCCTGAGTATCGCCATCCGAGCGCCCGATGAAGAAAAGCCTGAACAAACCCTATTTCGCGCCCATGGCCTTCTGGCTCTGTGTTGTCGCTGTCCTGCTCGCCCTGTATGGCTTCGCCAACGTCGAAGTACCGCAGCTGATCTACCTGTCCCTGGCGCCGGTGTACCTGCTGGTGCTGTTTATCTTTCTCTACTACTTCTTCTGCTGGAGCTTCATCTCGGTCTTTCCCCTGGGCGAGATCGGCTGGAAGCGGGTGGACTACGGCTGGCTGCTGCTGGCGTCGCTGGCGCTGATCAGCGAGACCCAGAGCGTCAGGACCGAATGGTTCCAGAGCGACTATCGATTGGCCAAGTGGCATGAGGCTTCGATCCGCCAGCGCATCAAGGCCGAGATCGACGATCTGGTGGGGCCGGAGCATTGTCGCGCCGCCTCGACGCTCTACAGCGTTGCTGACGCGGTGCAGGTGAATGAGCTCTGTCAGCGTTTTGCCGCGCTCGGTAGAACCGCTGAGGGTGGGCTGACGGATCTCTCGGTGGCCAAGCTGAGCCTGGCCCTGGAGGAGATTCGCTCCGGCTATTCGGGCAAACCGGTGGTGGCGTGGCAGGACCGGCTCAACGCAAGTTTTGCCGACCTTGAGCAGGCCGACACTGAGGTCCGCAGGTTGTACAAGCTGACCCGCGCCACCAACGCCGAGACGGTCTATCGCTACTTCGTTCCGGTATTGCTGGTGTTCGCCCTGGCGCTGCGGGCCTCGAAGGTTACCGGCGAAGTGCTGCTCAAGGCCCCGCGCAAACGCAAGGTGTGGATGATCGTCAACCGGCGCATGGTGATCGACGGCCTGGGGTTTGTCCGCGGTGCCCGCAGCCGCTTCGACGAAGCACTGCGCAACTGGCGCGTGGCGAAGTGGGACGTGGTGCACCTGGCCTGTCCGTTCCTGCCCGAGGTCAGCGCCCAGGACACCCGGGTCGCGGTGGCGCCGGGGTTCTATGAAAACGAGTTCCAGCTGGCGTCTGTCAGCACCTTCGAGCAGTGCGGCTTCGTCGAGTGGGCGGCCAGGCAGTCGATCGAAACCCTCTACCTGGTAGGCGAGACCGACCTGGCGCTGATCGAGCGGGTGCGCCAGTGGGGCGAGACGGCCAAGGTCGAAGTGCTGGTGCGCGAGCGTATCTGAGTCCGCTGCGGACCCCGGCTCAGCCTCGGGCGTCTGGTCCGGGGCTGGCCAGTTGCTGCTGGACAAACTCGACGAAGGCCCGGGCCTTGGCGCTGCTCAGCCGCCCGGTGGGAAACACCGCCCATAGCTCCTGCCGGGGCAGCCTCCAGTCCGGCATCGCCTCGCGCACCGCGCCGCTGGCCAGCTCGGGAGCGAACATCCATTGCGAGGCCATGGTCAGTCCCTGGTGGGCCAGCACCGATTCGCGCAGCCCCTCCGCGGCACTGACGCGAATCCGCCCGCGGACCGTCACCGACTGCTGTTCGTCACCCCGTTCGAAGCGCCAGTGGGCACCGCCGCCGAGGCTGTAGATGATCGCCTGGTGCTTGCCCAGGTCGGTGGGGCAGGCGGGTTCGCCGTGGCGGGCGAAGTAGTCCGGGGTGGCCAGCACCACGCGCCGGCATTCGCCGATCCGCCGTGCGGTCAGCCCGGAGTCGCTCAAGGGCCCCATGCGCAGGGCGACGTCGATGCCGGCTTCCACCAGATTGATATTGCGGTCATCCAGCACCACGTCGATATCGAGGTCGGGATGGCGATCGAGAAAGGTCCCCAGGTGCGGCACGATATGCAGGCGGGCGAAGGTCACCGCGGCGCAGATCCGCAAGGTGCCGCTGAGCCCAGAACCAGCCCCGCGCGCCGCGAGATCGGCTTCGTCGGCCTCTTCGAGGGCCCGCCTGGCGCGCTCGAAAAAGGCCATGCCGGCTTCGGTGGGCGTCAGGCCGCGGGTCGAGCGCAGCAACAGCCGTACCGCCAGCCGCGCCTCCAGCTGGGCGATGGTTTTCGATACGGCCGGCTGGCCGATATCCAGAAGCCGGGCGGCGGCCGAGAACGAGCCGCTTTCCACCACATGAACGAAGGTTTGCATGGCTGCCAGTCGGTCCATCGAGACTCCTTGTGTGTGAACGATCGAGCATGGCCCCCGGTTTTGCGACCCGAGGGGACCAGGATGCATCAGGCCGTAACGGGCAGGGCCTTCTGCGAGGTGCTCAGGAAACGCAGCAGGGCCAGCAGCGGCAAAGCGCTGCCGACGCCGACTATACCCAGCCAGCCGGCGTGTTCGTACACCGCGCTGGCGATCGACGAGCCGACGGCGCCGCCGATGAAGATGCTGGTCATGTACAGCGCGTTGAGGCGGCCGCGGCTATGGGCATCGAGGGCGTAGACCGCGCGTTGGCCGAGAACCATGTTCATCTGCACGCAGAAATCCAGGACCACGCCGGTCACCGCCAGGCCGATGACGCTGTAGGCCGGGTGGATAAAGGCGGGCAGAAAGCTCAGGGCGGCGAACAGCATGGCCAGCAACGAGGCGACGCGTGTGTGGCCGGCATCCGCCAGGCGCCCGCTGATGGGCGCGGCGATGGCGCCGATGGCCCCGACCAGGGCGAACAGGGCGATCTGGCTTTGCGACAGGCCGTGGTTGCGCGCCAGCTCCAGTGGCACCGCGGTCCAGAACAGGCTGAAGGTGGCGAACATGCAGGCCTGGTAAAACGCCCGCTGCCGCAGCACCGGTTGCTGGCGCAGCAGGCTGCCCAGCGAACCCAGCAACTGGCCGTAGGTAGCACTGTGGGCGGGCTGGCGCTTGGGCACGGTCAGCAGCAGGACCACACTGATGGCGGCCATCAGCACGGCGGCGGCAATGAACATGGCGCGCCAGCCGAAGAGGTCGGCTACTACGCTGGACACCGGACGCGCCAGCAGGATGCCCAGCAGCAGGCCGCCCATGATGCCGCCGACCACCCGGCCACGGGACTCCTCCGGCGTCAGGTGCGCGGCCAGGGGAATCAGGATCTGTACCGACACCGAGCTGAAGCCGATCAGCAGCGAGACCAGCAGAAAGGCGTTGGGCTGCTCGGTGAACGCGGCGCCCAGCAGGCTGGCGATGGCCACCAGGCTGGTGAGAATCATCAGCCGGCGGTTTTCCAGCAGGTCGCCCAGGGGCACCAGGAAGAACAGGCCCAGGGCGTAGCCGATCTGGGTCAGGGACACGATCAGGCTGGCCATGGTGCTGCTCAGGCCGATGTCCGGGGCGATCAGCTCGATGATCGGCTGGGCGTAGTAGATGTTGGCGACTATGGCGCCGCAGCAGAAGGCGAACAGCAGCACCATGCCGCGGGTCATGGTCGTGGTGGCGGCAGGCAGCCCCTGGGGGGTGGAAGTCATGGCGATTCTCGTGGCAGCGAAAGGGATGCGGGCGAGGCTAAGGGGCTGGCCCGTGACGCGGTAGAAGCTGACGAGCGATAGCATTCATGCCGTGCAGGAATAAATGCCTGGCGAGACCGGCGCAGAGCGGCAGATGACGACCGGCATCGCGCTGCGATGATACATTTACTTACATTCAGTTCGATAGCTCGCTTATTGTTCCGCGGACGCTGGAGTGCTTTCGTTTCGACGTCTGTGCCACCCTTCATCACAGGAAGCCCGTCCCATGAATCTGTGTCTTCGCCGCCTGCTCGGCGGCGCTCAAGCGATCACCCTCGGCGCACTGCTGCTGGCCGGCCCGGCCCAGGCCCAGGACGCGCCGGGCATGCGTATCGGCGTGCGCGGGGAAATCACCAGCATCGCCGGCGACGCGGTGCGAGTGCACGTCAACAGCGGCGAGAACGTCACCATCAACCTCACGCCACAGACCCAGGTCCGCGCCGTGACCCTGGCCAATATCGAGGACATCAAGCCCGGCAGCTACATAGGTTCGGCCGCCGTACCCCAGGCCGATGGCAGCCTCAAGGCGCTGGAGGTCCATGTGTTTCCACCGCAGATGGCCGGCACCGGCGACGGTCATCGGCCCTTCGACCTGGTCAAGGGCAGCAGCATGACCAACGGCAGCGTCGGCGACTTGGTGGTGAGCAACGGCCGGACCCTGACCGTCAACTACAAGGGCGGCCAGCAGAAGATCCTGGTGCCGGACGACGTGCCCATCGTCAATCTGGTGCCGGGCGACCGCAGCCTGCTCAAGGCTGGGGTCAAGGTGGTGATGTTCGTGTCCCAGAGCGCGGATGGCACCCTCACCGCGCAGTCGATTTCCGCCGGCAAGGATGGGGTGACGCCGCCGATGTAGCTGGCCGGCTGTTACGTTGCCAGGTGTTTCAACGGCCTGGTTTCGGATGGCCTTGGGCAGGGGCTTGGTTTAGGGTTTGCGGTCGTCTATCGCAGCGGAGTTCCCATGCATAAATCAGTCTTCAATCCGCCCAGTGTCTTCAATTCCCTGCAATACGGTTTCAGCCAGGCCGTGGAGGTGCGCGGTGGGCGGCGCCTGCTGCTGTCCGGCCAGGTGGGTGTCGATGAGCGCGAGGTCTGCGTCGGCCCGGGGTTGCGGGAGCAGACCGAGCAGAGCTTCGACAATATCACCCGGGTCCTGGCGGCGGCGGGCGGCGACCTGAGCCACGTGGTCATGCTGCGGATCTACATCGCCGAAGCGGCTCGCGAGCAGCAGGAACAGATCAGCCAGGTGCTGTTGCAGCGTTTCCCCCAGCAGCCGCCAGCGTCCTCGTGGATCATCGTCAGCGGCCTGTCCCTGCCCGAGTGGCTGATCGAGGTCGAGGCGGAGGCGATGTTGCCGGAGCTGCGGCAGGCGGGGAAGGCGGTGCTGTTCGAAGCCGCCGCCGGGCTTTAGATCCCAGGCGACCCGAGAGTCAATACCCCTCAGTCGAGCGAGGGTGATGTTCTGTAGGAGCGAAGCTTGCTCGCGATGGTGGTTAACGATAACGCGCACTTACTGGGTAAGCGCAGTGCTCTCAAGTCCATCGCGGGCAAGCCTCGCTCCTACAATTTTCTGCTTCTCGATTGACGGGCATTAACCCGAAGGTCGTTTTTTATATCCGGGTAATTATTTCCCGCCGTAGATCTGGTCGAAGATCCCGCCATCGTTGAAGTGGGTCTTCTGCACGGTGCGCCAGTCGCCGAAGGTTTTTTCCACCGACAGGAAGTCGACTTTCGGGAAGCGATCGGTGTACTTGGCCAGGACTTTCGGGTCCCGTGGGCGCAGGTAGTTGTTGGCGGCGATTTCCTGGCCTTCCGGCGACCACAGGTACTTCAGGTATTCCTCGGCCGCGGCGCGCGAGCCTTTCTTGTCGACCACCTTGTCCACCACCGACACCGGCGGCTCGGCTTCGGCGGAAACGCTCGGGTAGATGACTTCGAACTGATCGCGGCCGAATTCGCGGGCGATCATTTCCGCTTCGTTCTCGAAGGTCACCAGTACGTCGCCGATCTGGTTGGTCATGAAGGTGGTGGTCGCGGCGCGGCCGCCGGTGTCGAGCACAGGTGCCTGCTTGAACAGCTTGCCGACGAAGTCCTTGGCCTTGTTCTCGTCGCCACCGTTCTTCAGCACATAACCCCAGGCCGACAGGTAGGTGTAGCGGCCGTTACCCGAAGTCTTGGGGTTCGGCACAATCACTTGCACGCCATCCTTGAGCAGGTCCGGCCAGTCTTTCAGGGCCTTGGGGTTGCCCTTGCGCACGATGAACACAGTGGCCGAGGTGAAGGGCGCGCTGTTGTTCGGCAGGCGGGTCACCCAGTTGTCCGGCACCAGCTTGCCGTTGTCCGCCAGGGCGTTGATGTCGGTGGCCATGTTCATGGTGATGACGTCGGCCGGCAGGCCGTCGATCACCGAGCGCGCCTGTTTGCTGGAGCCGCCGAAGGACATCTGCAGGGTGATGTTCTCGTTGTGCTCGGCCTGCCAGTGCTTCTGGAAGGCGCTGTTGTAGTCCTTGTAGAAGTCTCGCATCACGTCGTAGGAAACGTTGAGCAGGGTCGGGGCGGCCTGGGCGACGCTGCCCAGTGCCAGGCCGGCGGCCAGGAGAGAGGCGCTAACGAGTTTTTTCACTGCACATTCCTTTTATTAGAGAGTGAAGGCAATTTGCCGCCGACTATAGCCGGGGCGGTATATCTCTTTAAAGATTAAAAAGTGCTTTGCTTATTCAGTTTCCCTGGACCACTTTCAGGAACAGCGCATTGCCGCACCGCGAGCAGAACGCGGCGCCGTGTTCATGGTTGTCTTTACGGCACACCGGGCAGTCGTGCTTGAGCTGTTCGCCGCGCAGGGCGTTGGCCAGTTCCGCGGTGAAGATCCCGGTGGGCACGGCGATGATCGAGTAACCGGTGATCATCACCATCGACGAAATGATCTGGCCGATCACGGTCTTGGGCACTATGTCGCCGTAGCCGACGGTGGTCAGGGTGACGATGGCCCAATAGATACCCTTGGGAATGCTGGTGAAGCCGTGTTCCGGGCCTTCGACCACATACATCAGGGTGCCGAACACCGTCACCAGGGTGCAGACGCTGAGCAGGAACACCAGGATTTTCTGCTTGCTGCCGCGCAAGGCGTCGAGCAGGTAGTGGGCCTGCTTGAGGTAGGGGCTGAGCTTGAGCACGCGGAAGATGCGCAGCATGCGGATCACCCGGATGATCAGCAGGTACTGGGCGTCGCTGTAATACAGGGCGAGGATCCCCGGCACTATGGCCAGCAGGTCCACCAGCCCGTAGAAACTGAAGGCGTAACGCAGCGGCTTGGGCGAGCAATACAGGCGCAGGCCGTATTCGATGGCGAAGATCAGGGTAAAACCCCATTCGATATAGGCCAGCACATTGGCGTAGTTCTGATGCACCTCGTCGATGCTGTCGAGGATCACGATCACCAGGCTGGCGAGGATGATCAGCAACAGGATGCTGTCGAAGCGCCGACCGGCCACGGTGTCGGTCTGGAAAATCATGACGTAGAGGCGCTCGCGCCAGTGCTTGTCGGTGTCCGTGGTGCTGTCCATGTTGTTCGCCTGAATCTGAGGTCAGCGAAGCCTAGGGGGATTGGCCTTGGTAACGCAAGGCGTGCTGTCCACGGCGGCCTGGCGCAGCACTCGGGTTGCCGCGCGGACCAGCCAGCAGGCGAGGATAAAGGGCGCGGTGAGGGCGGGCAGGCCCAACGCGGCGAAGCCCGGGGCGAGCAGCAGCGCCATGGCCATTCCCGGTAGCGCCAGCCAGGATCGGCGGCGGTCCTGGCTCAGGGCCAGGGCCACCAGGGCGCTGTTGTAGCCGCCAAGGCCCAGCAGGGCGCCGGCCTGTTCCTGTTGCAGCAGGGCGAAGCCCAGGCCCGCCGCCGAACCGAACAGCGCCCAGGCGGCCGCCCGGCGATCGGCCAGTAACAACCCGAGGGCGATCAATGCCCCGGCCAGCGGACGCTCGAGGAACATCACCTGGCCGAGCCCCTGGATCAGTGCCAGCAGCAGCGCCGGCGCATCGGGTTCGGCCCAGGGCGCTTCGACACTGGCGGGCAGCGGTGTGGCCAGGCCCAGCAGCAACCAGCCGAGGCCGACGAAGGGCGCGGTGTAGGCCGGTAGGCAATATGGGGTGCGGGCGCGTTTGAGCCATTGCTGGGTGAGGATCGCACTGACGCCGCCGCAGGCGATGATCAGCGGTGGCAGCAGCACCGACCAGTCGAAGCGCAGGCTCAGGAGCAGGCCGAGCAAGACCCCGTTGTAGCTGAACAGCCCGGCTTGCCGGTCGGCCTTGGCATAGCCCCGGCGCTGCGCGGTAAGCAGCCCGGCCACGCCGCCCAGCAGCGCGCCGCCGAGCAGTGCCGGAGCGGTCAGCAGGATGGCCAGCATGCACAGCAGGCCGCACAACGGATGGCGCTGGAGGAAGATCTGACTGAAGCCGTTGAGCAGGGCGGTGGCCCAGTCGGGGCAGTGGGCGTTGAAGTGTTCTGAAGGCATGGAAGGTCGATTCCTGTAGCCGCTGCCGCAGGCTGCGAAAAGGTTCGAAGAACCTTCCGCGATATCGAAGTGCACGCCCGCTTTGCGGTCGATCGCAGCCTTCGGCAGCGGCTACAGGCAGGGTTAAGATCAGGCTCAGATCAGGGTTTCGATGCGCAGCGAGTTGGTCGAGCCCGGCTGGCCGAACGGCACGCCAGCGGTGATCAACAGGGTGTCGCCGCGTTTGGCCATGCCTTGCGCCTGGGCGATTTCCAGGGCGGTGGAGCAGACCTCGTCGACCTGGCGCAGGCGGTCGTTGACCACCGAATGCACGCCCCAGGCCACGGTGAGGCGGCGCGCGGTGGACAGGTTCGGCGTCAGGTTGAGGATCGGCACCCTCGGCCGTTCCCGGGCCGCGCGCAGGCTGGAGCTGCCGGACTCGCTGTAGTTCACCAGCACCGCCACCGGCAGGATGCTGCTGATGCGCCGGATCGCGCAGCTGATGGCATCGGACACCGTGGCTTCGGCCTGGGGCCGGCTGACGTCGAGCTGGGTCTGGTAGTCGGGGCCGCTTTCCACCTGGCGGATGATCTTGCTCATCATCTGCACCGCCTCCAGCGGGTATTCGCCGGAGGCGGTTTCCGCCGAGAGCATCACCGCGTCGGCGCCTTCGGCCACCGCGTTGGCCACGTCCGTGACCTCGGCCCGGGTCGGGGCGGGGGAGAAGCGCATGGATTCGAGCATCTGCGTGGCCACCACCACCGGCTTACCCAACTGGCGGCAGGTGCCGATGATGTCCTTCTGGATCTGCGGCACGCTTTCGGCGGGCACTTCCACCCCCAGGTCGCCACGGGCCACCATGATCGCGTCGCTCAATTCGGCGATCTCGCGCAGTTGAGTGACTGCCGAGGGTTTTTCGATCTTGGCCATCAGGAACGCCTTGTCGCCGATCAGCGCGCGGGCTTCGCGAATGTCCTCGGGGCGCTGCACGAACGACAGGGCGACCCAGTCCACCCCCAGTTCCAGGCCGAACTCCAGGTCGCGGCGGTCCTTGGCGGTCAGCGGGCTGAGGTCGAGCACCGCCTGCGGGACGTTGACGCCCTTGCGGTCCGACAGCTCGCCACCGTTGAGCACTGTGGTGTCGATGGCATCGGCGTGCTTGGCGGTGACCCGCAGGCGCAGCTTGCCATCGTCCAGCAGCAGGTCCATGCCCGGCTCCAGGGCTTTGAGGATTTCCGGGTGGGGCAGGTTGACCCGGCGCTGGTCGCCCGGGGTGCTGTCCAGGTCCAGGCGCAGGGCCTGGCCGCGGTGCAGCTGGACCTTGCCTTCGGCGAACTTGCCGACCCGCAGTTTCGGGCCCTGCAGGTCCATCAGGATGCCCAGCGGGTAGTTCAGCTGCTTTTCGACTTCGCGGATCCACTGGTAACGCTGGGCGTGATCGGCGTGGTCGCCATGGCTGAAGTTGAGGCGAAAGATGTTCACCCCGGCCTGCACCAGCTCGCGGATATCGTCGATGCTGTCGATGGCCGGGCCGAGGGTGGCGAGGATTTTGACCTTTTTGTCAGGCGTCATGTTTGGGGCTCTCGAGGATCAGGATGGCGCGGAAGTCGTTGACGTTGGTGCGGGTCGGTTCGGTGACGATCAACCCATCCAGGGCCGCGAAGTAGCCATAGCCGTTGTTGTTGTCCAGCTCGTCGCTGGCATTCAGGCCCAGGGCGGCGGCGCGGGCGTAGCTGTCCGGGGTCATGATGGCGCCGGCGTTGTCTTCGGAGCCGTCGATGCCGTCGGTGTCGCCGGCCAGGGCGTAGACGCCGGGCAGGCCCTTGAGGCTTTCGGTGAGGCTCAGGAGGAACTCGGCATTGCGCCCGCCGCGGCCATTGCCGCGCACGGTGACCGTGGTTTCACCACCGGACAGGATCACGCAGGGCGCCGCCAGCGGCTGGCCATGCAGCACCACCTGGCGGGCGATGCCGGCATGGACCTTGGCCACCTCGCGGGACTCGCCTTCCAGGTCGCCGAGGATCAGCGGGCTGAAACCGGCCTGGCGGGCTTTCACCGCGGCGGCCTCCAGCGACTGCTGCGGCCGGGCGATCAGTTGGAAGTGACTGCGGGCCAGGCTCGGGTCGCCGGGCTTGACGGTTTCCGACTCCGGGCTTTGCAGCCAGCTGCGTACCGCCGCCGGTACCTCGATGGCGTAACGCTTGAGGATCGCCAGGGCCTCGGCCGAGGTGCTGGGGTCGGCCACGGTGGGGCCGGAGGCGATGACCGTGGCCAGGTCGCCCGGTACATCGGAAATCGCGTAGGTGTAGAGGGTGGCCGGCCAGCAGGCCTTGGCCAGGCGGCCGCCCTTGATCGCCGAGAGGTGTTTGCGCACGCAGTTCATCTCGCCGATGCTGGCGCCGGACTTGAGCAGGGCCTTGTTGATCGATTGCTTGTCCGCCAGGCTGATGCCCGCGGCGGGCAGGGCCAGCAGGGCGGAACCGCCGCCGGACAGGAGGAAGATCACCCGGTCCTGTTCCGACAGGTCGCTGACCAGCTCCAGCACGCGCTTGGCCACGGCCAGGCCGGCGGCATCGGGTACCGGATGAGCGGCTTCGACCACTTCGATTTTTTCGCAGGGGGCGCCGTGGCCGTAGCGGGTGACCACCAGCCCGCTGACTTCACCCAACCAGCAGCGTTCGACCACCTGGGCCATGGCCGCGGCGGCCTTGCCGGCACCGATGACGATCACCCGACCGCTGCGGTCGCTGGGCAAATGGGCTTCGAGGACGTGCTGCGGGTGGGCGGCGTCGATGGCTGTGGCGAACAGCTCACGGAGGAATTGTTGCGGATCGACCGGCATGGCGGGCTCCCGGATTTCTTGTTGTTCGAGGTGTGGCTGTAACGCAACCTGTAGCCGCTGCCGAAGGCTGCGATCGGCCGCGAAGCGGGCGCACGATCTCAAGATCGCTGAAGGCCTTCGGCCTTATCGCAGCCTGCGGCAGCGGCTACAGGGGATTGCCTGGCGCTCTCTTACTTGTCGCGGATCGAGAAGTTCGCCATGTGTTCCAGGCCCTTGATCAGCGCCGAGTGGTCCCAGTTACTACCGCCGATGGCCGCGCAGGTGCTGAACACTTGCTGGGCGTTGGCGGTGTTGGGCAGGTTGATGTTCAGCTCCTTGGCGCCTTGCAGGGCCAGGTTCAGGTCCTTCTGGTGCAGGCTGATGCGGAAGCCCGGGTCGAAGGTGCCCTTGATCATGCGTTCGCCGTGCACTTCGAGGATCTTCGAGGAGGCGAAGCCGCCCATCAGCGCCTCGCGCACCTTGGCCGGATCGGCGCCGTTTTTCGCGGCGAACAGCAGGGCCTCGGCCACCGCCTGGATGTTCAGGGCGACGATGATCTGGTTCGCCACCTTGGCGGTCTGGCCGTCGCCGTTGCCGCCGACCAGGGTGATGTTCTTGCCCATGGCCTGGAACAGCGGCAGGGCGCGCTCGAAGGCCTGGCTGTCGCCGCCGACCATGATGCTCAGGGTCGCCGCCTTGGCGCCGACTTCACCGCCGGACACCGGGGCGTCCAGGTATTGCGCGCCTTTCTCGTTGATTTTGGCGGCGAAGGCCTTGGTTGCGGTTGGTGAGATCGAACTCATGTCGATCACCACCTTGCCCGGGCCGACGCCCGCGGCCACGCCGTCGGCGCGGAACAGTACGTCGTCGACCTGGGGGGTATCCGGGACCATGACGATGATGAATTCGGCTTCCTGGGCCACTTCCTTGGGGCTGGCCAGGGCGACCGCGCCGGCGGCGACCAGGTCGGCCGGTGCCGCGTCGTGGTGCTGGGACAGGAACAGGCTGTGACCGGCTTTTTGCAGGTTGGAGGCCATTGGGTGACCCATGATGCCGGTGCCGATGAATCCGATTTTAGCCATGAGAAAATCCTCTTTTTGTTAGGTAGCACGCCCTCTGTAGGAGCGAGCTTGCTCGCGAAAAATGGCAGGGCGCCGTGTTCATTCAGGATGCCTGCGTCATCGTTGACGACCTTCGCGAGCAAGCTCGCTCCTACAGCGATGAACGATGACGCGGTTGCCGATCAGATTGCGTTGTGGCTCTTGAGCCAGCCCAGGCCGGCCTCGGTGGTGGTCAGCGGCTTGTATTCGCAGCCGACCCAGCCCTGGTAGCCGATCTTGTCCAGGTGTCCGAACAGGAAGCGGTAGTTGATCTCGCCGGTGCCTGGTTCGTTACGCCCCGGGTTGTCCGCCAGTTGGACATGGTTGATCGCGTCCAGGTGGCCGGACAGGGTCCGGGCCAGGTCGCCCTCCATGATTTGCATGTGGTAGATGTCGTATTGCAGGTACAGGTTGCTACTGCCGACCTGCTCGCGAACCGACAGGGCCTGGGCCGTGTTGTTCAGGTAGAAGCCCGGGATGTCGCGGGTGTTGATCGCTTCCATCACCAGCTTGATGCCCGCGGCCTGGAGTTTTTCGGCGGCGTACTTGAGGTTGGCGATAAAGGTCTTTTCCACCGTCGCATCGTCGACGCCCTGCGGGCGGATGCCGGCCAGGCAGTTGATCTGGGTATTGCCCAGCACCTGGGCGTAGGCGATGGCCAGGTCGACCCCGGCACGGAACTCTTCGACCCGGTCTGGCAGGCAGGCGATACCGCGCTCGCCCTTGGCCCAATCGCCCGCAGGAAGGTTGAACAGCACCTGGGTCAGGCCGTGGGCGTCGAGTTGCGCCTTGATCTCGGCGGAGCTGAATTCGTAGGGGAACAGGTATTCGACACCACTGAAGCCAGCCTCGGCGGCGGCCTTGAAGCGGGCGAGGAAGTCCTGTTCGGTGAACAGCATGGACAGGTTGGCGGCAAAACGCGGCATGGTGGTCTCCTGTAGAGGTTCAATCCTGTAGCCGCTGCCGCAGGCTGCGATAAGGCTGAAGGCCTTCGACGATCCTGAGATCTTGCGCATCCTGCGGATGCGATCGCAGCCTTCGGCAGCGGCTACACAGTGGTGTCAGTCGAGCAGGGAAATCGCGGTGGGGGCGTCGTTGCCGACCAGCGCCAGGTCTTCGAATTCGTTGACCGCGTTGATCTCGGTGCCCATGGAAATGTTGGTGACACGCTCCAGGATGATCTCGACGATCACCGGCACCTTGAACTGCTCGAGCATTTCCTGGGCCTGGCGCAGGGCCGGCTGGATGCCCGACGGCTCGAATACCCGCAGCGCCTTGCAGCCCAGGCCCTCGGCGACCGCGACGTGGTCCACGCCATAGCCGTTGAGTTCCGGTGCATTGAGGTTGTCGAAGGACAGCTGCACGCAGTAGTCCATGTCGAAACCGCGCTGCGCCTGGCGGATCAGGCCCAGGTAGGAGTTGTTCACCACCACGTGGATGTACGGCAGCTTGAACTGCGCGCCCACGGCCAGCTCTTCGATCATGAACTGGAAGTCATAGTCGCCGGACAGCGCCACCACCTTGCGACTCGGGTCGGCCTTGACCACCCCCAGCGCTGCCGGAATGGTCCAGCCCAGCGGGCCGGCCTGGCCGCAGTTGATCCAGTGGCGGGGCTTGTACACGTGCAGGAACTGCGCGCCGGCAATCTGCGACAGGCCGATGGTGCTGACATAGCAGGTGTCCTTGCCGAACACCTGGTTCATCTCTTCATACACCCGCTGCGGCTTGACCGGCACGTTGTCGAAGTGGGTCTTGCGTTGCAGGCTCGCCTTGCGCTGCTGGCAATCCTGCAGCCAGGCGCTGCGGTTCTTCAGCTTGCCGGCGGCCTGCCATTCGCGAGCGACTTCGAGGAACACGGTCAATGCCGAGCTGGCGTCGGAGACGATGCCCAGGTCCGGGGTGAACACCCGGCCGATCTGGGTCGGCTCGATGTCCACGTGGATGAATTTGCGGCCCTCAGTGTAGACGTCCACCGAACCGGTGTGGCGGTTGGCCCAACGGTTGCCGATACCCAGGACCAGGTCCGACTTGAGCAGGGTGGCGTTGCCGTAGCGGTGGGAGGTTTGCAGGCCGACCATGCCGACCATCTGCGGGTGATCGTCGGGAATGCTGCCCCAACCCATCAGGGTGGGGATGACCGGGATGCCGGTCAGTTCGGCGAATTCCACCAGCAGCTCGCTGGCATCGGCGTTGATGATGCCACCGCCGGCGACCAGCAACGGACGCTCGGCCTGATCCAGCAGGGCCAGGGCCTTTTCGACCTGGACCCGGGTTGCCGAAGGCTTGGCCAGCGGCAGCGGTTGGTAGGCGTCGATGTCGAATTCGATCTCGGCCATCTGCACGTCGAACGGCAGGTCGATCAGCACCGGGCCGGGGCGGCCGGAGCGCATTTCATAGAAGGCTTTCTGGAAGGCGTAGGGCACCTGGCCCGGCTCGAGGACGGTGGTCGCCCACTTGGTCACCGGCTTGACGATGCTGGTGATGTCGACGGCCTGGAAGTCTTCCTTGTGCAGACGGGCACGCGGGGCCTGGCCGGTGATGCAGAGAATCGGGATGGAGTCGGCCGAGGCGCTGTACAGGCCGGTGACCATGTCGGTGCCGGCAGGGCCGGAGGTACCGATGCACACGCCGATGTTGCCGGCTTTGGTGCGGGTGTAACCCTCGGCCATGTGCGAGGCGCCTTCAACGTGGCGAGCGAGGACGTGATCGATGCCGCCGACCTTTTGCAGGGCGGAGTACAGCGGGTTGATGGCGGCACCCGGGATGCCGAAAGCGGTATCGACCCCTTCACGGCGCATCACCAGAACGGCGGCTTCGATTGCTCTCATTTTGCTCATGGTTTTGTGCCTCTTACGTTTTGTAATTGTATACAAGTGGCTTTGCGCAGAGTGTATTCACGGCGAGTGTCGCAGGTCAATCCATTTTCTCTCGCGCTTGGATGCGTTCGTCCGGTGCCGATAAACAGGCGGCTTTTCGTCGGAAGCAGAGGTTTGCGAAAATTATTGTATACAAAAACAAATTTTGTTGTGTTCTATTTGTTGTATCGATCTTCTTATCGGAACACCCCAATTTTTCCCAATAACAAAATAAGGACGGCACCCATGAGCGCTTTAACCTTGAACGTTGCAGTCAGCCTGGCCGGCAAGGCCCTGGCCTTCGGCCGCCAGATCAGCGCGGCACCCTTGACCATTGCGGTGCTCGATGCTGGCGGGCACCTGGTGACCTTGCAGCGCGAAGACGGGGCCAGCCTGCTGCGGCCACAGATCGCCATCGGCAAGGCCTGGGGCGCGATCGCCCTGGGCAAGGGCTCGCGCCTGCTGGCGCTGGATGCGCAGCAGCGGCCGGCCTTCATTGCCGCGCTCAACAGCCTGGGGCAGGGCAGCGTGGTGCCGGCACCGGGTGGGGTGTTGATTCGTGATCAGCAGGGGGCGGTGGTGGGGGCGATCGGCATCAGCGGCGATACCTCGGATATCGACGAGCAATGCGCGATCAGCGCCATCGAGGCGCAGGGCTTGCAGGCGGATGCGGGGGTGAGTGCGTGATCTGTAACGTCTGAATATTCGCTATCGCGGG
>NZ_JBQENK010000004.1:102902-245296 GCF_052044735.1 Pseudomonas sp. 22526
CTTGCCCGCGATGGATGCGACGCGATCTAACGATCCGTTTCGCAGCCCTTGAGCACCAGGCGGATGATGGTCTGGGCGGCGGCTTCGTAATCGGCCTCGTCCAGCTTGGCCTTGCCGGTCACCACCGAGATCTGCCAGTCGAAGTCGGCATAGGTCTGGGTCGCGGCCCAGATGCTGAACATCAGGTGGTGCGGGTCGATGGGCGCGATCTGGCCACGATCGATCCAGGTCTGGATGCAATCGATGTTGTGCTTGGCCTGGGCGTTGAGCTGCTCGACCTGGTCCGGGCTCAGGTGCGGGGCGCCGTGCATGATCTCGCTGGCGAACACCTTGGAGGCGAAGGGCAGGTCGCGGGAGATACGGATTTTCGAGCGGATGTAGCCGCTCAGCACTTCGCTGGGCACGCCGTCGGCGTTGAACGGGGTCGAAGCCTGGAGGATCGGCTCGATGATGCTTTCCAGGACCTCGCGGTAGAGGTTCTCCTTGGATTTGAAGTAGTAGTAGACGTTGGGTTTGGGTAACCCCGCCTTGGCCGCGATGTCGCTGGTTTTGGTCGCAGCGAAGCCTTTGTCGGCAAACTCTTCACTGGCTGCCCGCAGGATCAGTTCTTTGTTGCGCTCGCGGATGGTGCTCATAAACCAGGTGATTCCTTGCCTGTTCGGGCGGTTGCGCATGGTAGCACCGGCCTTGCGCGAGGCTCAAGAATGCCCCGCCAGACCCCGTTGCGCGCTATGCTTCGCAACATTTATGACCTCAAGGAACCCTGATCCATGGCCGGAAGCAGTTTGCTGGTGCTGATCGACGATATTGCCGCGGTACTCGATGATGTGGCGCTGATGACCAAGATGGCGGCGAAGAAGACCGCCGGGGTGCTGGGGGACGACCTCGCGCTCAATGCCCAGCAGGTCTCCGGGGTGCGCGCCGAGCGTGAGTTGCCGGTGGTCTGGGCAGTGGCCAAGGGTTCGTTCCTGAACAAGCTGATCCTGGTGCCCGCGGCGCTGGCCATCAGTGCCTTCGTGCCCTGGCTGGTGACGCCGCTGCTGATGATCGGCGGTGCCTACCTATGCTTCGAGGGCTTTGAAAAGCTCGCCCACAAGTTTCTCCACAGCAAGGCCGAGGATCAGGCCGACCATCAGCAACTGATCGAGGCCGTGGCGGACCCGGCTACCGATCTGGTGGCCTTCGAGAAGACCAAGATCAAGGGCGCGATCCGCACCGACTTCATTCTCTCGGCCGAGATCATCGCCATTACCCTGGGCACCGTCGCCGATGCGCCGTTGATGCAGCAGGTGGTGGTGCTTTCGGGCATCGCCATCGTCATGACCGTCGGGGTGTATGGCCTGGTGGGCGGCATCGTCAAGCTCGACGACCTTGGCCTGTGGCTGACGCAGAAGCCGGGCCAGGTGGCGAAAAGCATAGGCAGCGCCATCCTGCGCGCGGCACCCTACATGATGAAAAGCCTCTCGGTGATCGGCACCGCGGCGATGTTCATGGTGGGCGGCGGCATCCTCACCCACGGCGTGCCGGCGGCGCATCACTGGATCGAGACTGTCACGGCGCACACGGCCGAGGCGGTTGGCGGGTTTTCGCTGATCATGCCGACGCTGCTCAATGCCGTGGCCGGCATCATCGCCGGTGCCGCGGTACTGGTCGTGGTGTCGCTGGGCGGCAAGCTATGGCGCGCGGCCAGGGCCTGATTCGCTGAAGGCCCTCGCCGTACTAGGACGAGGGCCGGGGGCGAGGGGCTGTCAGGCGGGGAGCAGTTGCGCGACCGCCAGGCCGATCTTGTTGATCGCCTGTTCGATCTTGCGATTGGGCGCGCCGGCAAAGTTCAGCCTGAGGCAATTGCGGTACTTGCCGGCCGCGGAAAAGATATTGCCGTTGGCGATCTGGATGTCCTCGGCTTCCAGCAGCCGGTTCAGGGTGTAGGTGTCGAACTCGTCCGGCAGCTCCACCCACAAGGTGAACCCGCCCTGGGGTTTGCTGACCCGGGTGCCTTCCGGCAGGTAGCGGCTGACCCACTCGGTCATCAGGTCGCGATGGCGCTGGTACTGTTTGCGCATCCGTCGCAGGTGCGGCAGGTAATGACCCTTGGCAATGAACTCGGCGACCGCCAGCTGCGGCTGGGTCGCGGTGGTGCCGGAGCCGACGTACTTCATGTGCAGCACTTGCGGCAGGTAACGCCCCGGGGCGATCCAGCCGATCCTCAGGCCCGGCGCCAGGGTTTTCGAGAACGAACTGCACAGCAGCACGCGTCCGTCGTCGTCGAATGACTTCAGGGTGCGCGGCCGCGGGTAGCGGAACGCCAGGTCGCCATAGATATCGTCTTCGATGATCGGCACGTCGTAGCGCTGGGCCAGGCGGATCATCGCGCGCTTGCGATCGTCCGGCATGATGTAGCCCAGCGGGTTGTTGCAATTGGGCGTGAGCTGGATGGCCTTGATCGGCCACTGTTCCAGGGCCATTTCCATGGCTTCCAGGCTGATGCCGGTGACCGGGTCGGTGGGAATCTCCAGGGCCTTGAGGCCGGCGGCCTTGAGCAGTTGGATGATGCCGTGAAAGCAGGGGGAGGCGATGGCCACGATATCGCCGGGTTCGCACAGGGCGCGGATGGCGATGGACAGGGCCTCCTGGCAGCCGCTGGTGACGACGATTTCCGCGGGTGTCAGGCGGCAACCGGAGTCGACGCCGAGGCGGGCAATCTGCTCGCGCAGGCTCAGCACACCTTGCAGGTGGTTGTATTGCAGGCTCGGGCTGTCGCTGCGCCGGCTGATCCGCGCCAGGGCGGTCAGCAGCGGCTTGAGGGTCGGCGCCGTGGTGTCGGGCATGCCACAACCCAGTTGAATGGCATTGGCGTTCTGCTCCTGGCGCATCAGGTCCTGCACCAGGTCCCACTGGGAGATATCCACAGGCCGCAACGACGGCCGTCCCATCTTCGGCAACTCCGGCAAACGCCGGCCGGCCGGGACGAAATAGCCCGACTTGGGCTTGGGAATAGCCAGCCCCGAGCTTTCCAGAACCCGATAGGCCTGTTGCACGGTGGTGAGGCTGACGCCGTGCTCGAGGCTCAGGGCCCGCACCGAAGGCAAACGCTCCCCCGGCCCGTATAACCCCTGCTCAATGCGGCTGCTGATGTATTCGGCGAGATTCAGGTATCGAGTCATGCGGGGGACTGTAGCGACTCATCTGTCGTATAAAAAGTTACAGATTCCACTTTTTTTGAAAATTTTTAGTGGAGAAAAAGCAATCTGTACTGAGAAAAATCATCCAGCGTGTACCTATAAGACAGTGGTTGCCTTTGGGAAGATGGCCCGCATCGCGCTGTACTGGTTGTTCTTAAATACAGTTGCGGCGCAATTCAGAGTCCCCCCGGGCAACGTGCAACGGGCTTCCCCCTCAGGCTACTTTAGACGATGACTTCTCAAGGAAGAGCAGGGTAATGACGGCAAGGATCAAACTGACTCCACAGATGGCTGAGTACGAGCAGAAGTTCACCGACGGTGGTGAGGTTCGCTGGCTGCCTTATTTGATGTATTTCCATCCTACCGACCACAGTTCGGAGGTGGTCAATACAGATGCCTCGGGCTTCCGTTATTCGGAACTGCTGGGCATACAGTATTCGGTGGTCAACAGCCGTCACGCCAAGAGCGTGCGGGTGCTGGCCGGCAGCTCGACCGTGTTTGGCATCGGTGCCAGTTCGGATGCCTGGACACTGCCTTCGCGCCTGGCCGAGAACGATCCTGACAGCAAACCCTGGATCAACTTCGGCGGACGCAGCTTCAACTCGACCCAGGAACTGACGCTCTTCACCCTTTACCGTCATTTGCTGCCCAAGGTCGACGAAATCGTGCTGTTTTCCGGGTTCAACAACCTGGGGCTGGCCCGCCAGCCACAAAGCAGCCGTGGCGAACACGGCGCTTTCTTCAACTGCAACCAGTTCTTCGACGCCATGCGTCCGGAGACTCAGGCACCCAAGCGCGGCATGTTCCGCGCCTTGCTCGGCAAGGAACAGGAAGAGCCGGCGCCCGAGCCGCCACCGACCATGGAAGAGCAGATCGAATACGCCGCCGACCTGACCCTGCGTCACCTGGATACCTGGCGTGCGCTGGCGGCCGACATGGGCGCCAAGCTGACCTTCATTCTGCAGCCGCTGGCCGGCTGGGTCCGGGAAAAGGGCTGCGACGAGGAAGAGCAACTGTTCGCCGAGCTGGATCGCGCCGGCAGTTTCAGCGAGGTCTATGGCGACATCCTGCAACCCAGCGTCTGCGAGGCCTATGCCGCCCGCCTGCGCGAGGGCGCACAGAAGATGGGCGTGCGTTTCGTGAACATTACACCGCTACTGTCCGAGGCCCTGCGGCCTGAACAGTGGTTGTTCGTCGACCGTATTCACTTCACCGACCAGGGGAACGATTTCGTCTCGAAAATCATCCTCGATGTTCTTTAAAGGAGTCTGCCATGAGTTACATCAAGAGCTTGTTCCAACGCCTGTTCGGCAAGAAGAAAAAGAAGAAGCCGGACTCTTCGATCTACCCGATGTTCTGATCTCGACACCCGACGTCATTGCTTGCCGATGACTGAGGGCCGGCAATGGATTGCCTTGGTCTCCAACCTGGAAGGGAAGTAAAGAGTATGTGGCGCCAGTTTTATCGATCAGTCAGCAACCCCGAGAGCTTTCTGGGGGATGTCAGTATTCGGCGTCTGATGGGCCTGGCCGCACCGGGTGAAGCCGGCGCGGATGGCTTGGCCGGGTTGCGGGTGCAGATCGAGCACTGGCGTGACGAGCAGGCCTGGGTTTACCGCGAACTGGCCAGCCAGGCTGCGGAGCTGGGCAACCAACGGGAATTCGCCGAGGCACTGCTGGTGCACTCGGCGCCATTGGCCTCGGTGCTGGGCTGCTGGCTGCAAGGCATGAGCGCCCCCGGGGTCTTCGAGGACAGCGCGCAGCTCAAGCTCATGGAGTTGCTGGCCCACGACGTGGGCGTCGGGCGGCCCCTGGCATCGCGCGCCGACCACTTCAAATCGCTGTTGGTACAGGCGGGGCTGACCGCCTATGCGGTTTCGCCGTTCGAGCTTTCCACGCTCCCCGACCTGCCTGACGAACTGTTCGAATTACCGGCATTGCTGCAAGCGGTGAGCCGCCGCAGTGATGCCTTTGGCGACACCTTGTGCGGCATCGACTATGCCTGGCGTGCCCTGGGGCTGAGCCCATGGTGGTCGGTGCTGGATGCCCAGCAGTTGGACGTCCGCCGGCTCGACCTGAATCAACTGGATGAAACCGCGGGCGACAGCTCGGCGCTGGAGATCTCCCAGTGGGTCTGCGAGCAGGTTGCCAACCTGGGCAGCCTTCGCCGCCTGCAACTGGAGGCGGGCGCCCAGTGGTTGTTCGCGGCCCTGAAGACGTTCAACGAGCGGCTGCTGGCGCACTGTCGGGCCGCGGTATCGCCCGAGCGCCTGATGGGCAAGATGATCCAGCGCATGGCCCGGGCCGGCGCGGTTTATCACCAGGATTACAAGATGGAAGGCCGCAGCCTGGCGCAGTGGCTGCGCGAGGCCCAGGTCGACCCCGTGCCGCTGCTGGAAATGCTTTCGCGCAGCCGCCTGATCGTGCCGGGCAACGCCGAGAAGAGCCTGCTGGTCAACACCCTGGTCGCGCCGAACGGGCGCATGTTCCGGATTTTCAGCGAGGCCGACCTGAACGTCATCCGCAAATGGATCGATGGCCTGTCCGGCCCGATCCAGCGCGCAGAAGCTGGCGAAGTACCAGTGCCAACCCCTTGCCATGCAGTGGTTCCACAGGTGCTGGGCGAGGACATTCAGGAGCAGGGCCAGTGGCCCAAGAGCCTGCGCGAGGCCTATTTCGTCTTGCAGGGCAGGGCGTTGGCGCCTCGCACCCAGGCTTTTGCCCAGGCTTATGTGACGCGCTGGCTGGAGCAGTCGCGCCGCTCGCTGCAAAGCTCCGAACGCACCTTGCCCGAATCCTGGAATGTCGGCGTATTGCGCGAATGGTTGCTGGACAAGCACGACCGCCACGGCCAGGAGTTCGAAGAAAGCGACCCGGCGGCCATGCCGTCGCGCGAGGAAATCGTCGACTCCACCCTGCAACTGGCGCCGTTGACCCTGATCGACGGTGCCTGGCTGCAGGGCTTCACCGACCTGAGGCTGGCTTCGTCCCATGTCGGTTACGCGCTGTTCCAGACCTATTGGGACGAGCTGGGCAACGGCTCCTACGCGCTGAACCATCCGAAAATCTACCGCGACGGCCTGCGCCAGATGGGCCTGGAGCTGGCGCCTACCGGTGCCCGTGAATTCGCCGAAGATACGCGGCTGGACGAAGCGTCGTTCCGCTTGCCGGTCTACTGGCTGTGCCTGGGCAAGCTGCCGGTGACCTTCATGCCGGAAATCCTCGGCATGAACCTGGCGATGGAGCTGTCGGGGGTGGGCGGCAGTTACCGCTCGGCCCGGCGCTTCCTCCGGCACTACGGTTTCAGCACGGCGTTCGTCGACCTGCACAACACCATCGATAACGTCTCCACCGGGCATTCGGCCTGGGCGGTGGACGCCATCGACGCCTACATGCGCCAGGTCGCCGCGTCGAAGCCGGCGGAACTGGAGGAACACTGGCAGCGGGTCCGCGTCGGCTACGAGTCCCTGGCACCGCAGCCGGATCGCCTGACGTCCTGGTTGCAGCGCCTGGGTATCGGCTCGGCGGGCGCGGTCCTGCCCCGGAGCAAGGCGCGGGGCGAGGATCAGGCGCTGCTCCATCACGAACCTATTGTCCCTGCCGCGCCGGTTGGCGTAACGGCCTGAACATCAAGGAGTGCCCATGTCTCTGGTCAACGTGCACAACGAGTGGGATCCGCTGGAAGAAATGATTGTCGGCGTCGCTCAGGGCGCGCAGGTGCCGCGACCCGACCGCGGCCTGTTCGCCCTGGATTACAGCGAGCAGCACGACTACATCGAGGACATTCCATCCGGCCCCTACCCGCAGCAGGTCATCGAGGAAGCCGGCGAGGACCTGGACGCCTTCGCCGCTTTCCTGCGTTCCCACGGGGTCATAGTGCGGCGCCCGGACGTCACTGATCATCGCGCGGTATTCGGTACTTCCGCCTGGAAAACCGACGGCGAATACAACTACTGCCCGCGGGATGTGCTGCTGCCCATCGGCCAGACCATCATCGAGGCGCCGATGGCGCTGCGCAGCCGCTACCTGGAACCGTTCGCCTATCGCCGCCACCTGGCCGACTACTTTGCCAGCGGTTCCAACTGGATTTCCGCGCCCAAGCCGCAGCTGCTGGACAGCACCTACCGGATCAACCCCAAGGACGGTTCGATCATTGCCAATGACGAGCCGATCTTCGACGCCGCCAACGTGATCCGCGTCGGCGAGGACATCCTCTATCTGGTTTCCCGCAGTGGCAACGAACTGGGTTGCCAGTGGCTGCAGCGGGTGCTGGGCGAGCGTTACCGGGTACATCCGGTCAAGGGTGTGTACGACGGCACGCACCTGGATACCACCATCACCGTGGTCCGTCCGGGGCTGGTGGTGCTGTGTCCGGAGCGGATCCGCAAGGACCAGGTGCCGGCGCTGTTCAAGAACTGGGACATCATCTGGGCGCCGGAGATGGTCGACACCGGCTACTGCTGGTCCTACCCGCGCGCATCGATCTGGCAGGGCATGAACTTCATCATGGTCAACCCGGCGCTGGCAGTGATCAACGACCAGCAGGTGCCGCTGATTCGCGCCCTGGAAAAACAGGGTATCGATGTGGCGCCGCTGAAAATGCGCCATGCCCGCAGCCTGAGTGGCGGCTTCCATTGCGTGTCGGTCGACATTCGTCGCCGCGGCACCCTTGAAGACTATCGTTGAGCGGAGCCTGGGGCATGCAGAATCTGGACTACTACGCCGTCATCCTGTTCGCGATTTCCACCTGCGTGACGCCGGGGCCGAACAACGTGATGCTGATGTCCTCCGGGGTCAACTTCGGCATCAGCCGCACCCTGCGCCACGTCGCGGGCATCAACATCGGCTTTCCGCTGATGCTGATCGCGGTGGGGCTCGGCGCCGGCGCGGTGTTCCATCGTTATCCCAGCCTGCACGACATCCTGCAGGTCGTCGGTGCCCTGTACATGCTGTACCTGGCCTACCGGATCGCCACGGCGCCCACGGTCGATCTCGACGACCAGGGCGGGCGTCCGCTGGGCTTCACCGGCGCGGCGCTGTTCCAGTGGGTCAACCCCAAGGCCTGGATCATGGCGGTGGGCGCGGTCCTGGCCTACACCACGCCGGTCGGTTCCTACAGTGCGCAGATCCTGCTGATCGCCTTGATCTTCTTTCTCTTCGGCTCGCCCTGCTCGATGGTCTGGGTGCTGTTCGGACGTTATTTGCGGCGTTTTCTCAGCGAGCCGAACCGGCTGCGGCTGTTCAACATTTCAATGAGTGTGTTGTTGGTGGTGTCGTTGATTCCGGCATTAAAAAGCCTGCCGGTCTCAAGTTGGTTGCACGGATGACGGACTGTGCACAGACACAGGGAATTTCCATGGATTGGCATGAAGCTATGAGGATGAGCGTTTAAATGGCTACTTACGTATTAGGGATTTCGGCGTTCTATCACGACAGCGCCGCGGCGCTGGTGAAGGACGGGGTGCCGGTGGCGGCGGCCCAGGAAGAGCGCTTCACGCGGGTGCGGCACGACGCGGCGTTTCCGGCCAATGCCATCAAGTACTGCCTGGACGCCGAGGGTATCGGCCTCGATGAGCTGACCGCCGTGGTCTACTACGAAGACCCGCAGGAAAAGTTCTCGCGGATGATCTCCTCCTTCGCCAGTGGCGGCATCAGCGGCGCGCGCACCTTCATCAGCACCATGCCGGAATGGATCCGCTGGAAGCTCAACGTGCTCAAGTTCATCGACGAGAAGCTCGAGGAACTGGGACGTGGTACCGGACCGCTCACCATCGCCTCGCAGCACCACCGTTCCCATGCCGCGGCGGCGTTTTTCCCGTCGCCGTTCGAGCAGGCGGCGGTGCTGTGCATCGACGGCATCGGCGAATGGCATTCGACCACGATCTGGAAGGGCGACGGCTCCAAGCTCGACCTGATGAACTCGATTTCCTATCCGCACTCGGTCGGCCTGTTCTACTCGGCGTTCACCTATTACTGCGGCTTCAAGGTCGACTCCGGCGAGTACAAGCTGATGGGCCTGGCGCCCTATGGCCGGCCGATCTATGCCGACAAGATCCGCAAGGAACTGATCAACATCCGCGCCGATGGCTCCTTCACTCTGAACATGAAGTACTTCGAGTACCTGCGTGGCGAGCGCATGGTCGGCGAGGCGTTCGAGGAACTGTTCGGCGGCCCGGTGCGCAAGCCGGAGAGCCCGATCACCCAGCGCGAATGCGACCTGGCGGCCTCGGTGCAGCAGGTGACCGAGGAAGTGGTGCTGGGGCTGGCCACCGCGGCTGTGCGGCAGACCGGTTACCGCAACCTGTGCCTGGCCGGTGGCGTGGCGCTCAACTGTGTGGCCAACGGCGTACTCAGCCGTTCCGGACGTTTCGATGCGATCTGGATTCAGCCCGCGGCCGGCGACGCCGGTTGTGCCCTGGGGGCGGCCATGGACTATTCGGTCAAGCGCACCGGGCGCCCGCACCTGGGCAGCAAGAAGCTCGACGCCATGAGCGGCAGCCTGTTGGGGCCGGGTTTTGGCGATGAAGAGATCCAGGCGTTTCTCGATGCCAACCAGTATCCGTACCGGCGCTTCGAGGGTACCGAGCTGTATGACGAAACCGCGCGGCACCTGGCCGACGGCGCCGTGGTCGGCTGGTTCCAGGGGCGCATGGAGTTTGGCCCGCGAGCCCTGGGCGCGCGCTCGATCCTCGGCGATCCACGCAATCCCGAGATGCAGCGCACCATGAACCTGAAGATCAAGTACCGCGAATCCTTCCGCCCCTTTGCCCCGGCGGTGTTGGACGAGGACGCCCAGATCTACTTCGACATCTGCGAGAAGAGCCCGTACATGCTGATGGTTTCCCAGGTCAACGACTCGATCAAAACCGCCGAGTCGTTGCAGCCCGGCGGCCCCGAGCGCGGCCTGGGCAGCATCAACTCGATCCGTTCGCAGCTGCCGGCGGTGACCCATGTCGACCTGTCGGCGCGGGTGCAGACGGTGACCGAAGAAAACAACGCGCCCTTCACCCATCTGCTGCGCAGTTTCAAGAAGCGCACCGGCTGCTCGGTGCTGGTCAACACCTCGTTCAACGTGCGCGGCGAGCCGATCGTGTGCAAGCCGGAAGAGGCCTATGCCTGCTTCATGCGCACCGAGATGGATGTGCTGGTGCTGGGCAACTTCATTCTCGAGCGCACGACCCAGCCGGAGTTCGTCGAAGAGGTCGACTGGCGCAACGAGATCCCGCTGGACTGATCGCTCACTCACTTTTTATTCAGGAGACAAGGCCATGCTCAGGTTGCTTTCGTTGTTGATGTTCGCTGTGGTGTTGCTACCGATCGGCTGGGCGCGCCGGATATTCAATTCCTCGCGCTTCAGTCAGCGTTTCCATCAAGGCTCGACGGCGTGGGACCACCCGGAAAACACCCGTTAGGCCGTATAACTGCAAGGGCTCGGATCCATGTCAACGGTCATCTACAAGAACTTGAATGCCTCACCGATTCACGCCGTCAATGGCGCTGGGGTCTGGCTTGAGGATGCTTCGGGCAAACGCTACCTCGACACCTGCGGCGGGGTAGCGGTTTCCAGCCTGGGACATGGACATCCACGGATCGCCGCGGCCATCGAGCAGCAGGCGAAGAAACTCAGTTGGGCCCATGCCGGCAGCTTCACCACGGCCGCCGCCGAGGAATTGGCGGACCTGCTGGTGGGGGCCTCCGGCGGGTTGGCCAAGGCGCAGTTTCTCTCCGGCGGCTCCGAGGTCATGGAGCTGGCGATGAAAATTGCCTACCAGTATCAGTGCGAGCGCGGGCTGCCGGACAAATCGATCTTTATCTCGCGGCAGCAGAGCTACCACGGCAGCACCCTGGGGACCCTGGCGATTTCCGGCAACCTGCAGCGTCGCGGGGTATTCGAGCCGCTGCTGGGGCCCGCCGAATTCGTCTCGCCCTGTTATGCCTATCGCCATCAGGGCGCCGATGAAAGCGACGAGCAGTACGGGACTCGGCTGGCGCTGGAACTGGAGGAAAAAATCAAGGCACTGGGCAGCGACAAGGTCGCGGCGTTCTTCGCCGAGACCGTGGTCGGCTCCACCAACGGCGCGGTGCCGCCGGTGCCGGGTTACTTCCGCAAGATCAAGGCGGTGTGCGAGCGCCATGACGTGCTGCTGATCCTCGACGAGGTCATGGCCGGTATGGGGCGTACCGGCAGGTTCTTCGCCTACGAGGACGACGGCATCGTGCCGGACATGGTCGCAGTCGGCAAAGGCCTGGCGGCCGGTTACCAGCCGATCTCGGCGTTGCTGGTCAGCAGCCGGGTGCATGAGGCCATGGCGGGCAACTCCGGGGTGCTGGGCAACGGCCAGACCCACGTCAACCATCCGCTGGCCTGTGCGGTCGCGCTGGAGGTGCAGCGGGTCATCCAGGACGAGAACCTGCTGCAGGCCGTGCGCCTGCGCGGCGAGCAATTGCGCCACGGCCTGCGCGAGTGCCTGGCGCGCTTCGAGCATGTCGGCGATGTGCGCGGGCGCGGCCTGTTCGTCGGGGTGGAGTTCGTTCAGGACCGGGGCACCCGCGAGCCGTATCAGGGTGGCGGTCGTTACGCCGCGCGGCTCAAGGCGCAGGCGCTGGAGCAAGGGCTACTGATCTATCCGGGGTCGGGAACCGCCGATGGCGTCCAGGGTAACCACGTGCTGTTCGCGCCGCCCTTCATCTCCAGCGAAGCGGAAATCGCCGAAATGGTCGAGCGCTTCACGGCGGTGGTCGAGGCCTGCCAGCAGGGCTAGCGGGGAGGGCGGACCGGGGATGTGTTCCAAATGTACCAACAGCCAATAATGGAAAAGACTATGCAGACCATCGAACCATGCAAGGACAAAGTTCTATTGTCGGTGTGCACCATGGACTGGTGCGATCACGGCGTCGAATTCGCCAAGACGGTTTTTTCCAACCTGGAAGTGTTCTGTTGGGACCCGGGCGACCCCTATCCGTATCACCTGGAAGACTGGGAAGGCGACTGGATCATTTCCTATCGCGGCGACTTCATCTTCCCGCCGAGCATCTATCAGCGGGCCCGCAAGGGTGCGATCAACCTGCACCCGGCGCCGCCGAAGTACCGTGGCCTGGGCAGCCAGTACTACGCGATCTACTACCAGGACGAAACCTACGGTTCGACCTGCCATCACCTGGCACCCTCGGTGGACAGCGGCGACATCATCCATGTCGCGCGTTTCAACGTCGCCCCGGCGGAAACCGCGTCTTCGCTGCGCCTGCATGTCGGTGCCTATTGCCTGCAGCAGTTCATCCACCTGTTGACCGACTACATCCTGCAAGGCCGTCCGCTGCCGGTGTCGCCCGAGCGTTGGGGCGAGCGGCTGTACAAGCAATCCGAACTCAAACCCTGGATGGAAAAGATCCGGGCCGAAGAACCCGATCATCGCTGCTTCAAGTAGCGAGGATGGATGCCGGCCCGCGCGGGGCGGCATCCCCGGTTGGTAAACCCTGCTCCCGCGACTTCTACGAGAGACCGTCAAATGTTTGATTTATCGAGCTTTGGTGCTGCTATGGCCGTTTATGTCATCGGAACCGCCAGCCCTGGCCCGGGTAACCTGGCGATTGCCAACACCTCGCTCAGCTACGGGCGTACCCCGGGGCTGGCGCTGGCGGCCGGGGTCATTTCCGGTTCGTTGTGCTGGGGGGCGATGACGGCCGCGGGCGTCTCGGCCTTGCTGATGTCCAACACCCAGGTGCTGGTCTGGCTGAAGATCCTCGGCGCCTGCTACCTGTTATGGCTGGCCTACAAATCCATCCGCGGCGCCCTGAGCCCCAACGCGGTCAACCTCAGTCGCGCCCGGGCCAAGCAGAGCCGCACGCTGGGGTTCTACCTGCAAGGGCTGGGCATCCACCTGACCAACCCCAAGGCGGCCCTGACCTGGTTCACCGTGACCACCGTCGGCCTCAGCGCCACGGCGCCATCCTGGGCCAGCTTCGTGCTGGTGGGCAGCTGCGCGGTCGCCGGCTTCGTGATTTTCTGTGCCTATGCCCTGGCCTTTTCCGCGCGTTCGGCGGAGCCGTTTTTCGTCCGCACGCGCAAGGCTTTCGGCCTGGTGTGCGGCGCGTTCTACACGATGGTCGCCGCGGGCTTCATCGGGTCCTTGCTGTAAGCGTGGATAAGCCTCGCCCGTGGCGATCGCCGGGGCGAAAACAATGAATCAGGGCTCTGTTCGGAGCATGTACTTCTCAGGATGACTGTATGCCGTTGTCGATCGACTTGTTGTTGGCTTTCGCCTTGTTTGCCTTTGTCACCTCGGTGACCCCCGGACCGAACAACACCATGCTGCTGGCCTCGGGGGTGAATTTCGGATTCCGCCGCACGGTGCCGCATATCCTCGGGATCAGTTCGGGGTTCCTGGTGCTGGTGCTGGCCGTCGGCCTGGGCCTGGGGGCGGTGTTCGAGGCCTACCCGGTGTTGTACAAGGTGCTGCGCTACGTCGGTGCCGCCTATCTGCTGTACCTGGCCTGGAACATCGCCCGTTCCGGGCCGGTGTCCCAGGAAGTCGATGGCAAGGGCCGGCCGCTGGGGTTCTGGGGCGCCGCGGCGTTTCAGTGGGTCAACCCCAAGGCCTGGGTCATGGCGCTGGGGGCCATCAGTACCTACACGCCGTTGCAGGGTTACTTCTTCAACGTGGTGGTGATCGCCAGCCTGTTTGCCTTGATCAACGCGCCGAGCGTCGGGGTCTGGGCCGGGTTCGGCAGCGTGCTGCGCAATGTCCTGCGCGACCCGCGCTGGCTGCGCCTGTTCAACTACGGCATGGCGTTGCTGCTGGTGATTTCGCTGTTCCCGTTGCTGCAAGCCTGAGGGGCTTTCTCAGGGCGTTATGCCGCCACCCGCCGCAACCGGCGCGTGGCGGTTTTTTTTGCCTGTTCATTACCCCTGGGCGACAGCTGCCACGCCGGGTTCGTGGCGAGTCAGGCGGCACCATTTATGCCAGGTGAATTGCAGTTGCAGCAGCGCCGCCCTGGCCATTTCCAGATCCTGCTCCGGCAGTTGCGGCGCCTGCTCCAGGGCCTTGAGCAAGGTGACGGTCGGACCATCCAGTTGGTCGGTGCGGCGTGGCGTCGGTCCGCCTGACTTGAGCAGCGTGGCGATACTCTGCAGGTAGTGCCCGCGCTCGACGCCCAGGGCACCGCTGGCGGCGCTCAGGCTGGCGCGCAATTGCAGCAGTTCGTCGCCCAGGTCGAGCCCGAGCAGGCCATTGTCCCAGTGCTGGCGGCGTTCCTGGGGCAGGCTTTCGGAATAGCGCGCCAGGCGGATCAGACGGTCGGCCATGCGCCCGCCGAACCAGCTCTCGGCTTGCTCCAGCGGGCGCGAGGTGAGTTGCGCCAGGTCGAACAGCGAGGCGCGGAACATCCGCCGATAGTGATGTTCGCCAGGGTTGAGGCTGACCAGGCGGAACACCAGGACCGCGATGCCGACGCCGACCAGGGTGGCCATGGCCTTGTTGAGGAAGTTGGCCAGGTCGTAGGTCATCAGGTTGCCGGGGCCGACGTTGTTGACGAAAAAGATGCAGAACGCTGACGCGATCGGCGCCATCCGCGGCTTGCTCATGCACAGCGAGGCACAAAACAGCGGCACCCCGAGGCCCACGCACAGCAGCGGGAAACCGTCCCAGCCGGGCAGCAATCCCAGGCCGACGAAGCCGGCGACCGGCACCGACAGGGCGATGCCCTTGAGAAAGTTGAGGCTGGAGGCAGAAGGGTTTTCCCGGCCGGCGAACAGGCTCAGCACCACCCCGCAGATCGACACCGCGCCCAGGCCGGAGGGCCAGGCCGAGAGCACCCAGAAGCCGGCCACGGCGAGAAACGCCAGGGCGCTGCGCAGGCCGCCGAGGATGCCTTGCTCGATATCCCGGTGCCAGGACAGGGCGCCAGGCGCGCCCTGGGGTACCCGGCCTTGCTCGACGGCCTGCAGGGTCTGTGCGCTGCGTTCCAGCAGCAGCGGCACCTGAGCCAGTTGCATCAGGCACAGATGGGCGTCCTGCGACAGGCTGCGGTCCTGCAGCGCCTCTTGAAGGTGTACCGACAGCTGGGCGATATCTTCCTCGTGGCTGTGTTCCAGGGCCGTGGCCAGCTGTTCGACCAGGGGGGCAACGTTGGCACTCGCGGCGCTGTCGAGCATCAGCCGCTGGCGGGCCACGCCGCGGGCGGCGCGCAGCAGGCTCAGCAAGTCGCGGCTGAGCACCCGCAGGGCCTGGGAGCGCCGTCGTCCCAGGGGGCCTTCGAACCAGGCGTGATCGCGCTGGGCATCGACCGCCACCAGCTTGCCGAGGGCTTCCAGCAGCCCCTTGCGTTGGTCCTGGCCGATCAGCTCGGAGGCCGCGGCGCGCATGCCGGCTTGCCAGGCCGCCTTGCCCTGGGTGGCCAGCGCCTGTTCGACCCGGCGCGGCCAGAGCAGGGTGCTGGCGATCGCCGCGCAGACGATGCCCAGGCTGATTTCCGAGCAGCGGGCCACGGCTTGGTCGAACACCTGCAGCGGATGGGTGGTGGCGGGCAGGGCGATGATCGCCGCGGTGTAGCCGGCCAGTACGAAGCCGTAGGAGGCGTGATTGCGCAGCAGCGAGGCGCCGGTGGTGCAGAAGGCCAGCCACAGCGCCATGGCCAGCAGAAACAGCAGGGGCGCCTGGCCGAACAGGCCGATCAGCACGATCGAGGCCAGGGCCCCGCTAAAGGTGCCGAGCAGGCGGAAGGCGCCCTTGGCCAGGACCATGCCGCTGCTGGGCTGGCTGACGATGAACACGGTGGTCAGGGCCCACTGGGGTTGTTCGAGGTTGAAGCGAAAGGCCAGGTACAAGGCAATGCCCCCGGCGATCATGTTCCTGATGGCGAACAGCAGGTCGTTGCGGCTTGGAACCAGGACGGCCAGCCAGAAATCGGGGATTCGCAGGGTGGGGCTTTTCATTCGCAAGGCATATAGATAGCTGGCTAATGATTAGCATCGTATCTACTTGCCTGGAAAATTCCAATGAAGATTTTTCCGCATCTGGCGAGGATGCAGGCGGGTAGGGGAGCAGGGTTTATCGGAGGGGGAAGACAGATAAAGGGCCCTGCGCGGGTGCGCAGGGCCCGGGAGGGATCACTCGGCGATTTGCAGCTTGCGGGCCTCGGTGTAGACGTAGCGGACTTTCTCGTACTCGAACGGCGAGTCCAGCTGGCCGTAGCGGAAGCTGGTCTGATAGCGCTTGTCGACACCCCGCAGGATCCAGACCTCGGGGTGGTTCGAGCTGACCTCGGAAACGTTGAGGAAGTTGATCGCCGACTCGGCGGTGTAATCCACCGCCAGGCCGGCGGTGTCGCGAAGGTTCGAGGGGCCGAGGATCGGCAGGACGAAATAGGCGCCGCCCGGCACGCCGTAGAAGCCCAGGGTCTGGCCGAAGTCTTCGCTCTGGCGTGGCAGGCCCATGCTGGTGGCCGGGTCCCAGAGACCGCCAATGCCGATGGTGGTGTTGACCAGCAGGCGCGCGGTGGTGTTCAGCGAGCGCTGGCCCTTGAACTGCAGCAGGCTGTTGACCAGGTTCGGCACGTCGCCCAGGTTGTTGAAGAAGTTGCTCACGCCGGTGCGCAGGAAGCTCGGGGTGATGTAGCGGTAACCGTCGACCACCGGCAGGAACACCCACTGATCGAAGCGGTAGTTGAAGTGGTAGACCCGACGGTTCCACGACTCCAGCGGGTCGTAGACGTTCAGCGCGTTGAGGGTCGAGCGCTCGAATTCGCGCTGGTCCAGGCCCGGGTTGAACTTGAGCCGCTTGAGCGGCTCGGTGAAGCCGTCCCCGTCTGCGACCACGGGTGTCGCGGCCTTGCTGTCGTCGGCATTGGCATAACCTGCGCAGAACAACGCAGCGATGAGCAAGAGATGTTTAGCCACGGAAGAACTCCAGCATGGCGTCGCTGTTGACGCGGTAGTTGAGGTTGCCGCAATGGCCGCCATGGGGGTAGACCGTCAGCCGGTCGCCGAAGGTCTTGCGCAGGAAGCCCAGGTCGCCCGGGCCGAGGATCACGTCGTCGGCGTTGTGCATCACGGCGATTTTCGGGCTGTCCCGCAGGTAGTCCTTGAGTGCGTACAGGCTCACCTGGTCGATCAGTTGCAGCACGCTGCCGCCGTCGGTGCGGGCGCGCCACATCGGGATCACCTGCTCGGTGAGGTAGCAGTCGAAGTCGCATTGCAGGGCGCGCTTGAGGAATGGCGTGAGGCTGGTGCCTTCGCTGATCGGGTACTTGGGCGGGGTGATCAGGCCGCGGCGGTTGATCAGGTCCGAGGTGAAGGCGATGTCGGCGGCGGAGAAGCGGAACGAGGTGCCGATCAGCATCGCCATCTGCTCGTTGCTCAGGTGCTGCTTGGACTGCTGGAAGTCGTAGAGCAGGGCATCGTTGAGGTCGATGTAGCCCTTCTGCTGGAAGTAGCGGGTCAGCTTGTTCAGCACCAGCTCGTAGAAGGTGGTGGTGTTATTGATGCCCTTGACCTCGGTCTGCACCAGCTTGTCGAGGTTGGTGACGGAGGTATAGAGATTGACCGGCGGGTTGAGCAGCAGGACTTTCTTGAAGTTGAAGCTGCGCCGGGTTTCGTCCAGCTTGCTGACGAAGGCCGCATCCAGGGCGCCGAGGCTGTAGCCGGTGAGGTAGAAGTCGGTGACCGGCAGTTTCGGGTTCTGCGCGCGCACCGCCTGCATCACGCGGTACATGTCTTCGGCGTCTTCCTTGGTCACGCCGGGGGTGGCGAACCGCGAGGCGGCGCTGATGAAGTCGAAGCTGGTGGGCGAGGACAGCTGCACCACGTGGTAGCCGGCCTGGTAATAGAGCTTCTTCAGGTATTCGTTGAGGCTGCTGTCATAGCGCGCGCCGGTGCCGGCGATGAGGAAGATCAGCGGTGCGGCATGGTCCTGCTCGGCGATGCGGTAGGTGAGCTTCTTCACGGCCCAGAAGTTGTCCGGCAGGATGAACTCGCGCTCGGGGCGCAAGGTCAGGCTGCGGTCCGTCTGATTGATGTCGTCGTCACTCGGCAACTTCGGACGCAGGTCCGGCGGAGTGGTGGCAATGGTCGCCTCGAACGGATTGGTCAAGGGATAGCCATAGCTGGCGGCGTCGATGTCGACCGCGAGCGCGGACGCACTCGAGATAAGGCCGCCAAACAGGGCAGCGAAGCGCAAGGAACGGAGCATGACTGAATCCCTGTAGAGGAAGGTGCCGAGTGAAGTTCGCAGGCTATGACCACCGGGTTACTGCCGAAGTGCCATGGCACGGCACAAAAAACGATCAAGGCAGGGCAAAGCCGGATCGGCGGTAATAGTCGCCAGACGATACACTTTGCCGTTGTTTGCTCAACAGTTATCTGTGTAACAGGCTTGCTTACCGGCCTCGGGCGATTATGCTGGGCGCCGTTTTCGCTTATCGGAGTGCTTCATGTCCCGCCGTTTTCCCGTGATTCTGCTGCTTGTTGTCCTGCCGTTGTGGCTGGCCGCCAGTTATGGCGTGCGCTACGGCTTCATGGAGGACGCTCGATGGGTCGGCGTCTGCGTCGACGAGGCCAGCCGCTGGGAGTGCCAGGCGCGTTCCAGCCTGGGGCTGCTGATCCACTTCAAGGTCATGGGCTGGGCGGCGCTGGCGGCGTCCCTGGTCGCCTTCGTGATGCCGGGTCGTGCCGGCTGGAGCCTGGCGGCGCTGGCGCTGCTGTTCGGCTTTCCGGCGCTGGCGCTCTACAACACCAGCCTGGCAGTGTTTGCCATCGTGATCGGCGCCTTGCGACTGGTGCGGGCGCCTCGCGCTGTTCTGTAGGAGCGAAGCTTGCTCGCGATGAAGGATGACGCGGTATTGCTGCTACACCGCGGTGCTGCCATCGCGGGCAAGCCTCGCTCCTACGGGCCTCAGGCCTTGCGGGCGCGCAAGCTGCGCCACAGGGCGGCGACCATCAGCACGCTGACCAGGGCCCAGCCCCAGGCCTGCTGGTTTTCCAGGCCCTCGCGATACAGCTGAGGGGCGATGCCGGCGCCGATGATAAAGGTCAGCAGGGCGATTTCGCGACGCGGCACCCGCACCGGACGGCACAGGTAGACCAGGGCCGGCAGGAGCAGGGCGGCGCTGGGGAAGCTGCGATAGCGCGGGTCGAACACCAGCTCCAGCATCATCACCGCTGCGGCGAAACCGGCGGCGGCGAGCAGCCAGCCGGCACGTTTTTCCAGGCTGTTGAAAGCGCGTTGGCGCCAGCCGGTTTGTGGGCTCAGGCTCAGTGCCGCGTGGGCCAGCACCAGCAGGTTCAGGGCCAGCAGCAGGCCTGCCCAGAACCATTCCCCGGCAAAGCGGCTGGTGACCCGCGCCAGCTCGCCCCAGGCGCCGATGGAGCAGGCGGCGAGGGCGCCGAGCAAGGGCAGGACCAGGGCTGCGCGGGTACCGCGGACCCGGCCACCGAGGATCAGCGTGGCAAGGAAGATCACCCCGCCCACGCCCAGCCACAATGGCCAGTAAGGCAGGTTCGACACCGGCCCGGCGAGCACGCCCTTGTCCTGGCGATCGGCATCGAACAGTCCCCAGTAACCGCCGACCGCACCTTCGCTGGCGCGTTTCCACGGCTGGTCGAAGGCTTCGATCAGGTTGTAATGCCAGCCGTTCTGTTCGGCCATGACCACAAAACCACGGATGAACTTGGCCTCGTTGACCCGGCTCGGCAGGGCGGTTTCGCGCTGGCGGCCTTCGCTGGGCCAGCCGGTTTCGCCGATCATCACGTCCTTGGGCGCGAACTTGTTGCCGAACACCTGGCGCACCTGGGCCACATGGTTCAGCGCGGCATCGATGTTGGACGGATCGTCTTCCCAGTAGGGCAGCAGGTGGATGGTCAGGAAGTCCACCGCCGGCGCGATTTCCGGGTGCTTGAGCCAGAACTCCCAGACGTCCGCGTAGGTGACTGGCTGCTTGACGTGGGCCTTGACCTTGTTGATCAGCCGGGCCAGTTGCGGACCGGTGACTTCCTTGCGCAGCAGGGCTTCGTTGCCGACGATCACCGAGCTGACCACATCCGGGTTGGCATTGGCCGAGGCGATCAGCAGGTCGACCTCTTTTTCGCTGTCCACCGGGTTGCTGTTGATCCAGGCGCCGATCATCAGCTTCAGGCCGTGCTTGCGCGCCAGGTCCGGCAGGGCTTCGAGGCCGGTCATGGAATAGGTACGGATGCACTCGAAGCGGGTTGCCAGCAATGCCAGGTCGGCGTCCATGCGCTCCGGGCGCAACTTGAACGGCTGGTCGAAGGGCGACTGGTCCTTGTCGAACGGGGTGTAGGACGCGCATTGCAGCTTGTGGCTGGCGCTGGCGACATCCGGCAGCACCACCGGCTGGCCGAGGCCGTACCAGAAACCGCAGAGCGCGAAGAGCCCCAGCAGGCAGGCGAATAGATAGGGCAGGAGCGGGAAGCGGGCAATCGAGGGCATGGTCAGGCCGTCAGGAAACAAAGCCCGGCATCTTACCCGGATTTGCCGCTGCCCAGGTGGCCTGCATGATTTTGACATGCAAAGTTTGGGCGGGATTGGGCGACTGTTTTGGGCATGCCCTGATTACTGGCGAATTGGTGTCGTTGCTGAATGTTTTGAGGTCGCAGTCAGAGCAGGTCGCCTTTGGCGTCAGGTTGATGATCGACGCGTCAGAGCTCTCATAGGGCAATCGCGCTGATGTTCGAGCAAGTCGGTAGGGCGTGATGAGGGCGCTGTGCACCATAACAACAGGTTGACGCGGCTCGGCACCCGTCGGGCGCAGCACTTTCGGGGAAGTAACGATGAAGATGCGACGACTCTTAGGCGCAGGTGCCGGTCTGGTACTTGCGATCAGCACCACCCTGGCCAGCGCCGACAGCAAAACCCTGAGCATCGGCTATGTCGACGGTTGGTCGGACAGTGTGGCGACCACCTATGTAGCCTCTGAGGTGATCAAGCAGAAACTCGGTTATGACGTGAAGCTGCAGGCCGTGGCGACCGGGATCATGTGGCAGGGCGTGGCCACCGGCAAGCTGGACGCCATGCTGTCGGCCTGGCTGCCGGTGACCCACGGCGAGTACTGGACCAAGAACAAGGACAAGGTGGTCGACTACGGCCCCAACTTCAAGGACGCGAAAATCGGCCTGATCGTGCCGGAGTACGTCAAGGCCAAGAGCATCGCCGACCTGAAGGATGACACCAGTTTCAAGAACAAGATCGTCGGCATCGACGCCGGCTCGGGCGTGATGCTCAAGACCGACCAGGCCATCAAGGACTACGGCCTGGACTACAAGCTGCAAGCCAGTTCGGGCGCGGCGATGATTGCCGAGCTGACCCGTGCCGAAGAGAAGAACGACTCCATCGCGGTCACCGGCTGGGTACCGCACTGGATGTTCGCCAAGTGGAAACTGCGCTTCCTGGACGATCCGAAGGCGGTCTACGGTGCTGCTGAAACCGTCAACAGCATCGGCAGCAAGGGCCTGGAGAAGAAAGCGCCGGAGGTCTCGGCCTTCCTGAAGAAATTCCAGTGGGCCTCCAAGGATGAAATCGGCGAGGTGATGTTGGCGATTCAAGAGGGCGCCAAGCCGGAAGCTGCGGCCAAGGATTGGGTGGCCAAACACCCTGAGCGCGTCGCCGAGTGGACCGCTAACTGATCGGCGAAGTGTCTGGATCGCAGGTCTCGAGGCCGTCGGGTGTTCGCACCCGGCGGCCTTTTGTTTTGCCCGGTGCAAAAGTGTCTGTAAGGCGGGCTGTCGTTCTAATACTAAGGTCGTCTGGAACCGGCCCGAGAGCTGCATAGAGTGGACTAGGTTCCAACTAAAATCTGTGCTGCGAGGATAAAAACAATGAACGACAGCATTTACCTCTCGATTCAAAACAGCTCGCGTTTCAAGGAGCTGGTCAGCAAGCGCGAACGATTCGCCTGGATACTGTCGGCGATCATGCTCGGGCTCTATTCGGGCTTCATCCTGCTGATTGCCTACGGACCTCATGTGCTGGGGGCAAAACTCAGTCCTGAATCATCCATCACCTGGGGCATTCCCATTGGTGTCGGGTTGATTGTCGCGGCCTTTGTCCTGACCGGTATCTACGTGCGACGCGCCAACGGCGAATTCGACGACCTGAACAATGCGATTCTCAAGGAGGCTCAGCAATGATCCGGCGTCTATTGGCTTTTTTTAGCGTCGCGGCCTTTGCTCCAAGTCTCTGGGCGGCCGACGCCCTGACCGGCGAAGTACATAAACAACCCCTCAATGTCTCCGCGATCATCATGTTCGTGCTGTTCGTCGGGGCCACCCTGTGCATCACCTACTGGGCCTCCAAGCGCAACAAGTCGGCGGCCGACTACTATGCTGCGGGCGGCAAGATCACCGGTTTCCAGAACGGTCTGGCGATTGCCGGTGACTACATGTCGGCGGCGTCCTTCCTGGGGATTTCCGCCCTGGTGTTCACCTCCGGCTACGACGGCCTGATCTATTCGATCGGCTTCCTGGTGGGCTGGCCGATCATTCTGTTCCTGATCGCCGAGCGCCTGCGCAACCTGGGCAAATACACCTTCGCCGACGTGGCGTCCTATCGCCTCGGGCAGACCCAGATCCGCTCGCTGTCGGCCTGCGGCTCGCTGGTGGTGGTGGCGTTCTACCTGATCGCGCAAATGGTCGGTGCCGGCAAGCTGATCCAGCTGCTGTTCGGCCTCGATTACCATGTGGCGGTGATCCTGGTGGGTATCCTGATGGTGCTGTACGTGCTGTTCGGCGGCATGCTGGCGACCACCTGGGTGCAGATCATCAAGGCGGTCCTGCTGCTGTCCGGCGCCTCGTTCATGGCGCTGATGGTCATGAAGCATGTCAACTTCGACTTCAACATGCTGTTCTCCGAAGCCACCAAGGTTCACCCCAAAGGTGAAGCGATCATGAGCCCGGGCGGCCTGGTGAAGGATCCGATCTCGGCGTTCTCCCTCGGCCTGGCGCTGATGTTCGGTACCGCGGGCCTGCCGCACATCCTGATGCGCTTCTTCACCGTGAGCGACGCCAAGGAAGCGCGCAAGAGCGTGCTGTATGCCACCGGTTTCATCGGCTACTTCTACATCCTGACCTTCATCATCGGTTTTGGCGCGATCCTGTTGGTCAGCACCAACCCGGCGTTCAAGGACGCGGCGGGCGCTCTGCTCGGCGGCAACAACATGGCGGCGGTGCACCTGGCCAATGCCGTGGGCGGCAGCGTGTTCCTCGGCTTCATCTCGGCGGTGGCCTTCGCCACTATCCTGGCGGTGGTGGCTGGCCTGACCCTGGCCGGTGCCTCGGCGGTTTCCCATGACCTGTACGCCAGCGTGATCAAGAAGGGCAAGGCCAACGAGAAGGATGAAATCCGCGTCTCGAAGATCACCACCGTGTGCCTGGGTGTGCTGGCGATTGCCCTGGGCATCCTGTTCGAGAGCCAGAACATTGCGTTCATGGTCGGACTGGCGTTCTCCATCGCGGCGAGCTGCAACTTCCCGGTACTGCTGCTTTCCATGTACTGGAAGAAGCTCACCACCCGCGGCGCCATGATTGGCGGCTGGCTGGGCCTGGTCAGTGCCGTGGGCCTGATGGTTCTCGGCCCGACCATCTGGGTGCAGATCATGGGGCATGAGAAAGCCATCTTCCCTTACGAGTACCCGGCGCTGTTCTCGATGATCATTGCCTTTATCGGGATCTGGTTCTTCTCCATCACCGACAAGTCCACTGCGGCTGACAATGAGCGGGCGCTGTTCTTCCCGCAATTCGTGCGCTCGCAGACCGGCCTGGGCGCCAGCGGAGCGGTATCGCACTAAGGCCCCTGTGTATCGGCTTCTATATATAAGCTGAGTTGCAAACCAATGCCCCTGTCGAGAGACAGGGGCATTTTTATTGGTTCCAGGAATGCGTCGTCCCTTGTAGCCGCTGGCGCAGCCTGCGATCGAGCGCGCAGCGCTCGCAAGCTCTTCAGTGAGAGGGGATGGATTTGGCGCTCCATATCCGCTGTGCGGCCGAATACAGGCTGCTACAGGGTAATGGCGGGGGAGGGGAGCGCAAACGAATACGGCCTCTATAAAGAGGCCGTATCCGCTGCAGTCAAGACGTTAGCGCAAGGCAACAGGTCTTACTTGCGGTCTTCCAGCTTGGTGATGTCGCGCGACTCGTAGCCGGTGTACAGCTGGCGAGGACGGCCGATCTTGTAAGGGCTGGAGAGCATTTCTTTCCAGTGCGAGATCCAGCCGACGGTACGCGCCAGGGCGAAGATCACGGTGAACATGCTGGTCGGAATGCCGATGGCCTTGAGGATGATCCCCGAGTAGAAGTCGACGTTCGGGTACAGCGAGCGTTCGATGAAGTACGGGTCGGTCAGGGCGATCTCTTCCAGGCGCATGGCCAGTTCGAGTTGTTTGTCGTGCTTGATGCCCAGCTCTTTCAGCACTTCGTCGCAGGTCTGCTTCATGACGGTGGCACGTGGGTCGCGGTTCTTGTAGACGCGGTGACCGAAGCCCATCAGCTTGAACGGATCGCTCTTGTCCTTGGCCTTGGCGATGAACTTGTCGATGTTCGAGACATCGCCAATTTCGTCGAGCATGGTCAGTACCGCTTCGTTGGCGCCGCCGTGAGCCGGGCCCCAGAGTGCGGCGATACCGGCAGCGATACAGGCGAACGGGTTGGCACCCGAGGAGCCTGCCAGGCGTACGGTGGAGGTCGATGCGTTCTGCTCGTGGTCGGCGTGGAGGATGAAGATCCGGTCCATTGCCTTGGCCAGCACCGGGCTGATCGGTTTGATCTCGCACGGGGTGTTGAACATCATGTGCAGGAAGTTTTCCGCGTACGACAGGTCGTTGCGCGGGTACATCATGGGTTGGCCCATGGAGTACTTGTAAACCATCGCGGCCAGGGTCGGCATCTTGGCAACCAGGCGGATCGCGGAGATTTCGCGATGCTGCGGGTTATTGATGTCCAGGGAGTCGTGGTAGAAGGCCGAGAGGGCGCCGACTACGCCGCACATGACGGCCATCGGGTGGGCGTCGCGACGGAAGCCGTTGAAGAAGGTCTTCAGCTGCTCGTGAACCATGGTGTGGTTCTTCACGTTGCTGACGAACTGGGCCTTCTGTTCTGCGGTCGGCAGTTCGCCGTTGAGCAGCAGGTAGCAGGTTTCCAGGTAGTCCGACTTTTCAGCCAACTGTTCGATCGGGTAGCCGCGGTGCAACAGAATGCCGTTGTCGCCGTCGATATAGGTGATTTTCGACTCGCAGGAGGCGGTCGACATGAAACCCGGGTCAAAGGTGAAGCGGCCCGTGGCCGTCAAGCCCCGAACATCGATTACATCGGGACCAACGGTGCCGGTTAAAATGGGCAGCTCGACGGGGGCTGCGCCCTCGATGATCAACTGCGCTTTTTTGTCAGCCATGTGGCCTCCTATTTATGCTTGAAATCATCAGACAGACCCCCCACGCAGGGCCCGCACCACTATAGTGAGATAAATCCGAATGTCAATTTGCCTAAAGTCTTGCCCCAGAAGGCTTTAACCGGACTTTTTCCTCGAAATTCCCCGCCATTTACGCCTTTTATCCGCCTAACGCAATGAGCTATTAGGGGAAGGGGATTGCGTTGTCATTAGTAGCCTAACTGTCTATACTCGGCCACCGACCGCCATGGGCTTTCGGGCCCGGTTTGATGGGGGTCGTCACTCCCTGGGTGGTGGGTACCTGACCAGTGCACTCCCCAACAACTTTGCCCTGATTGTTAGGGGCTCTTCAGTGTGAAAAAAGCCGTGAATAGCCAACGACCTGTAAACCTAGACCTAAGGACCATCAAACTCCCAGTCACTGCTTACACGTCCATCCTTCACCGTATTTCCGGTGTCATCCTCTTTGTGAGCCTTGCCATCATGCTTTATGCATTGGACAAGTCGCTCAGCTCCGAGGAAGGCTTCGGCGAGGTGAAAGCGTGTCTGACCAGTCCGCTAGCCAAGCTAGTGATTTGGGGCATCCTGTCCGCCTTGCTGTATCACTTGGTTGCCGGTGTGCGCCATTTGATCATGGACATGGGCATCGGTGAGACGCTGGAAGGCGGCAAGCTGGGCTCTAAAATCGTTATCGCCGTATCCGTGGTGGTAATCGTTCTGGCAGGAGTTTGGATATGGTAACTAACGTCACGAACCTGTCGCGTTCGGGCCTCTATGACTGGATGGCACAACGTGTGTCTGCGGTCGTTCTCGCGGCTTATTTCATCTTCCTGATCGGATACCTCGTTGCGAACCCGGGCCTTGGCTACGAGCAATGGCACGCACTGTTCTCCAACAACTGGATGCGTATCTTCAGCCTGCTGGCCATGGTTGCTCTGGGCGCTCACGCCTGGGTCGGCATGTGGACCATTTCGACCGACTACCTGACGCCGATGGCGCTGGGCAAATCGGCGACTGCAGTACGTTTCCTTTTCCAGGCAGTATGCGGCGTTGCAATGTTCGCCTACTTCGTCTGGGGTGTGCAGATTCTCTGGGGTATCTGATTCATGGCTAACATTCCAACGATTTCTTTCGACGCCATCATTATTGGTGGCGGCGGCGCCGGCATGCGTGCCGCATTGCAGCTGGCCCAGGGCGGCCACAAGACTGCAGTGATCACCAAGGTGTTCCCGACCCGCTCGCACACTGTGTCGGCCCAGGGCGGCATCACCTGCGCCATCGCGTCGGCCGACCCGAACGATGACTGGCGCTGGCACATGTACGATACCGTCAAGGGTTCCGACTACATCGGTGACCAGGACGCTATCGAATACATGTGTCAGGAAGGCCCGGCCGCGGTTTTCGAACTGGACCACATGGGTCTGCCGTTCTCCCGCACCGAAACCGGTCGTATCTACCAGCGTCCTTTCGGCGGTCAGTCCAAGGATTACGGCAAAGGCGGCCAGGCTGCCCGTACCTGCGCGGCTTCCGACCGTACCGGTCACGCGCTGCTGCACACCCTTTATCAGGGCAACCTGAAAGCCGGCACCACCTTCCTGAACGAGTACTACGCTGTTGACCTGGTGAAGAATCAGGACGGCGCGTTCGTCGGTGTGATCGCGATCTGCATCGAAACCGGCGAAACCACCTACATCCGCGCGAAAGCCACCGTACTGGCGACCGGCGGTGCAGGTCGTATCTATGCATCCACCACCAACGCCCTGATCAACACCGGTGACGGTGTCGGCATGGCGCTGCGTGCTGGCGTGCCAGTACAAGACATCGAAATGTGGCAGTTCCACCCGACCGGCATCGCCGGCGCCGGTGTACTGGTTACCGAAGGCTGCCGTGGTGAAGGCGGTTACCTGATCAACAAGCACGGCGAGCGTTTCATGGAGCGTTATGCTCCGAACGCCAAAGACCTTGCCGGTCGTGACGTTGTTGCCCGTTCGATGGTTAAAGAGATCATCGCCGGCAACGGTTGCGGTCCGAATGGCGACCACGTGATGCTCAAGCTCGACCACCTGGGCGAGGAAGTGCTGCACAGCCGTCTGCCAGGCATCTGCGAACTGTCCAAGACTTTCGCTCACGTTGACCCGGTTGTTGCTCCGGTTCCGGTCGTTCCGACTTGCCACTATATGATGGGCGGCGTTGCTACCAACATTCATGGCCAGGCGATCACCCAGAACGCCGAAGGCACCGACGAAATCATCCCTGGCCTGTTCGCAGTGGGTGAAGTGGCTTGCGTATCGGTTCACGGTGCCAACCGCCTGGGCGGCAACTCGCTGCTCGACCTGGTGGTATTCGGCCGCGCTGCCGGCCTGCACCTGGAAAAAGCCCTGACCGACGGCATCGAATACGATGACGCGACCGACGCCAACATCGAGGCTGCCCTGGCACGCCTGAACGCTCTGAACGAGCGTACTGATGGCGAAGACGTGGCTACCCTGCGTCGCGAGCTGCAAAGCTGCATGCAGAACTACTTCGGCGTATTCCGTACCGGCGAATACATGCAGAAGGGCATCGCCCAGCTGGCCGAACTGCGTACCCGCATCGCCAACGTCAAGATCAACGACAAGTCGCAGGCGTTCAACACTGCACGTATCGAAGCACTGGAACTGCAGAACCTGCTGGAAGTGGCCGAAGCCACCGCCATCGCTGCCGAAGTGCGCAAAGAGTCCCGCGGCGCCCACGCCCGTGAAGACTTCGAAGACCGCGACGACGAAAACTGGCTGTGCCACACCCTGTACTTCCCGGGTGAGAAGCGCGTTGCCAAGCGTGCCGTTAACTTCTCGCCGAAGACTGTTCCGACTTTTGAACCAAAAGTCCGGACTTACTAAAGGGTGATCGATATGTTGCAAGTCGAAGTTTATCGTTACAACCCTGACACCGACTCCGCGCCGAAAACCCAGGTTTTCCAGGTCGACACCGGTGGCAAGGATCTGATGGTGCTGGACGTACTGGCGCTGATCAAAGAGCAGGACGAAGGTTTCTCCTACCGTCGCTCCTGCCGTGAAGGCGTTTGCGGTTCCGACGGCATGAACATCAACGGCAAGAACGGCCTGGCATGCATCACGCCGCTGTCTGCCGTGGTGAAGAACAACAAGCTGGTTGTTCGTCCGCTGCCAGGTTTGCCGGTTATCCGTGACCTGGTCGTCGATATGAGCATCTTCTACAAGCAATACGAGAAGGTGAAGCCATTCCTGCAGAACGACACGCCGGCTCCGGCCATCGAACGTCTGCAGTCCCCTGAAGAGCGCGAAAAGCTCGATGGTCTGTACGAGTGCATCCTGTGCGCTTGCTGCTCGACTTCCTGCCCGTCCTTCTGGTGGAACCCGGACAAGTTCCTGGGTCCAGCTGCTCTGCTGCAAGCCTATCGCTTCCTGGCAGACAGCCGCGACACCAAGACGTCCGAGCGTCTGGCTTCGCTGGATGATCCGTTCAGCGTATTCCGCTGCCGCGGCATCATGAACTGCGTCAACGTTTGTCCGAAAGGCCTGAACCCGACTAAGGCCATCGGTCACATACGTAACATGCTGCTCTCGAGCGGCGTGTGATTCAGCTGCTGTAACCCAGCTGTTGTAAAGGCTGGACCGCTGTACCCGTAGAGGCTACGGCGCAGGCTTCAACCGGCGCCGTAGTTTTAAGCTGAGCAGCAGCTCACAAAGTTGCCGCTCGTATTTTGAAGAAATGAGACAAGCAGGGGCATCCGGGCTGGTACCCGGACTATCAGCGTGATCCTAAGTGGCTTGTTTTGGTCGCTGCACTCGGACTTTTGCAAGTTTGCTCGGTGTCTTCGCCGGTGGTGTTCCCCTAACCGAGGGTGACCAAGCATGCAAGAAAGCGTGATGCAGCGCATGTGGAACAGCGCCTACCTATCCGGTAGTAACGCTGCCTATGTGGAAGAGCTCTACGAGCTCTACCTGCACGACCCTAACGCTGTGCCAGAAGAGTGGCGCACTTACTTCCAGAAGTTGCCTACCGACGGCAGCACTGCCATCGATGTTTCGCACTCGACAATCCGCGATCATTTCGTGTTGCTGGCAAAGAACCAGCGCCGCGCCCAGCCGGTATCCGCCGGTAGCGTGAGCAGCGAGCACGAGAAGAAGCAAGTTGAAGTGCTGCGATTGATCCAGGCCTACCGTATGCGTGGCCACCAGGCAGCCCAGCTTGACCCGCTGGGGCTGTGGCAGCGTCCTGCACCTGCAGACCTGTCAATCAATCATTACGGCTTGACCAATGCCGATCTTGATACGACCTTCCGTGCCGGCGACCTGTTCATCGGCAAAGAGGAAGCGAGCCTACGCGAAATTCACGAAGCGTTGCAGCAGACATATTGCCGCACCATCGGCGCTGAATTTACGCATATCACCGATTCCGAGCAGCGCCAGTGGTTCCAGCAGCGTCTGGAAAGCGTACGCGGCCGTCCGACCTATTCCACGGATATCAAGGGTCACCTGCTCGAGCGCGTCACTGCAGCTGAAGGCCTCGAAAAATACCTGGGCACCAAATACCCGGGCACCAAGCGTTTCGGCCTGGAAGGCGGCGAAAGCCTGATCCCGATGCTCGACGAGCTGATCCAGCGTTCCGGTTCCTACGGCACCAAGGAAGTCGTGATCGGCATGGCCCACCGTGGTCGCCTCAACGTCCTGGTCAACACCTTCGGCAAGAACCCGCGCGAGCTGTTCGACGAGTTCGAAGGCAAGAAGAAGGTCGAGCTGGGCTCCGGTGACGTGAAATACCACCAGGGCTTCTCGTCCAACGTGATGACCACAGGCGGCGAAGTTCACCTGGCCATGGCCTTCAACCCGTCCCACCTGGAAATCGTTTCGCCAGTGGTCGAGGGTTCGGTGCGCGCCCGTCAGGATCGTCGCAACGACCAGACCGGTGACAAGGTTCTGCCAATCTCCATCCACGGTGACGCGGCATTCGCCGGTCAGGGCGTGGTGATGGAAACCTTCCAGATGTCGCAGACCCGCGGTTTCAAGACCGGCGGCACCGTGCACATCGTGATCAACAACCAGGTCGGTTTCACCATCAGCAACCCGCTGGACTCGCGTTCCACCGAGTACGCCACCGACGTCGCGAAAATGATCCAGGCGCCGATCCTCCATGTGAATGGTGATGATCCGGAAGCTGTATTGTTCGTGACCCAGCTGGCCATCGACTACCGCATGCAGTACAAGCGCGATGTGGTGATCGACCTGGTCTGCTACCGTCGTCGCGGCCACAACGAAGCGGACGAGCCAAGCGGCACCCAGCCTCTGATGTATCAGCAGATCGCCAAGCAGCGCACCACCCGTGAGCTGTATGCCGATCGTCTGGTTCAGGCCAGCGTGCTCGACGCCGAGCGTGTTCAGGCGAAAGTCGACGAATACCGCAACGCGCTGGACAACGGCCTGCACGTAGTGAAGAGCCTGGTCAAAGAGCCGAACAAAGAGTTGTTCGTGGACTGGCGTCCATACCTGGGCCACGCCTGGACTGCGCGTCACGACACCACCTTCGATCTGAAGACCCTGCAGGAACTGTCCGCCAAGCTGCTGGAGCTGCCGGAAGGCTTCGTGGTTCAGCGTCAGGTCGCGAAGATCTACGAAGACCGTCAGAAGATGCAAGCCGGCGGCCTGCCGATCAACTGGGGTTATGCCGAAACCATGGCATACGCGACCCTGGCGTTCGAAGGTCACCCGATTCGCATGACTGGCCAGGACATCGGCCGCGGTACGTTCTCGCACCGTCATGCGGTCCTGCACAACCAGAAAGACGCCAGCACCTACATTCCGCTGCAGCACCTGTACGACGGCCAGCCACGTTTCGATCTGTACGATTCGTTCCTGTCCGAAGAAGCCGTACTGGCGTTCGAATACGGTTACTCGACCACCACGCCAAACGCGCTGGTGATCTGGGAAGCCCAGTTCGGCGACTTCGCCAACGGTGCCCAGGTGGTGATCGACCAGTTCATCACCAGTGGCGAGCACAAGTGGGGCCGCCTCTGCGGTCTGACCATGCTGCTGCCGCACGGTTATGAAGGTCAGGGTCCGGAGCACTCTTCGGCTCGTCTGGAGCGTTACCTGCAGCTGTGCGCCGAGCACAACATCCAGGTCTGCATGCCGACCACCCCGGCCCAGATCTACCACCTGCTGCGTCGTCAGGTGATTCGCCCGCTGCGCAAGCCGCTGGTGGTCCTGACTCCGAAATCGCTGTTGCGTCATAAACTGGCCATCTCGACCCTGGAAGATCTGGCGGAAGGTTCGTTCCAGACCGTTATTCCGGAAATCGATGCCCAGGATCCAAAAGATGTAGGTCGCATCGTTCTGTGTAGCGGCAAGGTCTACTACGACCTGCTGGAAAAACGCCGTGCTGAAGGCCGTGACGACATCGCCATCGTGCGTATCGAGCAGCTGTACCCATTCCCTGAGGACGACCTGATCGAAGTCCTGGCTCCGTACAAGAACCTCAAACACATCGTTTGGTGTCAGGAAGAGCCGATGAACCAGGGTGCCTGGTACTGCAGCCAGCATCACATGCGTCGCATCATCAGCGGTCACAACAAGTCGCTCGTACTCGAGTACGCCGGTCGTGACGCTTCTGCTGCCCCAGCTTGTGGTTATGCATCGATGCACGCCGAGCAGCAGGAAAAACTGCTGCAAGATGCTTTCACTGTTTAACGCCTTCGCGCACCTGAAACCGAATTTAAGGAACCACAGATAATGGCTATCGAGATCAAAGCCCCCACTTTCCCGGAATCGGTTGCCGATGGCACCGTTGCCACCTGGCACAAAAAACCGGGCGACGCCGTCAAGCGCGACGAGCTGATCGTCGACATCGAAACCGACAAGGTCGTGCTGGAAGTTCTGGCCACCGCTGACGGCGTACTGGGCGCTATCGTCAAGAACGAAGGCGACACCGTTCTGTCCGACGAAGTACTGGGCTCCATCGCTGAAGGCGCCGCTGCTGCTCCAGCCGCTGCCGCACCAGCTGCCGCTCAGGCCGCAGCTCCTGCCGCCGAAGGCGAAGAAGATCCAATCGCTGCTCCTGCCGCGCGCAAGCTGGCTGAAGAGAACGGCATCAACATTGCCTCCGTTGCCGGTACCGGCAAAGGCGGTCGCGTGACCAAGGAAGACGTGGTTGCAGCCGTTGCTGCCAAGAAAGCCGCTCCGGCTGCCGCGCCTGCCAAGGCTGCTGCTCCTGCCGCTGCTGCTCCGGTATTCGCTGCCGGCGACCGCGTCGAGAAGCGCGTTCCGATGACCCGTCTGCGTGCCAAGGTTGCCGAGCGTCTGGTCGAAGCCCAGTCGAACATGGCGATGCTGACCACTTTCAACGAAGTCGACATGACCGAAGTCATGGCCCTGCGTTCGAAGTACAAGGATCTGTTCGAGAAGTCCCACAACGGCGTACGCCTGGGCTTCATGTCGTTCTTCGTCAAGGCCGCCACCGAAGCGCTGAAGCGTTTCCCTGCGGTCAACGCCTCGATCGACGGCGCCGACATCGTTTACCACGGCTACGCCGACATCGGTGTTGCCGTGTCCAGCGACCGCGGCCTGGTGGTTCCGGTTCTGCGTAACGCCGAACTGATGAGCCTGGCTGAAATCGAAGGCGGCATCGCTACCTTCGGCAAGAAAGCCCGTGACGGCAAACTGTCGATGGAAGAGATGACCGGCGGTACCTTCACCATCACCAACGGTGGTACTTTCGGTTCGATGATGTCGACTCCGATCGTCAACCCGCCGCAAGCGGCGATCCTGGGCATGCACAACATTCTGCAGCGTCCTATGGCGATCAACGGTCAGGTGGTTATCCGTCCGATGATGTACCTGGCTCTGTCCTACGATCACCGTTTGATCGACGGCAAAGAAGCAGTGACCTTCCTGGTTACCATCAAGAACCTGCTGGAAGACCCGGCTCGTCTGCTGCTGGATATCTGATTTCGTAGCCTGGGCCGATCAGTGATGATCGGCCTTTCGCCGAAACGAACAGCTTCGTCCCACGACGGCCTCCACAAGGGGCCGTCCGGTTTGATTCGAGAAGGAATGACACATGACTCAGAAATTCGACGTGGTAGTGATTGGCGCAGGCCCAGGCGGCTATGTAGCTGCCATTAAAGCTGCGCAACTCGGCCTCACGACTGCCTGCATCGAGAAATATACCGACAAGGAGGGCAAACTGGCCCTCGGCGGTACTTGCCTGAACGTCGGCTGCATCCCTTCCAAGGCGCTGCTGGACAGCTCCTGGAAATTCCACGAAGCCCAAGACGGTTTCGCGATCCACGGTATCAGCCACGCTGGCGTGTCCATGGACGTGCCTGCGATGGTCGGCCGCAAGGCCAACATCGTGAAAAACCTGACCAGCGGTGTTGCCACCCTGTTCAAGGCCAACGGCGTGACCTCCATCCAGGGCCACGGCAAACTGCTGGCCGGTAAGAAAGTCGAAGTCACCAAGCCAGACGGCTCGGTGGAAGTGATCGAAGCCGAGAACGTCATCCTGGCGCCAGGCTCCCGTCCAATCGACATTCCACCGGCTCCGGTCGATCAGAAAGTGATCGTCGACTCCACCGGCGCCCTGGAATTCCAATCCGTACCAAAACGTCTGGGCGTGATCGGCGCTGGCGTGATCGGTCTGGAACTGGGTTCGGTATGGTCCCGTCTGGGCGCTGAAGTGACCGTCCTGGAAGCCCTGGACACCTTCCTGATGGCTGCCGACACCGCGGTCTCCAAGGAAGCGCTGAAAACCCTGACCAAACAGGGCCTGGACATCAAGCTGGGCGCTCGCGTCACCGGCTCCAAGGTCAACGGCGAAGAAGTGGTCGTGACCTACACCGATGCCAACGGCGAACAGAACATCACTTTCGACAAGCTGATCGTAGCCGTTGGTCGCCGTCCGGTGACCACTGATCTGCTGGCTGCCGATTGCGGCGTGACCCTCGACGAGCGCGGTTTCGTGCACGTTGACGATCACTGCGCCACCACCGTACCGGGCGTTTACGCGATCGGCGACGTGGTTCGCGGCATGATGCTGGCGCACAAGGCCTCGGAAGAGGGCATCATGGTCGTCGAGCGCATCAAGGGCCACAAGGCTCAGATGAACTATGACCTGATCCCTTCGGTTATTTATACTCACCCGGAAATCGCGTGGGTCGGTAAAACCGAGCAGACCTTGAAAGCTGAAGGCGTTGAAGTTAACGTCGGCACCTTCCCGTTCGCAGCCAGCGGCCGTGCCATGGCAGCCAACGACACCGGCGGTTTCGTAAAAGTTATCGCTGATGCCAAGACTGACCGCGTACTGGGCGTCCACGTGATCGGCCCGAGCGCGGCGGAACTGGTTCAGCAAGGTGCGATCGGCATGGAATTCGGCACCAGCGCCGAAGACCTGGGCATGATGGTTTTCTCCCATCCGACCCTGTCCGAAGCGCTGCACGAAGCAGCACTGGCAGTGAATGGCGGCGCCATCCACATCGCCAACCGCAAAAAGCGTTAAGACAATAAGAAACCACGGCGGATTGCCCGTCGTGAGCCTTGCGAGCAAGACTCACCGCGGAACGTCCGCTGGACTCGACCTCACGGGAATCTTCATGCGTTGTGCCGCAGCCCAGGCTGCGGAGGCGGGGCAGGGGAGTCCGGTGAGGAGCGGTCACAGGTGGCGCGGCACTCATCAAGAGCGCAGCGCCGAATGCGCAGTACCTAACGAAGACGGTAAAAAGCATGAATCTTCACGAGTATCAGGGTAAGCAGCTGTTCGCTGAATACGGCCTGCCAGTATCCAAAGGCTACGCGGTAGACACCCCGGAAGAAGCAGCAGAAGCTTGCGACAAGATCGGCGGCTCCGAGTGGGTTGTCAAAGCCCAGGTTCACGCCGGTGGTCGCGGTAAAGCGGGCGGCGTAAAGCTGGTTCGCAGCAAAGAAGACGCTAAAGCATTCGCTCAACAGTGGTTGGGCAAGCGTCTGGTGACTTACCAGACTGACGCCAATGGTCAGCCAGTCACCAAGATCCTGGTTGAATCGTGCACTGATATCGCTAAAGAGCTGTACCTGGGCGCTGTCGTCGACCGTTCGAGCCGTCGCATCGTGTTCATGGCTTCCACCGAAGGTGGCGTGGACATCGAGAAAATCGCTCACGACACTCCAGAAAAAATTCTCAAGGCCACTATCGATCCACTGGTTGGCGCTCAGCCATTCCAGGGTCGCGAGCTGGCTTTCCAGCTGGGTCTGGAAGGCAAGCAAGTTGCCCAGTTCGCCAAGATCTTCGTTGGTCTGGCCAAACTGTTCCAGGACCACGATCTGGCTCTGCTGGAAGTGAACCCGCTGGTGATCAAGGCTGATGGCGATCTGCACTGCCTGGACGCGAAGATCAACATCGACGCCAACGCCATGTACCGTCAGCCTAAGCTGAAGACTTTCCACGATCCGTCGCAGGACGATCCGCGCGAAGCGCACGCTGCCAAGTTCGAACTGAACTACGTGGCCCTGGAAGGCAACATCGGCTGCATGGTCAACGGTGCCGGTCTGGCCATGGGTACCATGGACATCGTCAACCTGCACGGCGGCAAGCCAGCCAACTTCCTCGACGTAGGTGGTGGTGCTACCAAAGAGCGCGTGACCGAAGCCTTCAAGATCATCCTGTCCGACACCAACGTCGCTGCAGTACTGGTCAACATCTTCGGCGGCATCGTTCGTTGCGACATGATTGCCGAAGGCATCATCGGCGCCGTGAAAGAAGTCGGCGTGAAAATCCCGGTTGTTGTTCGCCTTGAAGGCAACAACGCTGAACTGGGCGCTAAAGTACTGGCAGAAAGCGGCTTGAACATCATCGCTGCTACCAGCCTGACCGACGCTGCTCAACAAGTTGTCAAAGCTGCGGAGGGCAAATAATGAGCGTCCTGATCAATAAAGACACCAAAGTTATCTGCCAGGGTATTACCGGTTCGCAAGGTAGTTTCCACACCCAGCAAGCCATCGAATACGGCACCAAGATGGTTGGCGGCGTAACTCCGGGCAAAGGCGGCACCGAGCACCTGGGCCTGCCTGTCTTCAACACCGTGAAAGACGCTGTAGCTGCCACTGGCGCCACCGCCAGCGTGATCTACGTTCCAGCTCCTTTCTGCAAGGACTCCATCCTGGAAGCGGCTTTCGGCGGCATCAAGCTGATCGTCTGCATCACCGAAGGCATTCCTACCCTGGATATGCTGGATGCCAAGGTCAAGTGCGACGAGCTGGGTGTTACCCTGATCGGCCCTAACTGCCCAGGCGTGATCACTCCAGGCGAATGCAAGATCGGCATCATGCCAGGTCACATTCACTTGCCAGGCAAGGTCGGTATCGTTTCCCGTTCCGGCACCCTGACTTACGAAGCCGTCAAGCAGACCACTGACGCCGGTTTCGGTCAGTCCACTTGCGTCGGCATCGGTGGTGACCCGATCCCAGGCTCCAACTTCATCGACATCCTGAAGCTGTTCCAGGAAGACCCGAAGACCGAAGCGATCGTGATGATCGGCGAGATCGGCGGTTCGGCTGAAGAAGAAGCGGCTGCCTACATCAAGGCTAACGTGACCAAGCCGGTTGTTTCCTACATCGCTGGTGTGACTGCTCCTCCGGGCAAGCGCATGGGCCATGCTGGCGCAATCATCTCTGGCGGCAAAGGCACTGCAGACGAGAAATTCGCTGCTCTGCAAGACGCAGGCGTGAAAACCGTGCGTTCGCTGGCAGACATCGGCAAGGCCCTGGCCGAGCTGACTGGCTGGGCTGTCAAGTAAGCCTCGCGCTTAGCTGACGCTCCACCAACAAAGGCCACCTTCGGGTGGCCTTTGTGCTTTGTGGGGAAGGGGAATTGTGGTGTTCGATGGCCTGATCGCGAGCAAGCTTCGCTCCTACAGAACCGGAGGGGCCTGGCCATAATCATGGCCAACAGCCATTTATCTATATAAACGCGACACGGAAATGTCGCTTATCGGACAGTTCGCCCTCTAACAGTGCGTTTGTCTTACAAATTCGGTAGTCTAGCCGCCTCTTTTGCGTCTGCGTCCCACAAGGAAGCTGCGCGCTAAACGGGTCAGTCCTATACGGACCGACAGCATTTCCCTCACCCATAAGGGAAATCCCTCTCTAAATTCCGATTCAGTAGTGTGGTATTTCCCTAATGAAAGTGTTGAAAGGCCAGGACATTCTGGCACTGGGTTTTATGACCTTTGCCCTGTTCGTCGGGGCCGGCAATATCATCTTCCCGCCTATCGTCGGCTTGCAGTCCGGACCTAACGTCTGGATCGCGGCGCTGGGCTTTCTGATCACCGCTGTGGGCTTGCCGGTGGTGACCGTCGTGGCCCTGGCCAAGGTCGGCGGCGCGATGGACGCGCTGAGCAGCCCGATCGGCAAAATCGCCGGTGGCCTGCTGGCGGCGGTCTGCTACCTGGCGGTCGGCCCGTTGTTCGCGACGCCGCGGACCGCGACCGTGTCCTTCGAAGTGGGCCTGGCGCCGCTGACCGGCGAAAGCCCGCTGGCGCTGTTCCTCTATAGCTCGGCGTATTTCCTGCTGGTGTTCTTCATCTCCCTCTACCCGGGACGCCTGCTGGACACCGTTGGGCGTTTCCTCGCGCCGCTGAAGATCATCGCCCTGGCCGTACTGGGCATCGCCGCGTTCGCCTTGCCAGCCGGTGATATCGGTGTGGCGACTCCCGAATACGTCGCGGCGCCGTTCTCCCAGGGCTTCATCAATGGTTACCTGACCATGGATACCCTGGGCGCGTTGGTGTTCGGCATCGTCATCGTCAACGCCATCCGTTCCCGCGGTGTCGAGTCGCCACGCCTGATCACCCGTTACGCGATCATCGCCGGGCTGATTGCCGGCGTCGGCCTGGCGCTGGTGTATGTCAGCCTGTTCCGCCTGGGTTCGGGCAGCCACGAAGTCGCGGCCGGCGCCACCAACGGCGCGGCGGTGCTGCACGCTTACGTGCAACACACCTTCGGCTCCCTGGGCAGCGGCTTCCTGGCCGTGCTGATTTCCCTGGCCTGCCTGGTGACCGCGGTTGGTTTGACCTGTGCCTGCGCCGAGTACTTCAGCCGCGTACTGCCGCTGTCGTACAAGACCCTGGTGATCATCCTGGCGGCGTTCTCGCTGCTGGTGTCCAACCTGGGCCTGACCAAGCTGATCGCTTTCTCCATCCCGGTGCTGACCGCCATCTACCCGCCGTGCATCGCCCTGGTGGCCCTGAGCTTCTGCAAGGACTTCTGGCATGAGCAAGGCCGCATCGTCGGTCCGGTGATGCTGGTGTCCTTCCTGTTCGGCCTGATCGACGCCCTCAAGGGCGCCGGCCTGGCGGACTGGATGCCAACCCAGTTGATGCACCTGCCGCTGAGCGAGCAGGGCCTGGCGTGGCTGGTGCCTTCGGTCATGACCCTGGTGGTCGCGGTGGTCTGCGACCGCCTGCTGGGCAAGCGCAGCGAAGCGCTGGCCTAAACCGCTATCTGCCCGGGCCCGTCACAAGCGGGCACCGAGTAGCCAAAAAAATGCCCCGTATCCAGCGATACGGGGCATTTTTTATGGGCGGCGGATGGTGTCTTTTTTCCTCGATCAACGTCGAAGCAGTGCCAGTTGTATCCGCACTCTGCCAACGCCTATCCGGGAACCTGCATGTCGTTCGTCGAAGCCAACCTGATCCATCTCATCGCCGCCCTCTGGTTTGTCATCTGCTGGGGCGGCTATACCCGCTACGCCACGTGGAAGGGCCGCGACACCGCGTGCCTGGCCAGCGTGCTGCACCTGTACCGGGAAGACTGGATGCGCCGCATGCTGCTGCGCGACAACCGTATCGCCGACGCCAGCGTGATCGGCAACCTGGAGCGCAATGCCTCGTTCTTTGCCTCCAGCACCCTGATTATCCTTGCCGGTATCCTCACTGTGCTCGGCGCTTCCGAGCGTGCGGTGTCGCTGCTGGCCGACATTCCCATGGTGCAGCAGGCCTCCCAGGGCATGTCGGAGATCAAGCTGCTGTGCCTGGCCCTGGTGTTCGTCTATGCCTTCTTCACCTTCAGCTGGTGCATGCGCCAGTACAACTTCGCCGCCATCCTCGTGGGCTCGGCGCCGATGATCGGTGAACGGCATGTTTCCGAACAGGAGCGCAAAGCCTTTGCCATGCGGGCCGCGCGGGTGATTTCCATGGCCGCCAACCAGTTCAACTTCGGCCTGCGTTCCTATTACTTCGGCATGAGCATGCTGGCCTGGTTCGTCAGCCCCTGGCTGTTCATGCTGATGAGCGCGGGCGTGGTGCTGGTGCTGTACCGCCGGGAGTTTCATTCCGACGTGTTGGACGTGATGGTCTATACCCCTACAGAGGCGCCATTGCCCGAGGTGAACAAGGAGATTGCCTGATGAGTATCGCGTTCTGGTGTGTGTTTATCAGCGCACTGCTGATTTACGTGGCACGGATGCCGGTGGCCAGGGCCATGAAAGAGCAGGGTGGTTACAACAATCACCTGCCACGCCAGCAACAGGCGCAACTCACCGGGTTCGGCGCCCGGGCGGTGGCGGCGCACCAGAACAGTTTCGAAGCCTTCATGTTATTCGCGGTCGGGGTGCTGATGGCCCATACCACCCAGACTCAGGGCTGGTTGATCGACGGCCTGGCGATCGTCTTCGTCATTACCCGGGTTATCTATCTGCTGTGCTATTGGGCGGATCTTGCCTGGCAGCGCAGTCTGGTCTGGTTTATCGGTCTGCTCTGTTCAATGTTGCTGATGCTTAGTCCGATTTTTCGCCGCCTGTTGGCTTAGAGGTTATTCCAGACAAAGTAAAGCCCGCACTAGGCGGGCTTTCTTTTTGCTGCACTAAAACCGGATTAGTTGGTTTTAGGAGCGGCTTCCTTGGCAGCTTCTTCAACAGCTGCTTTGCTCGATTCAACCTGATCTTTGGCTGCATCGACGGTTTCTTTTGCGGCTTCGTTCACTTTATCCTGAGCTTCGTTCAGTTTCTGTTGAGCTTGCTCGGCATGTTGGTTGGCATCTTGAGCTTTGTCCTCGGATTTTTTATCGCAGGCAGCGAGACCGAGGGAAGCGGTCAGCATCAGGGCAATAGCTAAAGTCTTACGCATGGGGTGTTTCTCCTTATTGAAGATATCTTCTGGCCTTTCGAGCATGGCTCTACAGGTTAAGTTCCTTGAAAGTTAAAGATATATAAAGTGCCAGCAATATGGAACTTTTACCGGTCTCCTTAACTGAGCGGTTTTGACACCAACTAGAGAATTGCCTTATGGAGCAAAACCCTGTTTTTGAGCGGGCGACGCGGTTTCTGTCGGCGCTGCGCCATTGCCAGGTATTGGCAATGAGCGTGCACAGCGCTTCACAAGACGGCATCACCCTGATGCTGCCTTACAGCCCGCAGATAGTCGGCAACCCACAGACTGGAGTGATCCACGGTGGCGCGCTGACCTCGTTGATGGACACCGCCTGCGGCATGGCCACTTTGTGCGTCCTGCCGGAATTCGAAGTCTGTCCGACCCTGGATTTGCGTGTCGATTACATGCACCCGGCAGAGCCGGGCAAAAGCGTATATGGCTTTGCCCAGTGCTATCGGGTGACCACCGATGTGATTTTCACCCGCGGTTTTGCCTATCAGGACGATCCCGAGCACCCCGTTGCCCATGTGGTGGGCACCTTCATGCGCATGGGCAAGGGCATCAAGGGCAGCAAAGGTTTTGCCGGCGCCATCAAGGGTGAGCAGCCATGAGCGACGATTTCCAGGAGCAGGTGCAGCGAGCCCACCAGCAAGGCGATTACGCGGCACTGCTGCAGCTGATTCCCTACGCCAGGCTGATCGGTATCGAGTGTTCGCGGCAGGGCGATGAGTTGCTGTTTCGCCTGCCCGCCAACCGCGACAACATTGGCAACCCGTTGCTGCCGGCCCTGCACGGTGGGGTGATCGCCGGTTTCATGGAGCTGGCGGCGGCCCTGCATCTGTTGATTGGTACCGGCTCGCCCGGCGTGCCGAAGATCATCGACTTCTCCCTCGACTACCTGCGTGCCGGGCAGTTTCGCGATACCTATGCCAGATGCCAGGTCTGCCGCCAGGGCCGGCGGGTGGCGAACGTGGCCATCACCGCCTGGCAGAGCAGCGCGCAGGAGCCGATTGCCACCGCCCGAGCACATTTCAAGCTTGAAGAAAGTCCAGGCCCTTGAAATCTCAGGTATAGCCCCCAACTCTGTGGACATCCCGCCGTAAGCCCTCCGGGCGCGGCTTATGCCATCTGATTGGAGTTTGATGACCATGAGTGTGGAAACTCAAAAGGAAACCCTGGGCTTCCAGACCGAGGTAAAGCAACTGCTGCACCTCATGATCCATTCGCTGTATTCCAACAAGGAAATCTTCCTTCGCGAACTGATCTCGAACGCCTCTGACGCTGTCGACAAATTGCGCTTCGAAGCCCTGTCCAAGCCTGAGTTGCTGGAAGGTGGCGCGGAGCTGAAAATCCGTGTGAGCTTCGACAAGGACGCCAAGACCGTCACCCTCGAAGACAACGGCATCGGCATGAGCCGGGAAGATGTGATCACCCACCTGGGGACCATCGCCAAGTCCGGCACCGCCGATTTCATGAAAAACCTCACGGGCGACCAGAAGAAGGATTCGCACCTGATCGGCCAGTTCGGCGTGGGCTTCTATTCCGCCTTCATCGTTGCCGACAAGGTCGATGTCTTCACCCGTCGTGCCGGCCTCGCCGCCAGCGAAGGCGTGCACTGGTCCTCCAAGGGCGAAGGCGAGTTCGAAGTCGCGACCATCGACAAGGCCGACCGCGGTACCCGTATCGTCCTGCACCTGAAGTCCGGCGAAGACGAGTTCGCCGATGGCTGGCGCCTGCGCAACATCATCAAGAAGTACTCCGACCATATCGCCCTGCCGATCGAGCTGCCGAAAGAGGCTGCTGCCGCCGAAGGCGAGGAGAAGCCTGCGCAGGAATGGGAAACCGTCAACCGCGCCAGTGCCCTGTGGACCCGTCCGCGTACCGAGATCAAGGACGAGGAATACCAGGAGTTCTACAAGCACATCGCCCACGATTTCGAGAACCCGCTGAGCTGGAGCCACAACAAGGTCGAAGGCAAGCTGGAATACAGCTCGCTGCTCTACGTGCCGGCCCGTGCGCCATTCGACCTGTACCAGCGTGAAGCGCCGAAAGGCCTGAAACTGTACGTGCAGCGCGTGTTCGTGATGGACCAGGCAGAATCCTTCCTGCCGCTGTACCTGCGCTTCATCAAGGGCGTGGTCGACTCCAACGACTTGTCGCTGAACGTGTCGCGGGAAATCCTGCAGAAAGACCCGATCATCGACTCCATGAAGTCGGCGCTGACCAAGCGCGTGCTGGACATGCTGGAAAAACTGGCGAAGAACGAGCCTGAGCAATACAAGGGCTTCTGGAAAAACTTCGGCCAGGTGATGAAAGAAGGCCCGGCCGAAGACTTCGCCAACAAGGAAAAGATCGCCGGCCTGCTGCGCTTCGCCTCCACCCAGGGCGACGACGGCGAGCAGAATGTTTCCCTGGCCGACTACCTGGCGCGCGCCAAGGAAGGTCAGGACAAGATCTACTACCTCACCGGCGAAACCTACGCGCAGGTCAAGAACAGCCCGCACCTGGAAGTCTTCCGCAAGAAAGGCATCGAAGTGCTGCTGCTGACCGACCGCATCGACGAGTGGCTGATGAGCTACCTGAGCGACTTCGACGGCAAGAGCTTTGTCGACGTGGCGCGTGGTGACCTGGACCTGGGCAACCTGGACTCGGAAGAGGACAAGAAGGCCGCGGAAGAAGTCGCCAAGAGCAAGGAAGGCCTGGTGGAGCGGATCAAGACCGCCCTGGGCGAGAGCGTCAGCGAAGTGCGGGTTTCCCACCGCCTGACCGATTCCCCGGCGATCCTGGCGATCGGCGAACAGGACCTGGGCCTGCAGATGCGCCAGATCCTCGAGGCCAGCGGGCAGAAGGTGCCGGATTCCAAGCCGATCTTCGAATTCAACCCGGCTCACCCGTTGATCGAGAAACTCGACGGCGAGCGGAGCGACGAGCGCTTCGGCGATCTGTCGCACATCCTCTTCGATCAGGCGGCCCTGGCTGCCGGCGACAGCTTGAAAGACCCGGCCGCCTATGTGCGCCGCCTGAACAAGCTGCTGGTTGAACTGTCGGTTTAACTGCGTTGCATAAAAACCCGCTTCGGCGGGTTTTTTCATTCAGGTGTTTTTGAATCAGGAGTCTGAAATGAGCCAAGTCACTGTTCGTTCCCTGGTCTACCAGATTGATGGTCAAGCCTATGAAAGCCGCCTGGCGTTCGATGCCAGCCACAAAGGGCCGCGCCCGGGGCTGTTGATGGCGCCGAACTGGATGGGGGTCAGCGCCGGCGCCGAGAAGATCGCCGAGGCGGTGGCCGCCAAGGGTTATGTGGTGCTGATCGCCGACCTGTACGGGCAACAGGTCTGTCCGAGCAATGGTGACGAGGCGGGCGCCGCCATGATGCCGCTGAAGAATGATCGGGCCTTGCTGCGCAAGCGCATGCAGGCAGCCTTCGAGGCGCTGCAAAGCCAGCAGGAAGCTGCGTTGGACAAGGCGAAGCTTGCCACCTTCGGCTTCTGCTTCGGTGGCTGCTGCTCCCTGGAGCTGGCGCGCAGCGGTGCGCCGCTGAAAGCCGCGGTGTCCTTCCACGGCACCCTGGATACGCCGAACCCGGCCGACGCGGGGAATATCAAGGGCTCGGTACTGGTGCTGCATGGCGCCTCCGACCCGTTGGTGCCGAAAGAGCAGTTGCCGGCCTTCGAAGCGGAAATGAACGCCGCGGGCGTGGATTGGCAGTTGCTGAGCTACGGCGGCGCGGTGCATTCCTTCACCGATCCGCACGCCAATGTGCCGGGCATGATGATGTACGACGCCAGGACCGCGGGCCGTGCCTTTACCTCGATGCACAACCTGCTGGAAGAAGTGTTCAAGGGCTGAGCCCTGGAAACGACAAGCCCGCCTGGCGATGCAATGCGGCTCTCAGTGAGCCGCCTTGTACGCAAAACGGGCTTTTTTGTGCCTGTTACTTATTCAAATACGCGTCAGCGCCTGGGCCAGGTCGGCGCGCAGATCCTCCACATCCTCGACCCCAACCGACAAACGCACCAGGGCATCGCCGATGCCGAGCTGCGCCCGGGTTTCCGCGGGAATGCTGGCGTGGGTCATGATCGCCGGGTGCTCGATCAGGCTTTCCACGCCTCCCAGGCTTTCGGCCAGGGCGAAGATCCGCACGCTCTCGAGAAAACGCTTGGCACCGGCCAGGTCGCAGTTCAGATCCAGGGAAATCATCCCGCCGAAACCGCGCATCTGCCGCTGCGCCAGGGCGTGCTGCGGGTGTGACGGCAGGCCCGGGTAGTAGACCCGCGCCACCTGGGGCTGGCGTTCCAGCCATTGCGCCAGTTCCAGGGCGTTGCTGCAGTGGCGCTCCATACGCAGCGCCAGGGTCTTCACCCCACGCAGGGTGAGGAAGGCGTCGAACGGCCCGGCGATGGCCCCCACGGCGTTCTGCAGGAAGCCCAGGCGCTCGGCCAGGTCAGGGTTCTGTCCGACCACTGCGATACCGCCGATCACGTCGGAGTGGCCGTTCAGGTACTTGGTCGTCGAGTGCAGCACTATGTCGAAGCCCAGCTCCAGCGGGCGCTGGATCCACGGGCTGGCAAAGGTGTTGTCGGCGACGCAGATGATGCCCCGGGCGCGGCAGATGCGCGCGATGGCGGCGAGGTCGGTGAGGCGTAGCAGGGGGTTGCTCGGAGTCTCGACCATGACCATCCGGGTATCGTCCTGCAGCGCCGCTTCGAAGGCCGAGAGGTCGGACAGGTCGACGAAGCTGAAGCGATGCCCGGCGCTGCGCCGGCGCACCCGTTCGAACAGGCGGAAGGTGCCGCCATACAGGTCATTGCCGGAAACGATATGCGCGCCGGCGTCGAGCAGTTCGAGCACGCTGGAAATCGCTGCCAGCCCGGAGGCGAAGGCGAAGGCCTGGGTGCCGCCCTCGAGGTCCGCCACACAGCGCTCCAGCGCCCAGCGCGTGGGGTTGTGCGAGCGCCCGTAGTCGAGCCCCTTGTGCACCCCGGGGCTCTGCTGGGCATAGGTGGAATTGGCGTAGATCGGCGGCATCAGCGCCCCGGTGGAAGGGTCCGGCGTCTGCCCCGCATGGATTACCCGGGTGGCAAAGGCACGCGGCGCGCCGGTTTCATCCTGCTGACTCATGTTAAGGATCTCCGTAAGTGATTGAGCATGTCGACCCGGGTAATCAAGCCGTGGAAGCCCGAGGCGTCGGCGATGATCGCCACGAAGCCACGGTCGAGTTCCGCCTCCAGTTCAGCCAGGCTGGCGCCGGGAGGCAGGGTTTCCAGCTGATCGCTCATCGCGCTGGCCACGGTCTGGCGAAAGTGCGAAGCGTCTTCGTGCACGCCCAGGAGGATGTCCGACTCGTCGATCACCCCGACCAGCCGCTGCCCGTCCACCAGCACCGGCAGTTGCGAGACGTCGGCCAGGCGCATGCGCTGGAAGGCGGTGAGCAGGGTGTCGTCCGGCCCCACGCTGATCACCCGGCCGTCCTCGAAGCGCCGCGCGATCAGGTCGCGCAGGTCGCCGTAGCGCTTGCGCGCAAGCAGGCCCTGGTCGTTCATCCATTGGTCGTTGTAGATCTTCGACAGGTAGCGGGTGCCGGTGTCGCAGACGAAGCTGACCACCCGCTTCGGCTCGGTCTGCTCGCGGCAGTAGCGCAGGGCCGCGGCCAGCAGGGTGCCGGTGGAAGAGCCGCCGAGAATGCCCTCGGCGCGCAACAGCTGGCGGGCGTGCTCGAAGCTTTCCTCGTCGCTGATGGAATAGGCCTTGCGCACGCTGGAAAGGTCGGCAATGGACGGAATGAAGTCTTCGCCGATGCCTTCCACCGCCCAGGAGCCGGGCGTGCCCAGGGTGCCGCTGCGGCTGTATTCGGCCATCACCGAGCCCACCGGGTCGGCCAGGACCATCTCCAGGTCCGGCTGCACCCGGCGGAAGAAACGGGTCAGCCCGGTCAGGGTACCGGCGGAGCCGACGCCGACCACTATGGCGTCCACATCATGTTGGGTCTGGGCCCAGATTTCCGGCGCGGTGCTGCATTCGTGGGCCAGCGGGTTGGCCGGATTGTTGAACTGATCGGCGAAGAAGGCGTCGGGAATATCCTTGGTCAGCCGCGCGGCCATGTCCTGGTAGTAGTCAGGGTGGCCCTTGCCGACATCGGAGCGGGTGATGTGCACTTCGGCGCCCATCGCCTTGAGGTGCAGGACCTTCTCGGTGGACATCTTGTCCGGCACCACCAGGACCACCCGGTAGCCCTTGGCGCGGCCGACCAGGGCCAGGCCCAGGCCAGTGTTGCCGGCGGTGGCCTCGACTATGGTGCCGCCGGGTCGCAGGCGACCGTCGCGCTCGGCGGCGTCGATCATCGCCAGGCCGATGCGGTCCTTGATCGAACCTCCGGGGTTTTGCGATTCAAGCTTGAGAAACAGCGTACAGGGGCCGGTATCGAAACGGCTGACACGCACCAGCGGCGTGTTGCCGATCAGTTCGAGCACGGCAGGACGGGAATCGTTTGGCATGTTGTCACCTCGCTGCGCAAAGCTGCGCTGGATGGACAGCGACCCACGGCGAATCATCGCGCGGTGGTCGCAGGCAATGCATCGCTTGGACCATAGGCCGGGATCCGGCTACCCGCAACCTGGCGGCGGTGGAGACTGGCCGGTGTCTGGCCAGTTCCGAGCCGCCGCACGCCCGCCGCTACAGGGGTGACGGCGAGCCTTTGCCTTTGGGCAGTTCGATTCGTTCGCTTTCTCCCGGGACCGTCGGCCAGTCGCCGGCGGCCCAGCGTTGGCGGGCTTCATCGATACGGGCCGGGTCGCTGGAGACGAAGTTCCAGTTGATCCGTCGTGGACCATCCAGCGGCGCACCGCCGAACAGCACGGCATGGCAGTCGCTGTCGGCGAACAGGGTGGGGGTGGTTCCGGCCGGCAGGATCACCAGCGCATGGGGCTCGACGGGCTCGCCGTCCAGCTGGGCGTCGCCTTCGAGCACGTACAGGGCGCGCTCCTCGTGTTCGGCGGGGATCAGCAGGGTGGTCGCGGTCTGCAGCTGCAGTTCGGCATACAGGGTCGGCGAGAGCACCGGGACCGGCGACTCCAGGCAGAAACCGCTGCCGGCGATCATGCGGATCTTGACCCCAAGGTTGTCGCTGACCGGCAGGGTCGCGGCCGGGTGGTGGCTGTAGTGCCCCGGGCCTTGTTCATGGGCCTTGGGGGAGGCCAGCCAGACTTGCAGGCCATGCATGCTGAAGTCGCTGTCGATCAGCGCCTTTGGGGTGCGCTCGACATGGGCGATGGCGCTGCCGGCGGTCATCCAGCTGACATCCCCCTGGTTCACTACCTGATCGGAACCCAGGCTGTCCTTGTGCTGGATCTGCCCCTGGAACAGGTAGGTCAGGGTCGACAGGCCGATATGCGGATGCTGGCGGATATTCATGCCCTTGCCCGCGGGGTAGCGGGTTTGCAGCATGTGATCGAAAAACACGAAGGGCCCGACGCTGCGGCATTGGGCCGAGGGCAGCGGGCGCAGGATGGGTTGGCCTTCGACGTCCTCGATACGAGGACGGATCACGAGCGGTGTGTTCATGGTGCATTCCAGGCTGATCGGGTTATGCCCGCAAGCATAACCCGCGTGTACGGAGCATGGCGTTACTGGCTGAAGGCGCCTTCGGAAAGGTGGGTCTCGATGCTTACCTCGGCGGTGGTCATCAGCTTGTGCACCGGGCAGCGGTCGGCGACGCGATGCAGTTCTTCACGCTGGGCGTCGGTCAGTACGCCTTTGAGGGTCAGCTTGACGTGCAGCGCGTATTTGCCTTTCTGCTCCTGGCTGTTGTCGTGCTTGACCTCGACCGTGACGCCCGTGAGCGGAATCTCTTTTTTCTGCGCGTACAGCTTGAGGGTCAGGGCCTTGCAGGCGCCCAGGGCCGCATCGAAAAAGTCGTGGGGCTCCGGCGCGGAACCTTCGCCACCCAGGGTCTTGGGCAGGTCGGCGAACAATTGGTGGTCATCGATCTGGATGCTGTGGCGGAAACCTTCGCTGGATTCGGTGTTGACGGTGATAGTCATGACGGACCTCGGGCAGTAGTGAGCAGTCGGAACAGCGGTTGAAAGGTGGTGCAGTTATAGAGCATTAGGTTGTCTGTGCGTTCCACTTTTTCTACTTCGCGCTGCCTGGGGCGCGCTCTGCCCGTCGAGGGGCGAGGGTAGCGATGCAGGTTTGTCATCAGCCTGTCATGCCTGCGTCATAGGCTCGCGCCATCTCAATCAAGGAGCGCGATATGCACCTCACCCGTTTAAGCGCATTGGCGGCGCTGATGATGCTCAGTGGCCTTGCCAGTGCTGAAGTCCGTGTCGAAGGACCGGTGGAATATGGTGTGTTCGAAGGGCCGAAGGCCGCGTTGCAGTCGGGTGAGCGGGTGCTGCGGCGCAGCAACGAAAACATCGAGCAGACCGAGATCGTGCCTGCGCGGCTGGGCACCAAGTTCGGCCTGCGTTATCAGCTGGCCGGCAAGGTGGTCGAGGATGTGCCGCTGACCCTGCTGTATTTCACGCCGGGCATCCGTACCCCGGATGGCAAGCGTCACGACAAGCTCGAAGTGACCCAGAAACTGGTACCGGGCGCGCCGCAGGACATCATGGCCTACGAGTTCACCGAGAGTCATGAAGTGATCCCCGGCGAGTGGCGCTTCATGGTGTTCCAGGGCGACCGTTTGTTGGTTCAGCAGCGTTTTACCGTACGCTGAATCGTTTACGCCCAGGCATCGGAGTGCTTGGGCGTTTTGATATCACGTTTTCGTCTTAAGCAAATTTTCCGGGACCCGATACTTTCAACAGCAGCCCGCTGCATGGCGAATGCAGCGCTTTTGGAAGGAACCGGAGAATGAGCATCAGAAGTCTCAACATTGCACCGCGTGCGGGCCTGGGCTTCGGTCTGCTGGCATTGATGGTGTTCGGCCTGGGGGCGTTCGCCCTGCTGCAGATGGCGAACATGCGTGCGCAGTCCGACGAGGTCGACAACAACTGGCTGCCCAGTGTGATGTCGGTGGGCGAAATGAATCAGGACCTGCTGCGGGTCCGCGCGCTGACCATGCGCTTGTTGCTCAACCGCAGCCCCCAGGCCCTGGCGCAGAACGAAAGCAAGCTCAATGAGATCAAGAGCGGCATGAAGGTGGCCCAGGAGCGCTATAACGCGCTGATCGTGCTGCCGGAAGAGCGCGTGCTGTTCGATCGCTACAAAGCCGCCGAGAAACGTTACCTCGAACACCAGAACCAGGTGATGGCGCTGTCGCAACAGGGGCGGGTGGAGGATGCGGTCGCGGTGGTCAATGGCGAAATGAGCCAGCTGGCCGATGACCTGGCGGGCACCCTCAACGAACTGGTGGCCCTGAACCGGAACAATGCCAACCTGGCCACCGAGCTGGCCCGGGCGGTGTTCAACAGCGCCAAGGTCTGGGTGGTCGTGATGATCGTGGTGGCCGGACTGATGACCATTGTCCTGGCCCTGTTGCTCACCCGCAGCATTGTGCTGCCGCTCTCGCAGTCGCTGAACGTGGCCGAAGTGGTGGCCGGCGGCGACCTGACCGAGGACATCCGCATCAGCGGCAAGGATGAGCCGGCCCGCCTGCTGCAGGCGCTCAAGGCCATGCAGAACAGCCTGCGGGAAACCATCCGGCGCATCGCCGACTCTTCCAGCCAGCTGGCCTCTGCCTCGGAGGAGCTCAATTGCGTGACCGAGGACGCCACCCGCGGCCTGCATCAGCAGAGCCAGGAAATCGAGCAGGCGGCGACGGCGGTGAACCAGATGACCGCCGCGGTGGAGGAGGTGGCCAGCAATGCCGTGGCGACGTCCGAAGCCTCCCGCCAGTCCGACCTGATTGCCCAGCATGGGCGCGAGCAGGTGCGGCAGACGGTGCAGTCCATCGAGTCCCTGGCCGACGACGTGACCGCCAACGCCTCCCAGGTCGAAGAGCTGGCGCAGAAGGTCTATGGCATCAGCAAGGTGCTGGATGTGATTCGCTCGGTGGCCGAGCAGACCAACCTGCTGGCCCTGAATGCGGCCATCGAGGCGGCGCGGGCCGGAGATGCCGGCCGCGGGTTCGCGGTGGTGGCGGACGAGGTACGGGCGCTGGCTCATCGCACCCAGCAATCGACCCAGGAGATCGAGCAGATGATCGGCGGCATTCAGCAGGGCACCGACCAGGCTGTCAGCTCCATGCAGCAGAGCAACAGCCGGGCCCGTTCGACCCTGGAGCTGGCCAAGGCGGCGGGGGCGGCGCTGGAGGAAATCGCCGGGGCTATCACCCTGATCAACGAGCGCAACACAGTGATCGCCAGCGCCTCGGAGGAGCAGGCTGCGGTGGCCAGGGAAGTGGACCGCAACCTGATGAACATCCGCGACCTGGCCATGCAGACCTCGGCCGGGGCCAACCAGACCAGCGCCGCGAGCCAGGAGCTGTCGCGACTGGCGGTGGACCTGAACACCCTGGTGGCGCGGTTCTCGGTGTAAGGGCTTCGGAAAACAATCGCCCAATAAAAAACGCCCCGAACCAGTCGGGGCGTTTTTCATGTAGCGAAGCGGCGGGGCTTACTGGCCCTGCCAGCGCTTCAGGACCAGGGTGGCGTTGGTGCCGCCGAAGCCGAAGCTGTTGCTCATCACGGTGTTGATGGTGGCGTCTTCGCGAGTCTTGGTCAGGATCGGCATGTCGGCCACTTCCGGATCCAGCTCTTCGATGTTGGCGGAACCGGCCATGAAGTTGCCTTCCATCATCAGCAGGCAGTAGATCGCTTCGTGAACGCCGGCGGCGCCCAGGGAGTGACCCGACAGGCTCTTGGTGGAGCTGATGGCCGGGGCCTTGTCGCCGAACACTTCACGCACGCCTTTCATTTCCGCGACGTCGCCGACCGGAGTCGAGGTGCCGTGGGTGTTCAGGTAGTCGATCGGTGCGTCGACGGTGGACATGGCCATCTGCATGCAACGGATTGCGCCTTCGCCGCTTGGTGCCACCATGTCGTAGCCGTCGGACGTCGCGCCGTAGCCAACGATTTCGGCGTAGATCTTCGCGCCACGGGCCAGAGCGTGTTCCAGCTCCTCGACCACCACCATGCCGCCACCGCCGGCGATGACGAAACCGTCACGCTTGGCGTCGTAGGCACGGGAAGCCTTGTCCGGGGTTTCGTTGTACTGGCTGGACAGGGCGCCCATGGCGTCGAACAGGAACGACTGGCTCCAGTGTTCTTCTTCACCGCCGCCGGCGAACACGATGTCCTGCTTGCCCATCTGGATCTGTTCCATGGCGGTACCGATGCAGTGAGCACTGGTGGCGCAGGCGGAAGCGATGGAGTAGTTCAGGCCCTTGATCTTGAACGGAGTGGCCAGGCAGGCGGAAACGGTGCTGCTCATGGTCCGTGTTACACGGTATGGGCCGACGCGTTTGACGCCTTTCTCGCGCAGGATGTCCAGCGCTTCCATCTGGTTCAGGGTCGAGGCGCCGCCGGAGCCGGCGATCAGGCCGGTACGCGGGTTGGAAACCTGCTCTTCGGTCAGGCCGGAGTCGGCGATGGCGTCTTTCATGGCCAGGTAGGCGTAAGCCGCCGCGTGGCCGACGAAGCGATAGATCTTGCGATCGATCAGCTCTTCGAGGTTGAGGTCAATGGAGCCGGAAACCTGGCTACGCAGACCCATTTCGGCATATTCCGGGTTGAAGCGGATGCCAGGGCGACTTGCACGCAGGTTAGCGGAGACGGTCTCTTTGTCATTGCCCAGGCACGAAACGATGCCCAGACCAGTGATAACGACGCGGCGCATGCGGATAACCCTTAGAAGTTGTCAGTGGAGGTGAAAACGCCGACCCGGAGGCCTTCGGCGGTGTAGATTTCGCGGCCGTCGACGCTGACCGAGCCATCGGCGATGGCCATGTTCAGCTTGCCCTTGAGGACGCGCTTGATATGAATGTTATAGGTGACTTTCTTGGCGGTCGGCAGCACCTGACCAAAGAACTTCACTTCGCCCGACCCCAGGGCGCGACCGCGGCCCGGCAGGCCTTGCCAGCCCAGGAAGAAGCCGACCAGTTGCCACATGGCGTCGAGGCCCAGGCAGCCCGGCATCACCGGATCGCCTTCGAAGTGGCAGGCGAAGAACCACAGGTCAGGGGTGATATCCAGCTCGGCGACCAATTCACCTTTGCCGTACTTGCCACCCTCTTGGCTGATGTGAGTGATGCGATCCACCATCAGCATGTTCGGGGCGGGCAGTTGCGCGTTACCTGGGCCGAACAGCTCACCGCGACTGCAGCGCAGCAGATCTTCCCGAGTAAAGGCGTTTTGTTTGGTCATGCGAGCTCCTCAATAGTCCCATGCGGCAGGGTGGGGCAAATCTTCCCGGCCGATCGAAGCGTTCATGCCTCGAGCCGGCAGCCTACTCATAGACTATTGCGTTGTGGTGAAAGTCACAGCACAAGGGACATGAATGTACACTTGTGCACTGAAATTATTATACAGGCCCTGTGAGGGGCCTGTTCGGGTGCCTAAGACTGCCGCACTTTCGCCCTTCACGCCAGTCGCAGATGGTCGATAAATGGCCGCTACTGCACCCAACGTTGGAGAATTTGCTGCAGATCCGTGCGTTTGAACGGCTTGGCCAGGTAATCGTTCATGCCCGCCGACAGACAGGCTTCGCGGTCGCCCTGCAAGGCGTTGGCGGTCAAGGCGATGATCGGCAGATCGGCGCATCCGGGCAGTTGGCGGATCTGCCGGGTGGCCTCGTAACCGTCGATCAGCGGCAGCCGGCAATCCATCAGGATCGCCTCGAAGATCAGGCTTTCGGCGCTGCGAATGGCCTGGGCGCCGTCGGTGGCGATGCTGACCGTGAAGCCCAGGCTGCGCAGCATGGCCTGGATCACGGTCTGGTTGACCGGGTTGTCCTCCACCAGCAGCACATTGCGTCCTTCGCCATGGGCATGCCCGCTGTGCACCCGCGGCGCCAGCACCGGCAGGCTTTGCTGGTAGAGCGCCAGCGGGATCTCCAGGGTGAACACCGAGCCGCGGCCTTCCTCGCTCTGGGCGCGCAGGGTGCCGCCCATGCGTTCGGCCAGGGTGCGGGCGATCGGCAGCCCCAGGCCGGTGCCGCCGTAGCGCCGGGAAATCGAACTGTCGGCCTGCTGGAAGGCGTTGAACATCAGTTCCAGGCTTTGCGGGCTGATGCCGATCCCGCTGTCGCGCACGGTACAGGTGAACCACAGCAGCTCGTGGTCCAGGGCCTGCCATTGCGGCTCGATGGTGACGCTGCCTTGTTCGGTGAACTTCAAGGCGTTGCCGATCAGGTTCACCAGGATCTGCCGGATGCGCGTCGGGTCGCCCTTGACTTGCAGCGACTCCATGCCGGGCGGCAGCCGCAGCTGCAGGTCCAGCCCGCGCTGCGCGGCACTGTGCTGGAAGGCCTGGGCCGAGCTGCCGATGAGTTCGGCGAGGTTGAACGGGATGTGCTCCAGCTCCAGGGCCGAGCGCTCGATGCGCGAGAAGTCGAGGATGTCGTTGATCACCTTGAGCAGGTGCTCGGTGGACTCGGACGCCAGCGCCGCGTATTCGTGCTGCTCATCGGTCATTTCCGTGGTTTCGAGCAGTTGCAGCATGCCCAGCACACCGTTCATGGGCGTGCGCAGTTCGTGGCTCATCATCGCCAGGAAGTCCGACTTGGCGTTGTTGGCCCGCTCCGCTTCTTCGCGGGTCTGGATCAACTGGGCCATGGCCTGGTGCTGTTCGCGGCTGGCCTGTTCGAGGCCGGCGGCGAGGTTGTTGATATGCCGCGAAAGATCGCCCAGCTCGGCATCGTCGACGATCGGCAGCGGAGTCTTGAAGTCACCCTGTTGAATGGCCTTGACCGCGGTGCCCATGGCGCTGATCGGCTGCGACAGGCTGGCCGCCAGGCGGCGGGCCAGAAGGAAGGTGAACAGCAGGGCGAACAGCGCGAGGATGCCGGCCTTGAACAGGATCTCCTGCTGGCGCTGGCTGAAGGCGTCGTTGGACATGCCGACGATCACCCGCCCCAGGTAGTCCGCGTTGGGGGTAGTGCTGGCGCCCGGGTCGTCCTGGAAGAAATCGTTGTTGAGCTGGATGCGTTGCAGGCGCACCGGGGCCTGGAACACTTCCACCTGCTGCGAGCGGTTGTGGGTTTCCGAAGGCTGCTCGACGTACACCAGGATCTTGTTGCGGCTGTCCTGGACTTCGAGAAAGCGCACATGGGGCGTGGACAGGGTGGCCTTGAGCAGGCTTTCCAGGCCTTCGCTGTTGCCCGAAATCACCCCGTACTCGGTGGCCGGAGCCAACTGGTTGGCGATCAACTGGCCGGTGTGGTTCAGCTCCTGGCGCAGATCCTGGATCCGCACGAAGGTAAAGAAGCTGATCAGCAGCAGGGTCAGCAGCAGCGCCGGGCCGAGGCAGATGATCTGGGTGCGGGTACTGATGTCCCAACGGCGACGGAAGGTCATGGGCGTTTTTCTCCTTCGGCCAGCTGGGTCGCCACCGATTGCTCGTCAATCGGTTCGACACCCAGGGAACGTGCCACTTGCGGGTTGCTCAACACCTTGAACGGTTGCGGATACAGGGTACGCGGCCAGTGGGTCGTGGGCCGGTCCAGCAAATCGTCGAGCACCTGCAGCCAGTCTTCCTGGTCGCTGTAGGTGCTGGCCAGGCTGCCGGCCTTGACGAAGCCGGCATTGGGGCCGATCAGCGCCAGCTGCCGGGCATAGCTGCTCAATAACAGATTCTTCGCGGTTTTCGGGTTGTACAGCCGCGGGTCGTCCAGCCCCAGCAGGACGTCGCTGCTTTTCAGCAGGCTTTGCAGCGGACGGCTGTCATTGGTGTCGTCCCAGCGCTCGGCGACGATCTCCAGCCCCAGGGGATGGGCGGCCTGGTGCAGTTCCTTGAGCAGGAACTCGCTGTCGGCGCCGTAGAGCACGCCGATCCGCCGGGCCTGGGGGAGGATCTTGCGGATCAGTCGCAATTGCCGAGCCAGCGGCGGGTCGCTCCATAGCAGGCTCAGCCGGGGCGATGAGGTTGCCCCCAGACGCTGTTGGGCCTGGATCCGGCCGATGCGCAGCACCAGCGTGGCCGGGCCCTGGGCCTCCTGCTGGCGCCATTCGAGGCTGGCCGGGTCGAGCAGGATCAATCGGGTGCCTGCTGGCAATTGACCGGGGGCAGGCAGGTTGGCCAGGGGTTCGAAGCGCACGTCGTCCTGGGGCCGCTGTTGCGCCAGTGCCTGGGCAAAGGCCTGCACGCCGGCGCTGTCTTCGGCGCCGGTCAGCAACACCTGGGCCGCCCATGCGGGGAATGCACCCCAGAGGCAACAGAACAGCAGCAGGCGAACCCGGAAACGGTTCAAGGCAGGCGTCATCCCTGACTGACGGTGGCTCATGCTAGAACGTCAACTCCGCACTGAAGTAGAGGACGTGGTGCGAGTCATAGTTGTTGTCGACAAAGGTAGTGGGCTCATCGTCGAGCCGTTGCTGAAGCACGCCGGCCAGCTCCAGGCTGCCCTTGCCCAGGGGGATACGCTTGGCGACGCGGGTATCGACCCGTTCGAAGCGGTAACTGTTGAGCGCGCTGGAACCATAATAGAAGAGCGCGCTGGACCAGCCCTGGCCCCAGTCGCGCAACCAGCCCGCCGAGCCACTGTGGCGCGCGGTCAATTGCTCGTCCAGCGGGTTGCTGGCCTCGGCGTCGACATAGGCGTACGTCAGGCGCAGCCGGTCCGCCGGGTTCAGGCGCCAGTCCAGCTGGGTTTCAGTGCCGGCGAAGCGTGAGTTGTTGCTGTTGCTGGCGATGTACTGGTTGTTGCGCAGCGGCTCGCTGATCATCCCGCTGATTTCGTCGTAGAACAGCTTCACATCGAGGTTCAGCCCGAGATCGGCGAAAAAGCCGTTGTAGCCCAGCTCCCGTGAACGCATGCGTTCCTGGTCGAGGTTGCCCGGGCCGCGGGTCTTGACGAAGTACTGGGCGCTGGGCTGGCCGTAGGCGGTCGGGCTCAGCTTGGTGACCCGGTAGCTCCAGTTGACGTTGTTCTCGAACATGTCCGGCGAGCGGATCGCTTCCGAATACACCGCCCGCAGGCCGTGGCGCGGGTTGATCAGGTAGTTGACCGCCACCCGCGGGGTCAGCGAGCTGCCGCTCAGCTGCGAGTCCTCGAACATGGCGCCGCCCTGCAGCAGCCAGTGCTCGGTGGCGCGCCATTCCAGCTGGCCGAAGGCGCGCCAGGTGCTGTCGTCGAGGGTGCCGTTGAAGTAGGTTTCCGAGTCGGCGCGGTCGTAGCGATAGTTCAGGCCGCTGACCAGGCGCACGCCGTCGGACAGGCTCAGGGTGTCCTGCAGTTCGAGGTCGTAGCGCGATTCGCGGGCGCTCTGGTCGATGTCCCCGCAGACCGTGCGCTTGGCGCCGTCCTTCCATTGGGTCAACACCTGGTTCGCCAGGGCTTGTTCGGCCGCGGTGCCCGGAGGGGCGCCGGAGCCGGTGAAATTGTCCATGTGTCGGGCCAGCAGTTCGGCGTAGTTCGGGTTGAGCTGCCAGAGGCGGGTCAGTTCCGGGCTGAACGACACTTCGGCGTCACAGGCGCGCCAGTTCTGCTGGCGGTCCCAATGCTGGGCCGAGCCTTGTATATAAAGGCTGTGGTCCGGGTTGATGTCCAGGTTCCAGCGCAGCGAGCCGGCATAGTCCTTGGCGATCACGTCGGAGTTGTAGCCGGCCGAGGTGATACCGGAGAACACCGGGCGGTAGGTATAGGGGCGCTGGTTGCTGCCTTCCTTGGCGCTGAGCTGCCAGTCGATGCTCTGTTGCTCGTTGAGCATCTGGCTGACCGACAGGCTGAAGCGGTTCAAGCGCCGGCTGTCGCGGTAGTCGGCGCCGTTGCGATCGCTGTCGAAGCCGTCGTCTTCCTGCCCGGACAGCGAAAGGCGCAGGTCGCCGGTGTCCCAGCCGGTGCCCTGGCTGGCGTACCAGTCGCTGATGCCGCGCTGGCCGCGGGTGACTTTGACCCGCGTGCCGTGGCTGTTGGCGGGCGAGCGGGTGATGATGTTGATCACCGCCATCAGCGCGTTGGCGCCGTAACTGACGGTATTGGGGCCGCGGAACACCTCGATGCGCTCGATGTCCTCCATGGCCACCGGGATGTCGCTCCAGTCCACGGTGGCCAGGCCCGCCCGGTACACCGAGCGCCCGTCGATCAGCACCTGCATGCGCCGCGCTTCGCTGGCATTGGTGCCGTGATAGTTCACCGCGGCCTGGTTGCCATTGATATTGCCGACCATCATCCCCGGCACCAGGCGCAGCAGTTCGCTGATGTCGCGGGCGCCGCTGGCGTTGATCAGTTCGCTGTCGAGCACGGTCATGCTGCCGGGAACGGCCGCGGGGGACTGTTTCAGACGGGTGGCGGTGAGGATTTCCGGCAGCGGCTGGCTGTCCAGGAACAGATCGTCGGCCAGCGCCGGGGTGCTGCAAAGCAGCGCCAGCAACAGGGATGGGCGGGAGAGGGGAGGGCCAGGATACACGGCACAGCCTTGATAACGGATAATTGCCGCGCATGTTAACCGAGATGACCGGCTTTTCCAGTCGATAACCCCGACATTCCAGGTTCAAATCGGTGTTTTCCCGGCATTTGCACCTAATTGTTCACGGGGCTGGCTGCCGCAGGGCCGCCCCGTATAATGCCGCCATCGCCACTGTATGGATTGACGGATTGCATATGACTGAACAGCGCCCTATCGCGGTCCTGGGAGGCGGAAGCTTTGGTACCGCCGTGGCCAATCTGCTGGCCGAGAACGGTCATCGGGTGCGGCAGTGGATGCGTGACCCGGAGCAGGCGGAGGCCATTCGCATTCATCGCGAGAATCCGCGTTACCTCAAAGGCATCAAGATTCATCCGGCGGTGGAGCCGGTGACTGATCTTCTGGCCACCCTGAACGACAGTGACCTGTGTTTTGTCGCCTTGCCTTCCAGCGCCTTGCGCTCGGTGCTGGCGCCCCATGCGCAGCTGCTCGCCGGCAAGCTGCTGGTCAGCCTGACCAAGGGCATCGAGGCGCAGACCTTCAAGCTGATGAGCGAAATCCTCGAGGATATCGCCCCGCAAGCGCGGATCGGCGTGCTGTCCGGGCCGAACCTGGCCCGTGAAGTGGCCGAGCACGCCTTGACCGCCACCGTGGTCGCCAGCGAAGACGAAGAACTCTGCCAGCGCGTGCAGGCGGCCCTGCATGGCCGTACCTTCCGCGTCTATGCCAGCGCCGACCGCTTCGGCGTCGAGTTGGGCGGGGCCTTGAAGAACGTCTACGCGATCATCGCCGGCATGGCGGTGGCGCTGGGCATGGGGGAAAACACCAAGAGCATGCTGATTACCCGGGCGCTGGCGGAAATGACCCGTTTCGCCGTCAGCCAGGGCGCCAACCCTATGACCTTCCTCGGCCTGGCGGGGGTCGGCGATCTGATCGTCACCTGCTCGTCGCCCAAGAGCCGCAACTATCAGGTCGGTTTCGCCCTGGGCGAGGGCTTGAGCCTGGAGGAGGCGGTGGACCGGCTCGGCGAGGTGGCCGAAGGCGTGAACACCCTCAAGGTGCTCAAGGTCAAGGCGCAGGAAGTAGGCGTATATATGCCGCTGGTGGCCGGATTACATGCCATCCTGTTTGAGGGGCGCACGCTGAATCAGGTCATCGAGCTGCTGATGCGTGGCGAGCCGAAAACCGATGTCGACTTTATTTCCACCAGTGGTTTCAACTGAGCAGGACAGGAGCGAGACATGAACGATACGAATTCCGAAGCCAAGTACGAATCCATCCTCCTGCGTGTGCTGTGGATGCTGGTGTTCGTGCTGGTCTGGCAAGTGGCGCAATTCATCCTCGGCGCGCTGGTGCTGGTGCAACTGATCTACCGGCTGATCTATGGTTCGCCAAGTGCCAGCCTGATGAACTTCGGCGACAGCCTGAGCCAGTTCCTGGCGCAGATCGGTCGTTTCGGCAGTTTTCACACCGACCAGAAGCCTTGGCCGTTCGCAGACTGGCCGGCCCCGCGCGCGCCTGAAGGCGAAGCGCCACATGTGGTGCCACCGGCGCCCCATCCGGTCCGTGACGAGGAGCCCAAGCTGTGAAGCTCTGGGTGTTGCGGCACGGTGAAGCCGAGCCGCATGCGCGCAGCGATGCCGAGCGCAACCTGACCGAGCATGGTCGCCAGGAAGCGCTGCGCAGCGCCGCGCACCTGATCGGCCAGCCGCTCAGTGCGATCATCGCCAGCCCTTATGCGCGGGCGCAGCAGACGGCGAAGCTGGTGCGCGAAGCCCTGGGTTTCGAAGCGGAAATCCGCACCGTGTCCTGGTTGACGCCGGACAACAACCCGCTGTCGGTGGTCGCCCAGCTCGACTCGGCGGACAACGTGCTGCTGGTCAGCCACCAGCCGCTGGTGGGCAACCTGATCGGCCTGTTGCAGCACGGCCATCTGCGCAATCCCCAGCCGATGCACACCGCAGGCCTGGCGGAACTCGAAGGCGACTGGCCGCTGGCCGGCCTGATGACCCTCAACAGCATCAAGAATCCCTGAGCCCTGTAGGAGCGAAGCTTGCTCGCGATGAACGATAACGCGGTGTGCCGGGCGTTTCGTGTCGAGGCCATCGCGGGCAAGTCGGACCGCCGCCCGCTCGCTCCTACGACGATCAGTTCTTTTCGCTACATTTCTTAACTTGCAGCGTTTCTTTGTGCGTGGAATAGTCGCCCGAGCAAGTGCTTGGTTGGCTAGCCTCACGATCAGAACAAAAACAAAGGAGCGAGTCGCATGTCTGCTGCTTTTCGTTTGCCGCTGGAAGTGTTCTACGAGCGCGAAGCTCGTCATCCCCGCCAACGTTTCCTGGTCCAGCCCCAGGGCGGTGGCCGGGTCGAAGAGCTGACCTGGGTCGACGTCGGCCATCAGGCCCGCTGTGCCGCCCACTGGCTGCGCGCCCGCGAGCTGCCGCCGGGCAGTCATGTCGCGATCATTTCCAAGAACTGTGCCCACTGGATCATCGCCGACCTGGCGATCTGGATGGCCGGTCACGTTTCCGTGCCCCTGTATCCCAACCTGACCGCCGATTCGGTGGCCCAGGTGCTGGAGCATTCCGAGTCGGCCCTGGTGTTCATCGGCAAGCTCGATGACTGGCCGGCGATGGCCCCGGGGGTGAAACCGGGGCTGCCCACCATCAGCCTGCCGATCTGCCCCGAAGGCCGCTTCGACTTCAGCTGGGACGAGCTGCAGCAGTGCTCGCCGATCCAGGACGACCCCAACCCCGCCGCCGAGCAACTGGCGACCATTATTTACACCTCGGGCACCACCGGTCTGCCCAAGGGCGTGATGCACAGCTTCGGCACCCTGGGCTTTGCGGCGACGCGCGGCACCCAGCTGTTCGGCCTCGGGCCGACGGACCGGCTGCTGTCCTACCTGCCGCTGTGCCATGTGGCCGAGCGCATGTTCGTCGAGCTGGCGGCGATCTACACCGGGCAGACGGTGTTTTTCGCCGAGAGCCTGGAGACCTTTCTTTCCGACTTGCAACGGGCGCGGCCCACGGCGCTGTTCGGTGTACCGCGGATCTGGACCAAGTTCCAGATGGGCGTGTACAGCAAGGTCCCGGCCAAGCGCCTGGACTTCCTGCTGGGCCTGCCCTTCATCGGCAAGCGGGTCGGGCACAAGGTGCTGGCCGGGCTGGGGCTGGATGCCTTGCGGGTCGCTTTGTCCGGTGCCGCGCCAGTGCCGCAGACCCTGTTGAACTGGTACCAGCGCCTGGGCCTCGACGTGCTGGAGGTGTACGGCATGACCGAAAGCTGCGGTTATTCCCACATCGGTCGCAGCGGCCAGAATGTACCCGGCTGGATCGGCCGGCCCTGCCCGGACGTCGAGGTGCGGATTGATGAGTCTGGAGAGGTCCAGGTGCGCAGTGGGGCGACCATGCTCGGCTACTTCAAGGACCCGCAGAAGACCGCGGAAACCGTCACCGCGGACGGTTTCCTGCGCACCGGCGACAAGGGCGAGCAGGACGCCGACGGCAATCTGCGCCTGACCGGGCGGCTCAAGGAGATCTTCAAGACCAGCAAGGGCAAGTACGTGGCCCCGGCGCCGATCGAGAACCGCCTGGCGGTGCATTCGCGGATCGAACAGGTGTGCGTGGTCGGCGATGGCCTGAGTGCGCCGCTGGGCTTGTGCGTGTTGTCCGCGGCCGGTTTGCAGGACGCCGCCGGCGGTGCCCGTGGTGGCTTGCATGCGAGCCTGGAAAGCCTGCTCGATGAGGTCAACGGCGTGCTCGACAAACATGAACGCTTGCACCGCCTGGTGGTGGTGAAGGACAGTTGGGCGGTGGAAAACGGCTTTCTGACCCCGACCCTGAAGATCAAGCGCAATGTCATCGAAACCACCTACGGCGAGCGCTTCAAAGAGTGGAGCGAGCACTCCGAAGCGGTGCTGTGGCAGGATTGAGCGCGGATAACCACCCTAAAGGATGCAGTGATGAGCCTATGGCGTACCACCCCGAACATCGAGCAACTGAACGCGATCCAGAAAAACACCATCGGTGAGGTGCTGGATATCCGCTTCGAGTCCTTTGACGACGAATCCCTGACCGCGAGCATGGTGATCGACCATCGCACCCACCAGCCCTATGGCCTGCTGCATGGCGGCGCCTCGGTGGTGCTGGCGGAAACGGTCGGCTCCATGGCCAGCTACCTGTGCATCGATGCCAGCAAGTTCTACTGCGTGGGCCTGGAGATCAACGCCAACCACCTGCGCGGCCTGCGTTCCGGGCGGGTGACGGCGGTGGCCAGGGCGATTCATCTCGGGCGTACCACCCATGTCTGGGACATCCGCCTGAGCAGCGACGAAGGCAAGGCCAGCTGCGTATCGCGCCTGACCATGGCGGTGGTGCCGCTGGGGCAGACGCCGCCGACACGCTGAGTGATATCCATGGGCTGAAGCGCAGTGTCATCATTCTTGACCGTTAGTGTCATTGCCGCCGGGTAATGGCGTGCGGACAATCAGCCATCGTTTTTTGTTCATGAGTTAGCCGGTATGTCGCAACAGGTGTTTTTCGCTCACGCCAACGGGTTTCCCTCGGGGACCTACGGCAAGTTGTTCGCCGCCCTGGCGCCCGAGTATCAGGTGGCGCATTTGCAGCAGCACGCCCACGATCCGCGCTTTCCGGCGGACGACAACTGGCTGAACCTGGTGGACGAGCTGATCCACCATCTGCAACAACAGGCCGAGCCAGTGTGGGGCGTCGGCCATTCCTTCGGCGGCGTCCTGCATCTGCACGCGGCGCTGCGCTGCCCGGAGCTGTATCGCGGGGTGGTGATGCTCGACTCGCCGGTGCTGACCCGCGCCGATCAATGGGTGATTCGCGCCGCCAAGCGTTTCGGTTTTATCGACCGCCTGACCCCCGCCGGCCGGACCCTGGGCCGGCGCGAGGAGTTCAGCGACCTGGAATCGGCGCGCAACTACTTTGCCGGCAAGACCCTGTTTCGCGGCTTCGACCCCGAGTGTTTCGACGCCTACCTGCAACACGGCCTGCATCAGGTCGACGGCCGTTTGCGGCTGCGCTTCGATCCGGCCACCGAGATCAGCATCTATCGCGGCGTGCCGCACACCAGCCCGGGTCGCCCCCGGCAGTTGAAGGTGCCGCTGGCGGTGGTGCGTGGGCGGCAGAGCCGGGTGGTGATGAAGCACCACGCCAGCAGTGTCGGGCGCATGCCCCATGGCGAGTCCCTGAGCATGCCGGGCGGGCACATGTTCCCGCTGGAGCGCCCGCAGGACACAGCGGCCCTGCTGAAAAAACTCTTCAACCGCTGGGAAGCCCGCGCCGAACGGAGCTGCGCATGAGCGCCGCGGTCGAAGAGGTCCGCCTGAGCCTGCCGCATATCGAGCTGGCAGCGCACCTGTTCGGCCCCGAGGACGGCCTGCCGGTCATTGCCCTGCACGGCTGGCTGGACAACGCCAACAGCTTCGCGCGGCTGGCACCCAGGTTGCGTGGCTTGCGCATCGTCGCCCTGGACATGGCCGGGCATGGCCATTCCGGACACCGCCCCCTGGGTGCCAGCTATGCGCTCTGGGATTACGTGTACGACGTGTTGCAGGTCGCCGAGCAGCTGGGCTGGAAACGCTTTGGCCTGCTCGGGCATTCCCTGGGCGCGATCGTCTCGCTGGTGCTGGCCGGCTCGTTGCCCGAGCGGGTGAGCCACCTGGCGCTGATCGACGGGGTGATTCCGCCGACCGCCGCCGGTGAGAATGCCGCCGAGCGCATGGGCATGGCCCTGCAGGCCCAACTGGACCTGCGGGAAAAGCGCAAGCCGGTCTACGCCACCCTGGACCGCGCCATCGAGGCGCGGATGAAGGGCTTGGTCGCGGTCAGCCGCGAAGCCGCCGAACTGCTCGCGCAACGCGGTCTGATGCCGGTTCCGGGCGGCTACACCTGGCGCAGCGACAGCCGCCTGACCCTGGCTTCGCCATTGCGCCTGACCCAGGAACAGGCCATGACCTTCGTCCAGCGCCTGGCCTGTCCGGCCCATCTGGTGGTGGCGGCCGATGGCATGCTGGCCAAGCACCCGGAGTTGCTGGAGCGGCTACCCTTTAGCCGGGAACAGCTGCCCGGCGGCCATCACCTGCACCTGAACGACGAAGCCGGTGCCACCCTTGTTGCAGACTGTTTCAATAGGTTTTTCGCCGTTTCTTGACTTGCAGCGGGCAACTGTCGAGGCTGGGCGGGTTGAAATGGGAGACAACCATGATAGATCTCTACACCGCTGCGACCCCGAATGGCCACAAGGTCTCTATCGTGCTCGAGGAACTCGGCCTGCCTCATACGGTGCATGCCCTGAGTTTCGACAAGAAGGAACAAAAGGCTCCAGGCTTTCTCAAGATCAATCCCAATGGCCGGATTCCGGCGATTGTCGACCGCGCCAACGGCGATTTCGCCGTGTTCGAGTCCGGCGCGATTCTCATCTATCTGGCTGAACTCAGCGGGCAACTGCTGCCCAAGGATCCCAAGGGCCGTTCCCGGGCGATCCAGTGGCTGATGTTCCAGATGGGCGGCATCGGCCCGATGCAGGGCCAGGCCAATGTGTTCTTCCGTTATTTCCCGGAAAAGCTCCAGGGCGCCATCGATCGTTACCAGCATGAAACCCGGCGCCTGTACGAGGTGCTCGACACCCGTCTGCAGGAGGTCGAATTCCTCGCCGGCGACTACAGCATTGCCGATATTGCCACCTTTCCCTGGGTGCGCGGCCATGAATGGTCCGGGGTTCCGGTGGAAGGGCTGACGGCCCTGCAACGCTGGATGGCGACCCTCGAGGCACGTCCGGCGGTGCAGCGCGGGCTGCTGGTTCCGCAGCGCACGGATGACGCCAGTGTCATCAAGGGCGCCCAGGCCATGCTGATCCGATGAGAGCACCCATGCGTTTATTCAGTGTCCTGCTGTTGTCCTGTGCCAGCCCCTTGCTGTTCGCCGCCGATTTGCCCGGCAGCCAGGACTTGCCGATCGTGCCGCGCATGCCTGACGCGCAGATCGTCGACTACCGTCCGGCGGCCGAGATGGAGCGGATCTATCCCATGGGGTCGATCCGCAAGATCAGCGGCCAGCTGCGTTTCGATGGACAGGTCGGCGCTCGCGGTACCGCGACGTCGGTGACCTACGAGCTGCCGCCGGAGCATTCCTCGACCGCGGCCTTTACCGCCGCCCGCGAAGCCTTGCAGGGGCAGGGCGCCGAACTGTTGTTCTGGTGCCAGGCCCGGGATTGCGGGGAAAGCAGCCTGTGGGCCAACGAGGTGTTCGGCAACGCCAAGCTGTATGGCGCCGATGCCCAGCAGGCCTACCTGCTGCTGCGCCTGGCAGCGCCCAACGACAATTCGCTGGTGGCCCTGTACAGCATTACCCGGGGCAATCGCCGGGCGTACCTGCATGTCGAGCAATTCGACGCCAGTACTCCCCTGGGCGAGTTATTGCCGACCTCGGCCACCCTGTTGCGCCAGCTCAAGGATACCGGCGAGCTGGACCTGCCCAAGCTTGGCGGCGAACCCCAGCCCACCTGGCTGACCTTGCTGTCGCGCGGGTTGAACCTCGACACCACCTTGCGGGTCAGTGTTTCCGGGCCGAATGCCGAAGCCTGGCGCCAGGCCCTGATCGGCCAGGGTGTGCGCGCGGCACGCATGGAGACCGGCGGCAGCGAGGCTCCTGGCCTGCGCCTTGAGCTGCTGCGCTGAACTGCTGAATTGAACGAGCGCAGGCGAACGGGCGACGCGCCTTTCGCCTACGCTTGGTGAGTTGACCTTTTTCGAGATCCTACATGCTCAATAATGATCGCCTGTTGGTGCAGATCCTGCTGCTGGTGCTGTTCGGCGCCAGCTTCTGGGTCATGGCGCCGTTCTGGTCCGCGTTGTTCTGGGGGGCGGTCCTGGCGTTTGCCAGCTGGCCGCTGATGCGCCTGCTGACCCGCTGGCTCAATGGTCGCGAGTCCCTGGCCGCGGCCTTGCTGACCCTGGGCTGGATGCTGCTGGTGGCGGCGCCGCTGGTCTGGCTCGGTTTCAACCTGGCCGACCATGTTCGTGACGCCACCGCCTTTATCAAGGATGTGCAGGTCGATGGCCTGCCCGAAGCGCCGAGTTGGCTGGCTGGCGTGCCCTTCGTCGGTGAACGGCTGGTGAGGCTGTGGAACAGCATCGACCAGCAGGGCGCGGCGATGATGATGGCGGTCAAGCCTTACCTGGGGCAGGTCGGCAACTGGTTGCTGGCCCGCAGCGCGCAGATCGGTGGCGGGATTCTCGAACTGACCCTGAGCATCGTCTTCGTGTTTTTCTTCTATCGCGACGGGCCGCGCCTGGCGGCCTTCGTCCATAGGCTGTTGGAGCGCCTGATCGGCGACCGCGCCGGCTACTACATCGAACTGGTGGCCGGTACGGTGCAGCGGGTGGTCAACGGTGTGATCGGCACCGCGGCGGCCCAGGCGATCCTGGCCCTGATCGGGTTCCTGATCGCCGGCGTGCCGGGCGCGCTGGTGCTGGGGATCGTCACCTTCCTGCTCAGCCTGATTCCCATGGGCCCGCCGCTGGTATGGATTCCAGCCACCGCCTGGCTGGCCTGGAAGGGCGAATACGGGATGGCGGTGTTCCTCGGTATCTGGGGCACTTTCATCATCAGTGGCGTCGACAACGTGCTCAAACCCTACCTGATCAGCCGGGGCGGCAACCTGCCGCTGGTGATCGTGCTGCTCGGGGTCTTCGGCGGGCTGATCGCGTTCGGCTTCATCGGCCTGTTCATCGGCCCGACCCTGCTGGCCGTGGCCTACAGCCTGTTGACCGACTGGAGCGCCAGCCAGGCGCGGGTCGAAGACAAGCGCTGATTCATGCAGAACGCGGGCATCCGTGCCCGCTATCCCCCTCTGTAGCTGCTGCCGAGCCTGCGAGGCTGCGAACGACCGCGCAGCGGTCGCAAAACCAGGCGGTGCATTCTTCCAGGCAGAAACCTGATGCTCGCAAACGCAGCATGGGTGGTCTGCCGGAGCGAAGGCGTTGCCTGATTTACGACCGCTTTGCGGCCGATCGCAGCCTCGCGTTGCTCAGCAGCGGCTACGGCGGCTACGATGGTGGATCAGGCGGCGACGTTGACGCTGCTGCCGACGCTGCTCGCCACGTTATCCAGCTGATACTGCCGGCTCAGGTTGGCGATCATCTTGCTCAGGGCTTCGGTCACCCGGGCCTGATCGTTCTGGGTGCCGCTGTTGCGGGGGCCGTGGTCCTGGCCGCGGCCGGCCTGCAGGGCGGCCTTGAGTTCGTCGCTGCTGACGCCGCCACTGCTGTCACTGTCGAGCACCTTGAGCAAGGCCGCGCTGGTGTCGGTGCTGGTGCTGTCGGTACTGGCCTGCAGGGCGCTGGTCAGCTCGTCGGAGCTGATGCTGCCGTCGCCATCGGCGTCGAGCTGGCTGAACAGTTCATCACTGGAGGCCTGCTGCGGTGGCGGTGGTGGCGGGGTGAGGCTGGCGACCAGCTCATCCTGGCTGACGCTGCCGTCCTGGTTCTTGTCCAGGGCTGAGAAAATCTTGTTGCTGTCGGCGTTGCTGCCGGCACTGGTCAGGCCGCTGCTCAGCTCATCGCCGCTGATCGCGCCGTCGCCATCGCTGTCCAGCGCACTGAGCAGCGCGTCGGCCAGTTCGGTGCTTGGCGGCTGGTCCCGTGGTGGTGGCGGAGGCGGTGCCATGGCGGCCATTTCTTCGCTGCTCAGGCTGCCGCTGTCGTCACTGTCCAGATCACTGAAGTTCTTGCTCAGGCTGACCAGGATGCCGTCGTCGCTTTTCTGCGAGAGGGCGCTGCTCAGCTCATCCTGATCGACCGAACCGTCGCTGTTGCTGTCGAGCTTGGCCAGCAGTTCCTTCTGGAATTGCTGGCTGCGGGCGTTTTGGGTGGTAGTGCTGCTGGAGCTGATGTAACTGGAGTAGTTACTGACGCTACCGATCATGGGGCTCACTCCCTGCGGATAGATAAGGCCGGTGGGTGTACCGGCTTATGCAGCCTCGGGCGGCGAGGTGTCGTGGGTATGTGAGCTTTGTACCGGTCGGTACACACGGCCGGTTCAGGCGCGGGGCAGACGCACCACGGTGGTCAGGCCGCCGCCGGGGGTTTCTTCCAGGTGCAGTTGCCCGCCCAGGCGTTCGGCGGCCTCGCGGGCGATGGTCATGCCCAGGCCGACGCCGCCGGAGTTGCGGTTGCGCGAGCCTTCCAGCCGATAGAAGGGTTCGAACACTGCTTCGCGCTGGTCTTCGGCGATGCCCGGGCCGTGGTCGATGACCCGGATCAGCACCTGCTCGCGACTGTCCTGCAGGCTGATGCGGGCATGCCCGGCATAACGCAGGGCGTTGTCCAGCAGGTTGTTCAGGCAGGAGCGCAGGGCCATAGGTTGCACCTGCAGGGGCGCGCAATGGCCACTGGTCTGCACGTCGGCGCCCTGGTCCTGGGCGTTTTCACAGAGCGATTCCACCAGCGCCTGCACGTCCATCCACTGCAGGGCCTCGCTGGTGCGCTGTTCATGCAGGTAGCTCAGGGTCGCGTCGAGCATGCTGATCATGTCGTCGAGGTCCTGGCGCATCTGGCCCTGCAGCTTGTTGTCTTCGATCTGCTCCAGCCGCAGCTTGAGGCGCGACAAGGGCGTGCGCAGGTCATGGGAAACCGCGCCGAGCATGCGCCCGCGCTGCTTGACCTGCTCGCGGATGCGCTGCTGCATCAGGTTGAAGGTGTGGGCCGCCTGCCGTGCTTCCCGCGGGCCGGACTCGTCCAGCGGCGGGCTGTCGAGGTCTTCGCTGAGGCGCTCGGCGGCGTCGCTCAGGCGCTGGATCGGCCGGGTCAGCAGCTTGGCGCCGTACCAGGCGGCGATGATCAGCGAGATGAACTGGAAGGTCAGCGGCACGATCGGCCCGCCGAACCAGTGGCGCGGCGGGCGGCGCTCGAAACGCCCGTTATTGGGGGGTGGTGGCTGGCCGCTGAATTCGCTGGCCGGCGGGCGCGGCGGCGGAGGAGGCGGGCCGTAGAGGCGGAACCAGAAGAAGGCGAGCAGGTGGGCGAGCACGATCGCGATCAGCAACACCCCGAACAGGCGGCCGAACAGCGTATCGAAGCGCCCACGCATCAGCCGATGTCTCGGGCATCGAACAGGTAGCCTTCACCGCGCACGGTCTTGATCAGCTGCGGCGATTTCGGGTCGTCGCCGAGCTTCTGCCGCAGGCGCGAGACCAGCAGGTCGATGCTGCGATCGAAGGCTTCGATGGAGCGGCCGCGGGCGGCGTCCAGCAACTGTTCGCGGCTCAGTACCCGGCGCGGGCGTTCGATGAACACCCAGAGCAGGCGGAACTCGGCGTTGGACAGCGGTACGACAAGACCGTCGGCGGAGATCAACTGGCGCAGCACGCTGTTCAGGCGCCAGTTGTCGAAGCGGATATTGGCCCGCTGTTCGGTGCGGTCGTCGCGGACCCGGCGCAGGATGGTCTGGATCCGCGCCACCAGTTCCCGGGGCTCGAAGGGCTTGGCCATGTAGTCGTCGGCCCCCAGCTCCAGGCCGATGATCCGGTCGGTGGGCTCGCAGCGGGCGGTGAGCATCAGGATCGGGATGTCCGACTCGGTGCGCAGCCAGCGGCACAGGGACAGGCCGTCTTCGCCGGGCAGCATCAGGTCGAGCACCACCACGTCGAAGTGTTCCGCCTGCAAGGCCTGGCGCATCGCCGCTCCGTCGGTCACGCCGGTGGCGTGGATGTTGAAGCGGGCCAGGTAGTCGATCAGCAGTTCGCGGATCGGTACGTCGTCGTCGACGATCAGCGCCCGGGTGTTCCAGCGTTTGTCGTCACCCGTGCCAGGTGCTTTCTGATCGTCATTGAGGGGAGCTGGAATAGTCTGCATGCGTGCGATCGTCTGCCAGGTAGGCTGCCAACCACAAAGATGGGCGGCGAGGTGGTGGCTTCAGCATAGGCGTCCGGCCCTGGGGCTGGAAGTGCTGTTCGGGAGTGTTGCGGCTGGCGAGGGTAGCCGGGCTGGTTGTTGTCGGCGTGTCGGGAGTGTATCGGGCTCGACACAATTGCCGCCAGGGTCGGGCATTTGCGCGGTTTTATCGATGCGGGAGCTGCCGTTGGCGATGAATTACCGATCATCGGGTCCCGGAGCGGCGTCGCTTGCGCTACAATCCGCGCCGATTTCGACTTGCCTGAGAGCCCCTTCATGTCCGCTTGCCAGACTCCTATCATCGTCGCCCTGGACTTTCCCACCCGTGACGCCGCACTGAAACTGGCTGATCAGCTGGACCCCAAGCTGTGCCGGGTCAAAGTCGGCAAGGAACTGTTCACCAGTTGCGCTTCGGAAATCGTCGGCACCCTGCGCGACAAGGGTTTTGAAGTCTTCCTCGACCTGAAATTCCATGACATCCCCAACACCACCGCGATGGCCGTCAAGGCCGCCGCGGAGATGGGTGTGTGGATGGTCAATGTGCACTGCTCCGGTGGCTTGCGCATGATGGCGGCCTGCCGCGAAGTGCTCGACCAGCGCAGCGGCCCGAAACCGCTGCTGATCGGCGTGACCGTGCTGACCAGCATGGAGCGTGAAGACCTGGCCGGTATCGGCCTGGATATCGAGCCGCAGGAGCAGGTGCTGCGCCTGGCTGCCCTGGCGGAAAAGGCCGGCATGGACGGCCTGGTCTGTTCGGCCCTGGAAGCCCAGGCGCTGAAGGCCGCACACCCGTCGCTGCAACTGGTGACCCCGGGGATTCGTCCGGCGGGCAGCGCCCAGGACGACCAGCGACGCATCCTCACCCCGCGCCAGGCGCTGGATGCCGGTTCCGATTACCTGGTGATCGGCCGTCCGATCAGCCAGGCGGCGGATCCGGCCAAGGCCCTGGCGGCCGTGGTGGCCGAGCTGGCGTAAGCCGCAAAGACAATCGCGGGCAAGTCGGATCGCCGCCCGCTCGCTCCTACAGAAGAAGATTGCGTGCTTCTGTAGGAGCGAGGCTTGCCCGCGATGCTTTTGAGTCGATCAATCGACCTTCAACACCAGCTTGCCGAAGTTCTCGCCGCTGAACAGCTTGGCCAGGGTTTCCGGGAAAGTCTCCAGCCCCTCGACTATATCCTCCTTGCTCTTGAGCTGCCCCTTGGCCATCCAGCCGGCCATTTCCTGCCCGGCGGCGGCGAACTGGGCCGCATAGTCCATCACCACAAAACCTTCCATGCGCGCGCGATTGACCAGCAACGACAGGTAGTTGGCCGGGCCTTTGACCGCTTCTTTATTGTTGTACTGGCTGATGGCGCCGCAGATCACCACCCGGGCCTTGAAGTTCAGGCGACTGAGCACGGCATCGAGAATGTCGCCGCCGACGTTATCGAAATACACATCGACGCCTTTCGGGCATTCGCGCTTGAGGCCGGCGTGGACGTCTTCGCTCTTGTAGTCGATGGCTCCGTCGAAGCCCAATTCGTCGATCAGGAACTTGCACTTGTCCTGGCCGCCGGCGATGCCGATCACCCGGCAGCCTTTGATCTTGGCGATCTGCCCGGCGATGCTGCCCACTGCGCCGGCCGCGCCCGACAGCACCACGGTGTCGCCGGCCTTTGGCGCGCCGACGTCCAGCAGGGCGAAATAGGCAGTCATGCCGGTCATGCCCAGGGCCGACAGGTAGCGCGGCAGTGGCGCCAGTTTCGGATCGACCTTATAGAAGCCGCGGGGCTCGCCGAGGAAGTAGTCCTGCACCCCCAGCGCGCCATTGACGTAGTCGCCGACGGCGAAGCCGGGGTTGTTCGAGGCGATCACCTGGCCCACGCCCAGCGCGCGCATCACTTCCCCGATGGCCACCGGCGGGATATAGGACTTGCCTTCGTTCATCCAGCCGCGCATGGCCGGGTCGAGGGACAGGTATTGGTTCTTCACCAGGATCTGCCCGGCCGCCGGTTCGCCGACGGGAACCTGCTGGTAGGTGAAGGTTTCGCGGGTGGCCGGGCCCACCGGGCGTTTGGCGAGCAGGAACTGGCGATTGGTCTGGGTGGTCATGGCAGGCACTCGAGGATCAATGGAACCCTAGTTGATAGACCTTCAGCCCTGATGCCGCAAGGTTTGCCGCTGTAGCGAATAGCTGTCGATCCAGAGGCGTGATGGTCCTGTGGGGGCCTTCATCACCATGGCGGATAAGTGGGCAACCAGCCCTCTGATAGTGCTGCCGCGCTGCCAAGGCCTGTGCCTAGACTGGGCCAATCCGATCCATGCATTCCATCGAGGGCATCACCATGAGCATGACGTTTTCCGGCCAGGTCGTTTTGGTCACCGGCGCAGCGGCGGGTATTGGCCGGGCCACGGCCCTGGCATTCGCCGCGGAGGGGCTGAAAGTGGTGGCGGCCGACCTGGACGTCGCCGGTGGCGAAGGCACGGTGCAATTGATTCGCGCCGCCGGTGGCGAGGCGTCGTTCGTGCGTTGCAACGTCACCGACGAGGCGGATGTGCAGAACCTGATGGCCCAGGTGGTAAGCCGCTACGGCCGCCTCGACTATGCCTTCAACAATGCCGGGATCGAGATCGAGAAGGGCAAGCTGGCGGACGGCACCCTGGATGAGTTCGACGCGATCATGGCGGTCAACGTCAAGGGCGTCTGGCTGTGCATGAAGCACCAGTTGCCGCTGATGCTCGCCCAGGGTGGCGGGGCCATCGTCAACACAGCGTCGGTGGCGGGTCTCGGCGCGGCGCCGAAGATGAGCATCTATGCCGCCTCCAAGCATGCGGTGATCGGCCTGACCAAGTCGGCGGCCATCGAGTACGCGAAGAAGAAAATCCGCGTCAACGCGGTATGCCCGGCGGTGATCGATACCGATATGTTCCGTCGCGCCTACGAGGCCGATCCGAAGAAAGCCGAATTCGCCGCGGCCATGCACCCGGTCGGGCGGATCGGCAAGGTCGAGGAAATCGCCAGCGCGGTGCTGTATCTGTGCAGCGACGGCGCGGCCTTCACCACCGGCCATGCACTGGCGGTCGACGGTGGCGCCACTGCCATCTGACGCTGGCCTGCCTTATGGACGGCCCTGGTGAGCGAGCGTTGCCAGGGCTGTACCGGATCGACCTCGACCATTCTGAAAACGACCTGAACGTAGCTTTTTGCCATTATTCCGACGCCAGAGACTTGTGCTCCAGTACAGCCCGTTGCGAACCTGCAAAACTGGACAATGGCCCTGTCGCCATTGGGGACTGGAAGGGGACTGAGCGCAATGAATTCGGCCACGAACGGACGTTTTGCCAACCTCGGCATGGCGAAAAAACTGGGTGTCGGTTTTACCCTGGTGCTGCTTCTGACGGCGCTGGTGGCCGCCATAGGCGTCTGGTCCCTGCAGACCATCAGCCAGCGTTTCGATGGCCTCAAGCAGATGTCGTCGCTCAACAGCGGCCTGCTCAAGGTCCGCCTGCTCGAACAGAACTATGCCTTGCACGGCGACGCAAAAACCGCGGACGCCTTGCACGAGGGCGTCGATGGCCTGCTGGGCCTGGCGGCGCAGCTCAAGGAGCGCTCGGCGGCGAACGTGCCGGTGATGACCGACGTCGAGCAGGCGCTGGGGGCTTACCGCAAGGCCTTCGACGAGTTCGTCGAGCTGACCCAGGCCAAGGACCTGGCGCTGGAAATGGCCAGCTGGTCGGTGTCCAGCGTCGCCAACAATCTCGACGTGCTGCAGGCCGGTCTGGCCGATGACGGCACCTATACGCTCAAGGAATCCGCCGGCAAGGAGGGCAGCGAGTTCGTCGAGCAGGCCAATCAGGTCAGCCAGGTCTCGCGCCTGATGCTGCAAGCCATGAACGAAGCCCGGGTGCGCCTGGACCAGAGCCGCAAGGGTGAGGAGGAGGTCGAACAGGGCAAGATCGAGCAGGCCGACCAGGCCCTGGCCCAGGCCGAGCAGCTCAAGACTGTGGTCAAGGACGCCGGCTATCAGACGGTGCTCAACGAAGTGGTCGGGCATATAGGTGGCTTCAGCGAAAAGCTCGCCGAATACACCGGCTTGCTGGCGCAGGAGAAAAAGGTCTATCAGCAGCTGCACGAGCGCGCCGCGCAAGTGATGGAGCGGGTCGACCAGGCGTACGGCGTGCAGGACCAGTCGATGCAGGCAGAGCTGAAAAAGAACTCGCTGCTGATCGTCGCTTCCTCGGCCCTGGCGTTGCTGGTGGGCGTGCTGGCGGCCTGGATCATTACCCGCTTGATCGTCACTCCGCTGCGCAGCGTGATGCGCGTGGCGCAGCAGATCGCCGCCGGCGACCTGAGCGCGACTGTGGAGGTGACGCGCCGGGATGAAATCGGCCAGCTGATGCTGGCGATGCAGCAGATGGGTAGCGGCCTGAGCGGTATTGTCAGCGGCCTGCAGGCGGGCATCGAGCAGTTGGCCAGCTCCGCCCAGTCGCTGTCGGCGGTGACCGAGCAGACCAATCTGGAAGTCAGCAGCCAGAAGGAAGAAACCGAGCAGGTGGCGACGGCGATGAACCAGATGACCGCCACCGTGCACGATGTCGCGCGCAACGCCGAAGAAGCCGCGCAGGCGGCGCAGACCGCTGACGACAAGGTCGAAAGCGGCCAGCAGGTGGTGCGCCAGAGCATGCAGCGCATCGAGCAGTTGGCGGACTCGGCCACCAGTGCCAGCTCCAGCATCGAAAGCCTCAGCGCCGAGATCCAGAACATCGGTACCGTGCTCAGCGTGATCAAGAGTGTCGCCGAGCAGACCAACCTGCTGGCGCTGAACGCGGCCATCGAAGCGGCGCGCGCCGGCGAGCAGGGCAGGGGCTTCGCGGTGGTTGCCGACGAAGTGCGGGCCCTGGCCAAGCGCACCCAGCAATCCACCGAAGAGATCGAGCGCCTGGTCAGTGCCCTGCGTTCGGCGGCGCAGTCCTCGGTGCAGCAGATCCAGAGCAGCGGCGAACTGGTCAAGCTGGCGGTCAGCGATGCGTTGCAGACCGAAAGCGCGCTGGGCAGCATCGCCACGGCGGTGTCGCTGATTCAGCAGATGAACCAGCAGATCGCCGCGGCCGCGGAGCAACAGAGTTCGGTCGCCGAAGAGATCAATCGCAGCGTCACCAGCATTCGCGCCAGCGCCGATCAGTCGTCGCTGGCCATGCAGGGCAATGCGGCGTCGAGCATCGAGCTGGCGCAGTTGGGGGCGGAGTTGAGGGGGATGGTCGGGCATTTCCGGTTGTAATGCCGCGGGTGCTTGCTACAGGCTGCGCCGCCAGGGGCGCGGCCTTATCGACCGTGCCGCGCGAGTGGCTCGCGCGGCCGTTGGCGGTCAGTCGTAAATGGCTTTCTTCTTCCAGTCGGCGTCGGCTTCGACGACCTTCAGGCCTTCGGTCAATTGGTTGACCTCGCCTTCGACCGGCTGGGTGTTGGTCAACACCATCGCGTTGGAGCGGGCCAGGAGTTTTTCCAGGTACTCCAGCTGTTCCCGATAGACCGCCGGGTCCGGCTGCTTGCGCAGGTACTGCACGCCGCGCTCGAACGCCAGGCGCGCCTGGCCGGGTTGTTCCTGCTGCAAGGCGTACTGGCCGAGGTTGTTGAAGAACTCGATGTGCAGCAGCACCAGAATGTGGCGGATTTCCCGGATCCAGTGCTTGGCTTCGTTGGCCGGCAGGAAACCATCCTGGGCGGCGCGCGTCACCTGGCCATGCAGGGCTTCCAGGAGAAAGCGCACGTCCTTGGCCTTGGCTTCGGTCTGGATCGGGCAGGGCGGGTTGTTGACCGGAATCGATTCGCCCTGGCCGACCAGCGCGTTCAACTCGGCGATACGCGCCTTGAGCGCGGCATCGGACTTGTTCAGGTTCAACAGACGCTGAACGACGTTGAGCTCCAGTCGGGTTATCAGCAGCTTGAGCCCCGGCGACATGAACTGGCCGGGGAAGGTCTCGGTGATTTCGCCGCAGCGGCGCAGGCGGTCATTGAGTTCGACCTTGGTCCGGGCCTTTTCCAGTTTGTTGTTTTCCACCACATGGTTCATGTAGCCAATGGCGATCAATATTACGATCCCGGCTACTACTAGCAGGGTGATCATGAGTGGTGTCACCGTGTAAGACCTCTTTCTGGGGTTCGCGTACGAGTGGCGAGTGTAGTGACTTAGCCTTGGGGCGCCTAGCGCAGGTCGACGAGCAGAAACAGGCCGATTCTCTGCTTATATAGGAAATGTCTGGCTGGTTTCATATTGCCATCACCTAAGGATGTGGACTATAGCGCCTTGTCGAGTGTCAGAATATAGGCGTCAAGGCACAGGCTGCACAAATGCCCGAAAGGGCTCGCAAACCACCCCGAAGTCATTGATTTAAATAAATTTATATCAGGGGGTTGACGACCCTCCAATCCATCCATAGAATGCGCGCCACTTGCAGCGTAAAGCACACAGCGAAACGCGGCAGGGAGTGAATGTTGTAGTGTGTCCCCTTCGTCTAGTGGCCTAGGACACCGCCCTTTCACGGCGGTAACAGGGGTTCGAGTCCCCTAGGGGACGCCAATGCGGGAATAGCTCAGTTGGTAGAGCACGACCTTGCCAAGGTCGGGGTCGCGAGTTCGAGTCTCGTTTCCCGCTCCAATTTTAAACGGCACTGCTTTCGGGCGGGGCTGAGTGAAACCAGAACCAAGTCTTCGGATGCGGATCTGGACACCGAAACACACACCATGTGTTCCGGGTAGCGTGTCCCCTTCGTCTAGTGGCCTAGGACACCGCCCTTTCACGGCGGTAACAGGGGTTCGAGTCCCCTAGGGGACGCCATTTGCGGGAATAGCTCAGTTGGTAGAGCACGACCTTGCCAAGGTCGGGGTCGCGAGTTCGAGTCTCGTTTCCCGCTCCAAACATAGAGCTACAGATTTTCAAGGATCTGTAGCTCATCGAAAAAGGGTCCCATTCGGGACCCTTTTTTCGTTTCTGTCGGCAGTGGCCGAGCTTCGGTCCATTGTTCCCCTGTAGCTTGGGATGACGCTGCTTTTCCCCTTGTCCTGTACGCTGCGCAGATGCTGCTCGGCGCCTGCATGCTCCTGACCCTGCGCCCAGCCTTTGCGAGTGCGTGTTTGGCACAGGGTTTGCGACGGCATGGACCTGATTGACCATCGATAGAGTGGTGCGACCTTTAAATGAGTATCTCCGTGGCGACAACTAAGGGTAATTGGCGGGCGGTCATCGCACTGGCCTTGGCGGCCTTTGTGTTCAACACCACGGAGTTCGTTCCCGTCGGGCTGTTGAGCTCGATCGGCAGCAGCTTCGATCTGTCGACGGCCCGGGTCGGCCTGATGCTCACTCTTTATGCCTGGATAGTGTCCCTGACTTCGCTGCCGGTCATGCTGCTGACGCGCAACGTCGAGCGGCGCAAGCTGTTGCTCGTGCTGTTCGGGATGTTTATCGCCAGCCACATCCTGTCGGGGCTGGCCACGAGTTTCGGCATGCTGTTGCTGAGCCGGATCGGTGTGGCCTTGTCCCATGCCCTGTTCTGGTCCATCACCGCATCCCTGGCGGTGCGTCTGGCGCCACCGGGAAAACAGGTCCAGGCCCTGGGCCTGCTGGCCACCGGTACTTCCTTGGCGATGGTGCTGGGTATTCCCCTCGGTAGGTTGCTGGGCGAGGCCATGGGCTGGCGGACCACCTTTATCGTGATTGCCGGCCTGGCCACTGCGCTGGTGTTCTGGCTGGCCAGGAGCCTGCCGTTGTTGCCCAGCCAGAACTCGGGTTCTCTCAGAAGCCTGCCGGTGCTGTTCAAGCGGCCTGCGCTGGTGGCGCTCTATGTGTTGACGGCCCTGGTGGTCACCGCGCAGTTCACTGCCTACAGCTATATCGAGCCTTTCATCAAGGTGGTCGCTGGCTTGAGTGGCGATGTGGTGACCCTCATCCTGCTGCTGTTCGGCGGGGCCGGTATCTTCGGCTCGCTGCTGTTCAGCAGGTTTCACCGCTACAGCCCGCAGCGCTTTCTGCTGGTGACGGTGGCCTTGCTTATTCTGTGCCTGGCTTTGCTGTTGCCATTGAGCGGTGAGGTCTCTTACCTGGGCGGACTCAGCCTGATCTGGGGGATGGCGATCATGGGCTTCGGGCTGGCGCTGCAGTCCAGGGTCCTGGTGCTCGCTCCGGATGCTACCGATGTGGCAATGGCGCTGTTTTCGGGGATCTACAATATCGGCATCGGTGGCGGTGCGCTGCTTGGCAGCTGGGTGGGGGCTCAGCTCGGGTTCGCCTATATCGGCTTGGCCGGCGGCTTGCTGGCGACCTTGGCGCTGCTGTTCTACTGCGCATCCATCTACCGCCTCACTCGGTCCAGCGTTTCGAGTGCCGACCCTGCTGAGGTCGCGGTCGAGAAGTAGAGCCCGGAAGGAGGGCGCCGAGAGGCGCCAGATAAAAAAGGGGGCAATGATTCGGCTGAATCCTTGCCCCCTTTTTTTCACTCAGACAACAAGCCCTGGCCCCCTACAAACGGGACCGGGGTTTCTGCCCTCAGAACTGCAGGCCAACCGGCGGCACCTTGGTCGCTTCACCAAAAACGCTGTTGAAGGATTGCGTCTGCGACCAGAAGTCGATGCCGACCAGGCCTCCGTAGAATTGTCCGGCGGCGGCAGAGCCATCGACTTTGCCGCCTGCTGACGACTGGTACATCTTGGCGAAGTTCATTCCCGCCAGCCCACCCAGGCGCGCGCCATAACCGCCGATGAGGTTGCTGGTGGTTCTGGAGTTGCTGATCTCTCCTTCATTCTGCCCGGCCAGACCTCCCACGCTGCTATAGCGACCGCCTTTGGCCGAGCCTTTGGCGAAGGAGTTGCTGACCTTGCCCTGTTGCCGGCCGACCAGGCCGCCGACCTGACTATTGTCGCCACCGTTCACCGCGGCGGATGCCGTGGCATTGTTGATATCGCTACCTTGGCTATAGCCGACCAGGCCGCCGACCTGGCTATTGGCACCGCCGTTCACCGTGACCGATGCCGAGGAATTGTTGATCCGGCTATCCTGGCTGTGACCGACCAGACCGCCGACCAGACTGTCGTCGCGGCCCTCCACCATGGCGGATGCCGAGGTGTTGGTGATATCGGTGTTCTTGCTGTAACCGACCAGGCCACCGATCCGGCTGCGGTGGTAGCCGGTCAGGGTGGTGGATACCGATGAGTTGGCGATATTGTCATTCTGGCTATGGCCGACGAGACCACCGATACGGGCATCATCGCCGCCTGTAACAGACTGGGAGGTGGAAGAGGCATTGGCGATGGAGGACTTTTCGCTATAGCCGATCAGGCCGCCGATGTTTGCCTTGTGGTCGCCTTTCACCTGGCCAGCGACGGTCACATTATTGATACGGCTGTTCTGGTTGTAGCCAATCAGCCCACCCACATTGCTACCGTACAGACCGGACACATTGCCTTTGGCCGAGCTGTTGCTGACCGAGCTGTCCTGGTTCGTGCCGATCAGCCCGCCGATATTGGCATTCCTGCCGCCTTTCACCGTGCCGGAGACCGAAGCGTTATCGATGCGGCCGCCCTGGTTGTGGCCAATCAGGCCGCCCACATTTTTACCGTAGAGGTCGGACACATTGCCGCTGGCAGAACTGTTGGCGATCCGGCCACCCTGATTCTTGCCCACCAGGCCGCCGATCGCTTCCGTGCCATTGCCGGTTACCTCGCCGCTGGCGTGAGAGTTGACCAGCGAACCCTGGTTGAACCCGACCAGACCACCGATCCGACGAGCCTGGCTACCCGAGACATTAGCGCTGGAGCTGGAGTTGCCGATGCTGCCATTGCCGGTGTTATCCCCGACCAGGCCGCCGATATTCAGCTTGGCACCGGCGAGGTTGATGGTGCCAGTGCTGGAGGAGTTGGCAATGACGCTGTCGCGGTTCGAGCCCACCAACCCACCCGCGTTTCCGAAATCATCCTTCATTTGCCCCCTGAGGCTGATATCGGCATGGCTATCGGTGATTCTCGCCATGCCATCGGGGTTGGAGACGCTTTCGCCTACCAGGCCACCCATTGCCATGGTGTACCTGTTGCCGATCACTTGGCCGCTGACCAAGGCGTTGGCGATGTCGCCGTTCAGGTTGAGACCGACCAGGCCGCCCAGGGAGTTGAAATAAGCCCCCGCGGTCACCCGTATATCCTTGGCTTTGACATTGCGGATGCTGCCCATATTCAACCCGGCAAGGGTGCCGATGCTTTGGCTGGAGGGGGAGCCATTGGTTGAAATGCGTTCGAGGTTCAGGTTGCTGATCTGCCCCAGGTTCGTGCTGAACAGCCCGACAAAGGCGGTGGTGCCATAGATCGACAGATCGCTGATGGTATTGCCCAGGCCATCGAGCTTGCCGGTGAAGGAGTTGTATTCGCCAAGCGCCTTGAAGCGGCCTTGGCCGGTGATCTGGTTACCCAGCACATAGCGGCCATTCATGTTGGTTTCGATATCGCGCAGCTGCTTCAGGTTCTGCACCACCTGGTAGGCCTCGCCGTTGGCACTGAAGCCGGCATCCGCAGCGGAGAGGGTGACGCTCTTGTCATCCTTGAGGCTGTGGCCGTTGCTGGAGTTCAGCACCAGGCGGGCTCCCGTTCCGCTCAGTGCGACATTGTCGTTCAGGCGGATGCCGCCCTGCGCGGCATTCAGGGCCAGGGCTGCGCCGGCGCCGGTGGCGCTCAAGGCCGCATTCACCTGGACGTCGCCGCGTTCGGCGCTCAGGCCGAGCTTGTTGCCGCTGTTCCAGGAAACCGCCTTGTTGACCGACAGGTTGCCCTTGCTGCTCAGGTCGACATTGGTCCGGGCCAGGTTCTGGGCCAGGGTATCGGCATGCAGTGTCGGGGCAGTGCCGGTGGTGCCACCTGTTCCACTGTTGCCATTGAGGCCGCCACCGATGACCAGGCCGCGGGTGCTGTTGTCTGCCTTGGAAACGCTCACCTCGTCCGAGCGGATCTTCCAGGTACCGGTCGTGCCCTTGTCGGCGCGGGTATCCACTTGCGAGGCCAGTTGCACTTCGACCCGGGCGCCGCGGTTTTCCACCACGCCACCGTTGCCCTGGCCGCCCAGGGCGCTGGCGTCCTGGCGTCCGGCCACCTGGACGATGCCGTTGTCGCCACCGTCGAGGACAATCTTGCCGGCCTTGCTCTGCAAGGTCTTGGCCTCGATCACGCCCTGGTTGCTTACCACGTTTTTCAGCAGGCTGCTGGCGCTGCTGGCGGTCATCAACACCTGGCCGCCGTCGGCCTTGAGCAGGCCACCGTTCTGCACCAGGGCATCCACCGCGGCACCCTTCACCTGCAGGTTGAGCAGGCCGTTGCCGTCGAAGTTGAGGCTGAAGTCCTTGCCCGCGCCCAGTGCGACGCTCCCCATCTGCGCCTGGATCACCCCGCTGTTGCTGACCTGTGCGCCGAGCAGGGCGACGCTGCCGCCTTCGCTGGCGGTGATCTGGCCGGCGTTGCTCACTGCAGCGCTGGAGTTGCCGGCGAAGCGGTAGCTGCCGTCGAGGAAATCCTTGTCGCTGAGGTTCTGGGTGGAGGCCACCAGGCCACCGACGTTGACCTGCGCGGACTTGCCGAAGACCACGCCATTGGGGTTGATCAGGAACACCTGGCCGTTGGCGTTGATGCGGCCCTGGATATCACTGCCCTGGGTGCCGACCACTCGGTTGAGGGCGACCGACTGGCTGCCGGGCTGGTGGAAGCTGACGCTTTCGTCGCCGGCGACGCTGAAGTCGTTCCAGTTGGCGATCACTTTGTTGCTCTGCTGCTCGACGATCATGTGCTTGCCGTCGTTGCTGGTGTGCATGCCGGCCTCGCCCGCGACGATCGCCGCTCCTCCCGGTAGGGCAAAGGCCGGGGCCTGGGCCAGCAGGCCCAGCAGCGAGAAGCCGGCGGCGATCACGACCTTGAGTCGGCTTGATTTACCCCGGCGCCGGGTGCCTTCGCTGGCGACATTCCAGCAACCAATGGCCTGGTTCCAGATCAATGCATAGCTTTTGTTCATGGTGCGTCCTCTATGTGAATACTCTGCTGATCCCCCCAGCAGAACGGGTACTACGGGTGCGGAGCAGGAATGACGGCCTGCTCCGAAGCGATCGTGAGAGGCGGTGGGTCAGCCCTCCCAGGCCATGGGAGGGGAGGCTGGAAGGAGGGGAGAGCACCTGGTCCGCCGGATGCTGAGCCAATACGCGATCGCGGGTCATTTCTCTCAATCAACTTTGATTTCGTGTACTTGGTAGCGGCTATCCGGAGGGGGCATGAAGACCTTTATCCAGTCATGGTTTTTAAAGGGCGTTCTGTACTTTCGATGTTCGATTGATTTGATTACTTCAAGCATTAGCTGGAGCGGCTGTGGAGCCTTCTGGGGCTTGCATGTATTTGCTGGCTGGGCTGGGGTAATTAATTAAGCAAAAGGCAGGGGGGCAAAAAAACCAGAACTTTCTTAACTGGTGGTTAGCCCTTTCCTGTTTGAAAAGTGAGGCGGGAGGGTGTTGCTCGTTGCTGTGAGACCTGTCCTGATTCACGCCTGTAAGGAGGTGGAGTTGACGGGGGGCGGGCATAACCAGCGCTGCTCTTGCTTTGGCGCTGTTGGAGGATTTCAGCGGCGCTGTATGTTCTGTGGGAAGAGTGTCGAAGTTGAAGTTTGGATATAAATGGTGGGGCGATATTTTTTAGGGGGGGGGTGTTTGGTTTCCAAGCTTGGAAACTTCTTGTGCTGGGTTTTTTATCGTTAATCAGGTTGATGGGGGCACAAAGTGGCTGGTCATGTTGTTGACTTCTTTTGCTCGCCGACCTGTTCCCTGCATCGATCGGATCGCTGCCGCCAGCCCGTTGCCATCCAGCCTTGCTGAGCACATCGGAGATCAACTGAGAGGGCGGTCGAGAGAGGCTGCCGCTGCTCGATTTCACAACAGCCGGCGCCCGGCTAGAATACCGACGGATCACTCTTGATCCATCCCCCATTGCCACAGATCAAAGCGGCACTCTCCATAAGAGGGTGACGCTGTTGCTCGTGGGGCAACGGCCCGCTTGCGCAGGTTGCCGGGGTCGACCCTCAGGAAGGTATTCCATGATTCCAGCGTGTTGCCGGGCTGTCGTTCTCTGTCTGTTGTTGGCTCCATCGCCGGTGTTGTTCGCACAGGAACAAGCCATTTCCCTGGTCGGGCGGGTGGCGGTAGCCAGTCGACCCTGGCTGAACGAAGAGGACCGGCAGTGGCTGGCAAGCAGGGGCCCGCTCACAGTGGGCGTGGCATTGCCCGACTACCCACCGCTGGGCATGCTTGACGTCAATCGGTTCCAGGGCATTACCGCGGACTATCTGTCCTTGCTGTTCGAGACGCCCCCCATGGTGCGTCAGTTCCCTTCCCGGCAGGCGGCGTTGACTGCCCTGCGCAACGGCGATATCGACCTGCTCGGCGGTGGCACCGAGGTGGAGGCCAGCGAGAACGATCTACGGTTGACCCATGTCTATGAACCCGACCAGTCGGTGCTGGTCACGACCGAAGGTCGCCCTTTCGATCCACAGACCCCCGGTACAACGCTGGCCGTGGCTGCCGGTTACCTTTCCCAGGCGCAGATCGCCAGCGCCTATCCGAACAGTCGGCTGCTGATCTTCGTTTCACCGCAGCGTGCGCTCGAGGCCTTGAGCCTCGGAGAGGTCGATGGGGTGATCGATGATGCGATATCGGCCCATTACCTGATCAATATCAACTACCTGTTGAACCTGCGCATTCAAAACTTCGCTCCAGTGGAAAGCCATGGGTTCGGCTTCCTGCTGCGGGCTTCCGATGCGCGGCTACATGCGTTGATCGAGCGTGCCTTGCCGCCCATTCGCGCACGTTACAGCGAAAACATTCTGCGCGGCTGGAGTGGTGGGCGCAGCCTGCGTCTGACTCAGCAGCGGGTGACGCTGACGCCCGCCGAGAACCGCTGGCTGGCCAAGCATCCTGAGATCTCGGTGACCGTCAATGACTCGCTCGGTGCCTTGGGGCAACTGGACCGCAATGGGCGGGTGCGGGGTATCGGCCCTGACTATCTCGAGTTGATCAGCCAGCGCAGCGGCCTGAAGTTCCGCCTTATCCATGTGCAGAACTACACCGAGATGAAAGCGCGGATGAGCGATGGCAAGGCAATCATGACTGCCATCGTTTCGCCCGATCCTGACACCGAAGCGGATATGGAGATCCTCCTGCCTTACCTGAGGAGCTCGGTCGTGCTGATGACCGCCCGAGGCTCCCGGGGTGAGGCTATCCATGGCCTGCAGGACCTGCTGGGCAAGCGTCTGGCCAGCGTACCGGGCTACTTCATCAATCCGATCATCCAGCAGGCCTACCCGGATATCCGGCTACAGATCTATCCCAACTTCCTGGAGGCGATGCGCAGTGTCGATGACGGGCGTAGCGACGCTTTCATTGGCAGCGACTACACCGGCCGCTTCCTGTCCGCCCAGCGTTTCAACGGTCGCTTGCGGGTGCGTGACATTCTCGACGAGTACTCCCGGCCGGTCAGTCTCGGGGTGCTCAAAGGCCAGGAAGAATTGCGCAGTATTCTGGAGAAGGCGCAGGTCGCCATCACCCCGGAGGAGGTGGCGGATATCGTGGAGCAGTGGGAACCACGCTTCTCTGCCTCCGGCAGCCACTTCTGGCGTGACCATCGCAGCAATATCCTCCGGCTCGGCGGCGTATTCGGCTTGCTGGTCCTGCTTTCGCTGGTCTGGGGGTTCTACCTGACCCGGCAGGTGCGCAAGACCCGCCAGGCCGAAGGCGAGCTGGCGCTGGCGCGGGAAAAAGCCGAAGCGGCCAACGAGGCCAAGAGCATCTTTTTGTCCACCATGAGCCATGAGATCCGTACCCCGCTGAACGCCATCATCGGCTTGCAGGAAGTGGTGCAGCAGAAGGCCGAACGGGGCGAGTTGGACCTGGCGTCGCTGGTGGTCGCGCAGGAGGCTGCACAGGGGTTGCTGCTGTTGCTCGGCAATGTGCTCGACCTGAACCGGATCGAGTCCGGCATGATCGATTCCGCGCCGGAGGCGGTGCAGCTCAAGGCCCTGATCGAAGCTATCGCACCCCTGGTGGTCGGCATGGCGCGGCAGAAGCAGTTGGCGTTCGAGATGCAGTTCAGCGGCGACATGGAGCAATGGGTGCTGATCGACCCGCTGCATTTGAAACAGGTGCTGTTCAACCTGCTGAGCAATGCCATCAAGTTCACCGAAAAAGGCAGGGTGACGCTGCGTGCCTCGGGGAGCCGGGAGGGGGAGCATCTGCAGCTGTTGCTGGAGGTCATCGACAGCGGCATCGGTATTTCGGAGCAGGATCAGGCCAGGTTGTTCCAGCCATTTTCCCAGGTCAGTTCGGCCCAGGCCGGGCAAACCTTTGGCAGTGGGCTGGGGCTGAATATCACTCGGCGGCTGGTCGAGCTCATGGGCGGCAGCATCGTCCTGAGCAGCGAGCCGGATATAGGCTCCTGCTTCAGCGTGACCCTGCAACTGCCCTTGGCCGAGGCGCCTGCCGAAGCCGCGGTAGAAGTGCCGCAGGCGAGCACGGAGCAGCCTGCGCTGAACATCCTTGTCGCCGAAGACAATGCGTTCAGCCGGCTGACGCTGGAAGAGCAATTGCTGGTCCTGGGGCATCGCGTGACGCTGGTCGAGGATGGGCAGCAGGCTTGGGAAACCTGGCTGGCTAGCGAGTTCGATGTGTTGATCACCGACAGCCAGATGCCGCGCCTGGGCGGCTATGACTTGACCCTGCGCATCCGCCAGAAGGAGCGCGAGGACGGTCGTCGGCGCTGCTGGATCCTCGGTGCGACCGCCAGTGCCGAGGACGCGGAAATCCAGCGCTGCCTGGCCGCAGGCATGGACGAGGTGGTGTTCAAACCCCTGACGCAGCAGGTGTTGCGACAGGCGCTGGAGAATGTCCGGAGATAGTCGGCCGGGATGGCATGTCGTTCCAGCCCGCCAGCATTCAGGGGGGCTGCTTGAGCGATGGGGTGGCGTCGCGCACCTTGCGGTTTGCGCGCTGCCTTGCCAGCCCAATAGTCATTGCTGCTTGTAATGTGCCTTCGTGTGGCCATGGTAGGGCCTTCTCGTTTCCGAAGGCAGTTCCCCATACTTCTTTCGATAATCTGCCGCAAATTGCCCCAGATGGAAGAACCCCCAGCGTGTGGCGATCTCGGTAACCGATCCGCTCTCCTGGGAGCTCGATAAAGCGGTTCTCACGCGTTGCAGACGTACGTCCCTCACGTACTGCATCACGCCCGTGTTACGCCATTCTCGAAAGACTCGATGCAGGGTCCGAACGCTGCAGCACGCTGCCGTGGCAATGTCGAGCAACGTCAGGGGGCGTTCGGCATGCCCGTCGATGAAGTCGATGGCCCGCTGCAGATAGGCTGGAGCAGGGCGATGACGCCCTGTCTGCAAAGGGTTCGTGTCGCCATTCGGGTCAACCAGTTGCTCGGTAACCAACTGCATGATCAGCAATTCTTCCGCTCGTGGCAGCAGCATTTGCTTCAGTTCGGTGGCGGTGTTCGGGTGCAGCAATTGTCGAAGCATCTCTACTGATGCGAGCCAGCGCTGGTGCTGCCTCGGGTCCACCGATACGCAGGACATCTGTCGGTCTGCGTGCCGGTCCGAGAAGCGATTCCAGAACGCCTCGACGTGCCGGGCATCGAGGCGTACGCCCATTTGTACATTGTCCGCGCTATAGCAATAGTGCGATGGAACATCCGCGGCAACGACCACCGTGGAGCCAGGGCCGCCACTGTGCCGGATATCCCCACTGTGGATCTGTGCATGGCCGGCCAGGGTGGTCAGCACCAGAACGAAGTCCTGGAACAGCTCCGGCTCGATCGAAATATCCGCACCGTAGGCGAACCAGGAGAGCACGACACTTTCTCCCGGCAGCCTGAACATGCTGGCTGGACTTTTCGGCTGGCATCCGGCGGTGAAACGATAGGGGCAATACACCTTGCCGATCGCTTCCTGTGCGTACTCCAGATCGGAGGATTCGAACAGCAATGCATCGGGAGGCAGGCCGGCGCTCCCTAGCAGTGAGCCGAGCGCATGAGGCGCTGTCTGTGACAAGCAAGATGAACTGTTCAAGTAGCGTTCTCCATATTGCAGCAAGGCTGCACGCCGGTCGAAAAAAGGCGCTTTTCCGATACCCATGGCGCTCTATCGATAGTCGCTGCCAGGGCGTTCAGTCGACCATAGGGCTTGTCAGTTAGCAACGGAGCCTTTGTTAGCAGCCATGAAGATCTCACTCAGAAAAGAATACGGCCCTTATATCAATGGCGGATTCGTCCCTGTTTCCGGCAAGACTTTCCCTGCCGTCAATCCCGCCACGGGAGAGCATCTGGCGGATATTGCACGGTGTGGCGCACAGGAAGTCACAGCTGCGGTTCAGGCGGCACGACAGGCTTTTTCAACCTGGAAGAGTACGACCTACGAAGAGCGGGCGAGCATGCTCAACCATCTCGCCGATGCGCTGGAAAGCAAGCTGCCACGCTTGGCTATGATCGACGCGATGGACGTAGGGCGACGTCTCGCCGAGATACGTCTCGACTATGAAAAGGCCATTGCCCAGTATCGCTACTTCGCGTCAGCGATCATGGTCCACGAGGGTTATGGCAGACCGATCCCCGACGGCTACATGCTGGCCAAACGCGAACCCATTGGTGTGGTCGGTCAGATCATTCCCTGGAACGTTCCCGCCTTGATGGTCGCCCTGAAGGTGGCTCCGGCCATCGCGGCCGGCAACACCGTTGTCCTCAAGCCGGACGAGAACGCATCGCTGTCGACCCTGGAGTTCGCCGAAATCGCGGGGAGCATCTTTCCGGCAGGAGTCATCAACGTCGTACCGGGCTTCGGCGAAGAAGTGGGTAGCGCGCTGACCTCCCATCCCCTGGTCGCCAAGCTGGCGTTCACCGGCAGCCCCGAAGTCGGCCGCATCATCGGCAGGGCCGCCGCCGAACGCCTGGTACCGGTATCCCTGGAGCTGGGCGGCAAGAGTCCTAACATTGTGTTTCCGGACATCGAGAGCCTCGATGCGGTAGTGGACAACGCGCTGTTAGCGGCCATGTACTGCAATGGACAGTCCTGCCTGGCGGGAACCCGTCTCTTCGTTCACGACGACATTTATGCTCCTTTCGTGGACAAGCTGAAAAAGGCGGCCGCCCGCTTGAAGGTCGGCGATCCACTAGACGAGAGGACGCACTTGAGTTGCCTGGTGTCTGCCAAGCAAGGGGATCGGGTCCTGGAATATATCGAGATTGGCAAGCGCGAAGGTGCCAAGGTGCTGTTCGGTGGGGAGCGTGTAGCTGTAGCGGGCTGCGAGGCAGGCTACTTCATCCAGCCGACCTTGCTGGAAGTTCGCAATACCATGCGGGTCGCTCAGGAAGAGATTTTCGGCCCCGTACTCAGCGTCATCCGCTGGAATGATTACCAGCAGATGCTGAAGGAAGCGAACGACGTTCCTTACGGACTGGCGGCTGGTATTTATACCTCGGACCTTGAAAACGCGATGCGCACGGCCGATGCGCTGGAGGCTGGTTCGGTCTGGATCAACCAGTACTTCAACCTCGCCAGCGGGGTGCCTTTCGGCGGAGTCAAGGAGAGCGGGATAGGAGTGGAGCATGCCCATGAAACGCTCAATATCTATTCGCAGATCAAGGCGATCACTGTTCGCAACCGCGTTGTAGAGCCTTTCTACATTGCATGAGGCTCAGCAGATCCTTCTCGGGGCCGTCGTTGATGGCGGCCTCTTTCCTTTGTGAGCGTTCACCATGAGCCTGTACGAGTTCCGCGATATCGTGGTTGCCGTCACCCGCAGCAAAGGTGCAGTGTTCACCCTTGAACCGGCCCGATTGCGTGCTCCACGGAATGACGAAGTGTTGGTGCGAATGATCGCCACCGGCATGTGCCATACCGACCTGATTATTCGCGACCAGTATTATCCGGTGCCACTGCCAGCGGTGCTGGGGCATGAGGGGGCAGGTATCGTCGAAGCCATCGGGCCACAGATCGGATCGCTCAGTGTCGGTGATCACGTGGTGCTGACGTACGGGAGTTGTGGACATTGCTCTCCCTGCAACCAAGGGTTGACGTCGTATTGCGTAGACTTCTATGACCTGAACTTCGGGGGCAGCCCCGGGGACGGGGGCAGTGCTATCACAGACCGGAATGGGCTACCGCTGCATGACCGCTTCTTCCATCAGTCCTCCTTCGCCACACACGCCCTGAGCCGGGAAAACAACACCATCAAGGTGCCAAGGGACGCGCCTCTGGAATTACTGGGACCACTTGGCTGTGGGATACAGACTGGTGCCGGAGCGGTGATCAATTCCTTAAAAGTAACGCCTGGCAGTGCTTTTCTTTCGTTGGGTGCCGGAGCGGTCGGTATGTCGGCGATACTCGCTGCCAGATTGGCCGGGGCGACTTGCATCATCGCCGTAGACAGAATGCCTGAGCGCTTGGAGCTGGCCCGCGAAATCGGCGCGACACATGCAGTCAACAGCCAAGAGCCGGGGTGGGTTGATCAGATCAAGGCGATCACCCAGGGTGGGGCGGACTTTGCCCTGGAGTCGACTGGCCAGCCAGCGATTCTGACCCAGGGGGTTTCCGCTCTTGCCGCCATGGGCGTATTGGGGGTGGTAGGCGCCTCCCCGCAGGGGACGATGGCGATGCTTGACCCCAACGACCTGATGATAAAGGGCAAAAGCATTCGTGGGATCTGTGAAGGGGACAGTCAACCATGGAAGCTCATTCCGGATCTGGTGACATTGCATATGCAAGGCCGTTTCGCCTTTGATCGATTGGTAAAGTTCTACCCCTTCAATGAAATCAATCAGGCGGCAGCAGACAGCGAAGCCGGTAAAACCCTCAAACCCATCCTGTTGATTGACGGATATGTCTGAACCACAAGGTTCTTAAATATTTGCCCTATCGGAGATGACAATGATTGTTCCCTATCGCGACATGAACCAGGCTCAACTCGACGCGGCCTATGACAACACCGCGGCCGTGGCGGATTTCCCGGGTATCTATGCCGCCATGCAGGCCCGCAGTGCAGGTTTCTACGGCTCTGTGGCAGGCCGGCTCAATCTGCCTTATGGCACGGGACCTCGACAGCGTTATGACTGGCTGCCCTGTGGAAAAGCCGACGCCCCGACCTTCATCTTCATCCATGGCGGCTATTGGCAGAATTGCACCAAGGAAGATTTCGCCTTCGTCGCCGAGGGGCCCCTGGCGGCGGGGTTCAACGTTGTCCTGGCCGAGTACACGCTTGCGCCGCAAGCCTCGATGACCCAGATCGTCAGCGAGATCGGCAGCCTGCTCGAGCATCTGCAGGCCGACGCCGATCAGCTGGGTATCGCAGGGCACAAGGTGGTGTTGAGCGGGCACTCGGCAGGCGGACACCTTGCGCTGCAATTCCGCTCGCATCCATGGGTAACGGATGTCCTGGCCATCAGCGCACTGGTTGACCTGAAACCCATCAGCCTGAGCTGGCTGAACCAGAAGCTGAGTCTCTCGGATGCGGAAATCGACGCTTACAGTCCGCTGCACCATATCGGCAAGGGCGCCCATACCTGGGTGGCGGTAGGCGCCGACGAACTCTCGGAACTGGTCCGCCAGTCCGATGAATACGCCAGGCAAGCCTTGGCCCGAGGAGAGTCTGTGCAACTGATTCACGTCCCGGGCTGCACGCACTTTTCAGTACTGGATGAAATGGCAAAGCCGCAGGGAGCCTTGCTTCAGGTCCTGTCATCCACCCGTTGATCGTGGAGTTGCACTGAGCAAGTCTGGATCGAGTCGCCAGTGGCTGGCGGCTCGATCGGGCAGGGCGTCGGGATGTGGCTTACATCGACAGGATCAGGCGCCCGGCGAACAGAATCAGGATCACCCCCATGGTCCGCTCGAACCAGTGGCCCATGCGCATGAACAGCAAGCGCACCCGCGGGCTGGAAAAGAACAGTGCGACGATCACGAACCACAGCGCGTTCACGCAACACATCCACACACCGTAGAGTGCTTGCACCTTGAGGGGCGTGGTGGCACTGATCACCGTGGTGAAGATCGCCAGGAAGAACAGCGTGGCCTTGGGGTTGGTGGCGTTGGTCAGAAAGCCGGTCATGAAGGCCTTGGGCAAGGTCTGCTGTTGCGCCAGATCGTTGCCCGCATCGCTGCCTTCGATCGATGTCTTGGGTTTGCTGCGCAGCAGGCTGACCCCGAGATAAAGAATGTAGGCCCCACCCACCACCTTGGCCACGCTCAGCAGCCATGGCGTGGTGTGCATCAGCGCACCGACCCCCAGCAGGGTGTACAGCACATGCACGGAAATCCCCGCGCCGATGCCGATGGCCGTGCACAGCCCGACCACCCGGCCAAAGCGCACGCTCTGGCGGATGGTCACGGCAAAGTCAGGCCCGGGAGCCACCACGGCGAGAAAGTGGATGGTGGCCAGGGCCAGGAATTCGCCTAGATAGTTGGAAAGCATTTCAACTCCAGAAGGTCAGGGGGGACGAGCTGCCGCGATAGCCGACAAAAAAGGAAAGGCTCAGGCGCGGGTTGGCCACCCCCGGGGTGACGGCGTGCATGCGCCTTGAATTGAACATGATGAAATCCCCGGGCTCCGGGCGGACTTCCAGGGAGGGGGTGCCGAGCAGGGCGGGATCGATGCCGTAGCTGTCGCCGCGCATCTCGTCGAACTGGTCCGGTGAAATATCGTGATCCCACATCTGCAGGGCGCCGCCCGTGTCGGGCATGTTCAGGTAGAGGTTGCAGGCGAATTGCGCTTCCAGGCTGTGGGCCTGGAAGCTGTCGGGGGCGTCCTTGGCGAAAATGTCGTGATGGGCGAGGAAGCACACACCGGGCTTCACCACCCGGGACAGGCCGACGTACATCTTGCGCCCGTACAGGTTTTCCAGGTGGGCGCCGGCCGGCCAGGACTCGTCGAGCATGCAGCGCAGGGTGTCGACGGGAGAGGCATAGGGCGCGCAGCGCGAACGCAGTTCGTCGATATTGGCGGTGGCGCGCTCGAAGTAATCCTCGATCAGCAGCGGCTGGTTTTCCGCTTCATAAAACGCCATGCCGATACGCCCGATGCTGGGGGCATTGATATAGCCCTCGAAACCGGGGGCGAGAATCTTGTCGCCCAGCTGGATCGCCTGGGCGTGTGGCAGGAAGTTCTTGATGCGCAGGGCGAGCACTTGTTCCCGGGCCAGTTTCTGTATGCACGTCTCATCGAGACGCTCGACGTCAAGCATCATCTGCAGATCCCTCTATCCGATAATCGTCGAACCCGCGCACGCGGGTTTCCCCTGTGTCAGGCGATGCGTCGCGTGATGTGCAAGGCGACATCGCCGATGAAATCAGTCCACGTCGTAGTGAACCGAAAGCATTCCTTTCTTTTGCGAGAGGGAGGCGATAGTGACGTTGCCCAGTTCCTTCAGGCGCTTCACGTGGGTACCCCCGCAGCCATAGGCGGGAAGCTCGCCGAAACCGATTTCCCGCGAACCTTCGCGCAGCGAGACCAGGCGCGGCAGGTCGGCGGCAATCCAGTGATCGATGCCACTCTGCAGGCTGTCGACGTCGAGCTCCTGCGGGCTGTCGCCGGGTTTGAAGGACACACGGCCCTCGCCAGGCCAGTGATGGGCCTTGACCGGGACCCAGCCGCGGGTTTCGCCGAAATGGCCAATCAGGTGCCCGGCCGAGTGCATGCGGGTATTGAACTGGCGGCGCTGTTCATCGACCTGGACCTGGACCATGCCCGGTTGCACCGGCTGGCTGACGTAATGAACGATCCGCTCGGGTTCCTGGACCACGCGCAATACCTGGCTGTCGCCGATCCAGCCGGTGTCGCAGGGTTGGCCGCCGCCCTGGGGATGAAAAATCGTGGCACGCAGGACCACCGCGAACTCGTTGTCCTGCGGGGTGCATTCGAGCACTTCAACGTTGGCCTTGAGTTCATCATTATGAAAAAAGAGGCGAAGCGTCATATTCCGTGCCCTTATTAAAATGTCTTTTTTAATTATATGGCGCGGCGGAATTGCGTGATAATCCGTTCAAACCTCAAAGGACTGTTGCGCCGTGAGCATAAATCTTCCTCTTCCGCTGCTGGGTGAAATGGCGATTTTCGTCAAGGTCGTCGAGGTCGGCAGCTTCTCCGAAGCCGCCCGCCAGCTGGGCTCTTCACCGTCAGCGGTGAGTCGCAGCATTTCCCGTCTGGAGAAGGCGCTGGCGACCCGCCTGCTGCAACGCACCACGCGCAAGTTGCGCTTGAGCGAAGGGGGCGAGGAGGTGTTCAAGCGTTGCAGCGAGATGGTCAGCGCCGCCAAGTCGGTGATGGAGATCAGCGGTCAGTTCACCCACGAGGCCGAAGGCCTGGTGCGGGTCAGCGTGCCCAAGGCGGTCGGGCGTTTTGTCGTGCATCCCTATATGCCCGAGTTTCTGCGGCGTTACCCGAAGGTCGACGTCGAGCTGTTGCTGGAAGATCGCAATATCGACCTGATCGACGACAACGTCGACCTGGCCATTCGCATCACCGATCAACCGCCGGCGGGGTTGGTAGGGCGCCAGTTGCTGACCATCGACCATATGCTGTGCGCCACGCCGCAGTACCTGGCCGAGCACGGGACGCCGAGCCATCCCCATGATCTGCTCAACCACAGTTGCATTTACCTGGGCGAAACCCCCAGCGACGCGCGCTGGAAGTTCAAGAAGGGCAGCAAGTCGGTGACTGTCGGCGTGCGTGGGCGTTATGCGGCCAATCACACCGGGGTAAGGCTGGGGGCGGTGCTGGAGCATATCGGCATTGGCAGCCTGCCGTACTTCACCGCGCGGCATGCCCTGGAGCAGGGCTTGCTGGTGCAGGTACTGCCGGACTGGACGTTTCTCGCCTCCTACCATGGCGGTGCCTGGCTGCTGCATTCGCCGACCCGTTACCTGCCGCCGAAGCTGCGGGTATTCATTGATTACCTGGTGGAGTGCCTGGCCAAGGAGCCGACCTTGAGCCGGCAGGGCAAGCAGGAGGCCAAAGGCTACGAACAGCCCGAGGGCGATGGCGCAAGCTGAGCCAGCCGCTCATGGGCAGGAAAACCAAAGGCCCGCCGGTTCAACCGTGCGGGCCTTTGTAGTGTCCGGGCCGGACTCAGTGCTTGCTGTCCTGGGCGGAGAGCGCCAGCAGCTGCTTTTCCTGGTTCCAGTCGAACGGCTCATCGTTCTGCTCGGCCTCGTAGCGGCGCTCTTCGAGCGCCTGGTACAGGTCGATTTCTTCGTCGGGCATGTAGTGCAGGCAATCCCCGGCGAAGAACCACAGCAGGTCGCGCGGCACCAGATGGGCGACCTGTGGATAACGCTGCATCACCTGGCACAGCAGATCCTGGCCCAGGTACTGGCTTTCGATCGGATCGATCGGCAGCGAGGCGCGCAGTTCGTCGAAGCGTTCCAGGAACAAGGCATGGCTTTCTTCGGGAACCTGCTCGGCTTCACCCACGGCGACCAGGATACTGCGCAAATGGTCGAGCAGGACGAGATGATCGGCGACGACGTTGGACATGACATGAGTCCTCAACAGCAAAACGGGCGCGGGAGTATATAGCCCCCGCGCCCGGTTTCATAATCCGCCTGACGGTCTTGCGCCTTAGCGGGTTTTCCCTTCGCTCAGGCTCAGCTCTTCCTTGGCGAAGTCATCGACATCGATGACTTTGCGGCGGGCGGCTTCAGCCTCGCGTAGGGTCTGGGCTTCCACCGGTTGCAGCACGCCGGCTTCCAGCGCGGCGTCGATGGCATGTTCGCCGGCGACCGGCTTGACCTGGCCGCTTTTCAGCGCCTCGTGCAGTTTTTTCTGCAGAGGATGGCTGGCGCTCAACAAGTCGCAGGCCTGTTGCAGGGCGCCGACCGGGTCCTCTGCCGATTGTGGGCGGTAGCAGCCAGCCAGCAACTCTTCCAGGGTCGGGTCGCCCTTGGCTCGACCGATGACCGCGGCGACCTCGGCGTCCAGTTGGTCGGACGGGCCTTTGTGACGGCGGCCGAATGGGAATACCACCACCCGCAGCAGGCAACCCAGCACCCGGTTGGGGAAGTTGTCGAGCAATTCGTCCAGTGCCCGTTCCGACTGGCCGAGGCTTTCTTCCATGGCCCAGGTGAACAACGGCTGCAGATGCTCCGGCGAATCCAGGTCGTGGTAGCGCTTGAGGGCGGCGGAGGCGAGGTACAGGTGGCTGAGCACATCGCCGAGGCGTGCCGACAGGCGTTCGCGGCGCTTCAGTTCGCCGCCCAGCAGCATCATGCTCAGGTCGGCCAGCATGGCGAAGGCTGCGGCCTGACGGTTAAGGGCGCGGAAATAACCCTGGCTGAGCTTGTCCCCCGGCGCCTGTTCCAAGTGCCCCAGGCCCAGGTTCAGCACCAGGGTGCTGGCTGCATTGCTCACGGCAAAGCCGATGTGCTTGAGCAGCAGGCCGTCGAATTCGACCAGTGCCTGCTCGTGGTCTTCGCGATCGGCCAGGGCCATTTCCTTGAGCACGAACGGATGGCAGCGAATGGCGCCCTGGCCGAAGATCATCAGGTTGCGCGAGAGGATGTTCGCGCCTTCCACGGTGATGAAGATCGGCGCGCCTTGCCAGCTGCGGCCCAGGTAGTTGTTCGGCCCCATGATGATGGCCTTGCCGCCGTGCACGTCCATGGCGTGGCTGATGCACTCGCGGCCGCGTTCGGTCAGGTGGTACTTGAGAATCGCCGACAGCACCGAGGGTTTTTCCCCCAGGTCGACGGCGTTGGCCGTGAGCATGCGCGCGCTGTCCATCAGCCAGGCATTGCCGCCGATGCGGGCCAGGGCTTCCTGGATGCCTTCGAAGGCGTTGAGCGGGACGTTGAACTGCTCACGCACCTGGGCATATTGGCCGGTCACCAGGCTGGTGAACTTGGCCGCGCCGGTGCCGACGGCCGGTAGGGAAATGGAGCGGCCGACCGACAGGCAGTTCATCAGCATCATCCAGCCCTTGCCGAGCATTTCCTGGCCGCCGATAAGGAAGTCCAGGGGGATGAACACGTCCTTGCCGGAGTTCGGGCCGTTCATGAAGGCGGCGCCGAGCGGCAGGTGGCGGCGGCCGATTTCCACGCCGGGGGTGTCGGTCGGAACCAGCGCCAGGCTGATCCCCAGGTCTTCATCCTCGCCCAGCAGGTGGTCCGGGTCGTAGGCCTTGAAGGCCAGGCCGAGGAGGGTGGCGACCGGGCCCAGGGTGATGTAGCGCTTTTCCCAGTTCAGGCGCAGGCCGATGGTTTCCTCGCCCTGCCACTGGCCTTTGCAGATCACCCCGGTATCGGGCATGGCGCCGGCGTCGGAACCGGCCAGCGGGCCGGTGAGGGCGAAGCAGGGGATATCGTCGCCACGGGCCAGCCGCGGCAGGTAGTGGTTGCGCTGTTCGTCGGTGCCGTAATGCAGCAGCAACTCGGCCGGGCCGAGGGAGTTGGGGACCATCACGGTGGACGCCAGGTCGCCGCTGCGGGTCGCCAGTTTCATCGCCACTTGCGAGTGGGCATAGGCGGAGAAGCCCTTGCCGCCGAACTCCTTGGGGATGATCAGGGCAAAGAAGCCGTGTTGCTTGATGTGCTCCCAGGCGGCGGGCGGCAGGTCCATGGACTGGCCGATCTGCCAGTCGCTGACCATGGCGCACAGCTCTTCGGTGGGGCCGTCGATGAAGGCCTGTTCCTCTTCGCTCAGTTGCGCTTTCGGGTAGGCCAACAGCTTGTCCCAGTCCGGACGGCCGCTGAACAGTTCACCGTCCCACCAGACCGTGCCGGCATCGATGGCATCGCGCTCGGTTTGCGACATCGGCGGCAGGACCTTCTGGAACCAACTGAACAGCGGGGCGCTGAAGTACTTGCGGCGCAGGTCGGGCAGTAGCAAGGGCGCTGCCACCGCCGCCAGCAGTACCCAGAAGATCAGCAGCAACCAGCCCGGTGTACGGCTGAAGGCGCCCATGGCCAGCAGGTAGACAGCCACCAGGCCCAGGGCGGGCAGGGGCGCGATGCGGCGGTGGGCCAGGTAGGCAATACCGACCAGCAGAACCAGTATCCACAACAACAGCATATTTAATCCTCCGTGAAGCCAGGGGCAAAATCACCCACAGAGCTTAGTCGGCATCCGACAAAAGGGGTGACAGGGCAGTGCGCTTGAAGCGGTAAGAAGAAGCGGACGCAGCACGTCAGGCATCGGGTCAGCAGCTTGTCGATCTTGTCAGGCTCGAAGCGGCAGCCTCTGATGTTTGGCCGAAACGTCGTTATCGCTGGGATGAGGCCGTCGTTAGACTCGGGACTTCACTCGGAGATCATCCCCATGCACGAGTACTTGAGTCCCAGCCGCTTCATCGATAGTGACCACCCCGCGGTGGTGGAGTTCGCGGAAACTCATCGTGGCCCCAGCAGCGATCCGCTGGAGCAGGCGGTGAGCCTCTATTACGCGGTGCGCGAGGCCGTGCGCTACAACCCCTACACCTTCAGTCGCGATCCCGAGACCCTGCGTGGCAGCCATGCCCTGGCCTCGGGCGAAAGTTACTGCGTACCCAAGGCCACCCTGCTTGCCGGCTGTGCGCGGCATTGCGGGATCGCCGCGCGGATCGGCCTGGCGGACGTGCGCAATCACCTGTCGACCCCGCGTTTGCTGGAATTGCTGCGCAGTGACGTTTTTGCCATGCACGGTTATACCGAGCTGTACCTGCACGGGCGCTGGGTCAAGGCCACGCCGGCGTTCAACCGGAAACTCTGTGAGATGTACGATGTGGCGCCACTGGAGTTCGATGGCCGCCACGACAGCGTATTCCACCCTTTCAATCGCCAGGGCGAGCAGATGATGGAGTACGTGCTGGACCACGGACAATTCGCCGACGTCCCCGAGACCTTCTTCTTCAAACACCTGGAAACCTGCTATCCGCATCTGTTCGCCGAGCAGATGCCGATGCTGCTGGGCGACATGCAGGGTGATTTGAGTCAGGTCTGATCCGGCGTAGACTGCCTCGGCATTCATCACTGAGGAGCGGTCATGCTGAAGATCTGGGGTCGGAAAAACTCGTCGAATGTCAGGAAAGCATTGTGGTGCGCCGAAGAGCTCGGCCTGACCTACGAGGCGGTGGATGCCGGTGGTGCCTTCGGCGTGGTGGACACCCCGGCGTATCGGGCGCTGAATCCCAATGGGCGGATTCCGCTGATCGAGGACGACGGCTTTGTGCTGTGGGAATCCAACACCATCGTGCGTTATCTCGCCGCGCGCCATGCCGCCGGCACGGCCTGGTACCCGGACGATGTGCGGGCGCGGGCCTCGGCCGAGAAGTGGATGGACTGGACCACCTCGACCTTTGCCGAACCCTTCCGCCACCTGTTCTGGGGTGTGCTGCGCACGCCGGCGGAACAGCAGGACTGGGACAAGATCAATGCCGCGCTGAACAGCTGCGGCGAACTGCTGGCGGTGGTCGACCAGGCCCTGGCCGAACATCCCTACCTGTCCGGCGACGAAATCGGCATGGGCGATATCCCCCTGGGCAGCTTTATTTATGCCTGGTTCGAAATGCCCATCGAGCGCCCGAAGTTGTCTAATCTGCAAGCCTGGTACACACGTCTGCAGCAGCGTCCGGCCTATCGCAAGGCGGTGATGACCGCGTTGACTTAATACTGACTATCAATACAGGTGACTGTACTTGTGTGGCGTCGGCAAGCACCATTGGGTGTATCCGGCGCCGTTGCAATGCAGACGATCCGCCCTTACCTATAATGTTCTCCCTTCTTGGTGCGTAAATCCGATATGAGTTCCGCTCTGTCCATCCGGCAGCTAACCAAAACCTACGGCAACGGTTTCCAGGCCCTGAGTGGTATCGATCTGGATGTCGCCGAAGGTGACTTCTTCGCCTTGCTCGGCCCCAACGGCGCCGGCAAATCCACCACCATCGGCATCCTCTCGACCCTGGTCAACAAGACCAGCGGCACGGTGAATGTCTTCGGCCATGACCTGGACCGCGAGCCCGCCGCGCTCAAGCGTTGCATCGGCGTGGTGCCGCAGGAATTCAACTTCAACCAGTTCGAGAAGACCTTCGACATCGTCGTGACCCAGGCCGGTTACTACGGCATCCCGACCAAGGTCGCCAAGGAGCGGGCCGAGCAGTACCTGACCCAGCTCGGGCTGTGGGACAAGCGCGATGTACCGTCGCGTTCGCTGTCCGGCGGCATGAAGCGCCGGTTGATGATCGCCCGCGCCCTGGTGCACGAACCGCGCCTGTTGATCCTCGACGAACCAACCGCTGGCGTGGACATCGAGCTGCGTCGTTCGATGTGGACCTTCCTCACCGAACTGAACCAGAAAGGCATCACCATCATCCTCACCACCCATTACCTGGAGGAGGCTGAGCAGCTGTGCCGCAACATCGGCATCATCGACCACGGCACCATCGTCGAGAACACCAGCATGCGTCAGCTGCTCAGCCAACTGCATGTGGAAACCTTCCTGCTCGACCTGAAGACCGACATGAAGGTGGCGCCGCAACTGATCGGCTATCCGAGCAGACTGGTGGACAGCCACACCCTGGAAGTCCAGGTCGACAAGGCCGTGGGCATCACCGCGCTGTTCAGCCAGTTGGCCCAGCAGAACATCGAAGTGCTGAGCCTGCGTAACAAAACCAATCGCCTTGAGGAGCTGTTCGTGTCCCTGGTGGAGAAAAACCTGTCGAAGGTGGCGGTATGAGTTCAGAGCTACGGCCCAACCTTGTCGCGCTGAACACCATCGTCTATCGCGAAGTCCGGCGTTTTACCCGGATCTGGCCGCAAACCCTGCTGCCGCCGGCGATCACCATGGTTCTGTACTTCGTGATCTTCGGCAACCTGATCGGCCGGCAGATCGGCGACATGGGTGGTTTCACCTACATGGAGTACATAGTGCCGGGCCTGATCATGATGTCGGTGATCACCAACTCCTACGGCAACGTGGTCTCGAGTTTTTTCGGCAGCAAGTTCCAGCGCTCCATCGAGGAGCTGATGGTGTCGCCGGTGTCGCCGCACACCATCCTCATCGGCTACACCCTGGGCGGCGTGCTGCGGGGGCTGGCGGTGGGCGTGATCGTGACGCTGCTGTCGCTGTTCTTCACCCATCTGCAAGTGCACCACTTGGGCATCACCTTGCTGGTGGTGCTCCTGACCGCGACCATCTTTTCGCTGTTGGGCTTTATCAACGCGGTATTTGCACGCAACTTCGACGATATCTCGATCATTCCGACCTTCGTGCTGACTCCGCTGACCTACCTGGGCGGGGTGTTCTACTCCATTACCCTGCTGCCGCCGTTCTGGCAGACGGTGTCGCTGGCCAACCCGGTGCTGCACATGGTCAACGCTTTCCGTTTCGGCATCCTGGGGGTTTCCGACATCCAGATCAGCGTGGCCATTAGCTTCATGCTGGTAGCCACCGTGGTCCTGTACTTCGGTTGTACCCGCCTGCTGGTCAGCGGTCGTGGCATGCGTCAGTAAGCCCGCGCAGAAATGACAACGGCCTCCCTCGGGAGGCCGTTTGCGTTTCTACAGCCGGCTCTGCTTGCGGCGGCGCCATTGCCGGCTGACCCACCAGCGCCAGTACAGCATGGTCAGGCAATAGGCGAGGGCGCCCAGCACCAGGCCGGCCACCACCGAGCCCAGCAGGAAGGGTTGCCAGAGGGTCGAGAGTTCGCCGCTGATCCACTCCCAGGTCAGCTCGTCGGGCAGGGTCCTGGCGGGCACGTTCATCAACCAGGCACCGACCTGATAGGTGCAGAAGAACACCGGCGGCATGGTGATCGGATTGGTCAGCCAGACCAGGCTCACGGCAATCGGCATGTTGCCGCGCACGGAGATGGCCAGCACGGCGGCCAGCAGCATTTGCGCCGGGATCGGCATAAAGGCCGCGAACAAGCCGACCGCCATGGCGCGCGCCACGGAGTGCCGGTTGAGGTGCCAGAGGTTGGGGTCATGCAGCAACGTGCCAAGAAAGCGTAAGGACTTGTGTTCCCTGATGCTGGTCGGATCTGGCATGTAACGTTTGAATAGGCGCCGGGGCATAAGGCTTCTCGGTCAGTTCAGGCGGCAAGTATGCCCGGATTCTAAAAGGCGCCCATTCAGACTTTGTGACAAATGATAAAGCTGGCGCCCGGTCCGCTGAGCTAAGCCAGAGAGTGGGAACACTCAAAACTGCTCAAGGACGGGCTTATGCGCACAGGGATGCTGGCGTTGGCGGCGGGGCTGCTGAGCCTGCGCTTTTTGCCGGCGCTGCCAGCGATCGGATGGCTGGCCGTGCTGCCGGTGGTGGCCTTGATGCTGCTGCCGTTTCGCACCTATCCATTGGCCTTTTTTCTGCTGGGCCTGGCGTGGGCCTGCGTCAGCGCGCAATGGGCGCTGGACGATCGTTTGGCGGAACCGCTCGACGGACAGACCCGCTGGCTTGAAGGTCGGGTGGTGGGGCTGCCGCAGCAGGCTGAGGGCCTGGTGCGTTTCGAGCTGGAAGGAGGGCAGGCGCGGCGCGGGCGGATCCCCCAACGCCTGCGCCTGGCCTGGTATGGCGGGCCGCCGGTGCACAGCGGCGAACGCTGGCGCCTGGCGGTGAAGCTCAAGCGGCCCGTCGACCTGGTCAATCTGCAGGCCTTCGATCACGAGGCCTGGCTGCTGGCCCAGCGCATCGGCGCCACGGGCACGGTCAAGGATGGGCAACTGCTGGTCGCCGCTGAGGGCGGCTGGCGTGCTCGCATTCGCCAGCGCTTGCTGCAAGTCGATGCCCAGGGGCGCGCCGGTGGCCTGGCGGCCCTGGTACTGGGTGACGGCTCGGGGCTGAGCCGGGAAGACTGGCGTGTCCTGCAGGATACCGGGACCGTGCATCTGATGGTGATTTCCGGGCAGCACATCAGCTTGCTGGCCGCCGTGATGTACGCCCTGGTGGCGGGGCTGGCCCGTTACGGCCTGTGGCCCGGACGTTGGTCCTGGCTACCCTGGGCCTGTGGGTTGGCGTTTGCTTCGGCCCTGGGGTACGGATTGCTCGCGGGCTTCGATGTGCCGGTGCGTCGTGCCTGCGTGATGGTTGCCCTGGTGCTGATCTGGCGTCTGCGCTTTCGTCACCTGGGGGCCTGGTGGCCGTTCCTGTTGGCGTTGAATGCGGTGCTGTTGTTCGAGCCGCTGGCCAGTCTGCAGCCAGGATTCTGGCTGTCCTTTACCGCGGTGGCGGTGCTGATCCTGATCTTCGGCGGGCGCCTGGGGGGCTGGCGCTGGTGGCAGTCCTGGACCCGTATCCAATGGTTGATCGCCATCGGCCTGTGCCCGGTGCTGTTGGCGCTGGGTTTGCCCATCAGCCTCAGCGGGCCGCTGGCCAATCTGCTGGCGGAACCCTGGATCAGCCTGCTGGTGCTGCCGCCGGCGTTGCTCGGGACCTTGTTCCTGGCGGTGCCTTACCTGGGCGAAGGCTTGCTCTGGCTGGCCGGTGGTTTGCTGGACGTACTGTTCCGCGGTCTGGCGCTGCTGGCTGCCCAATGGCCGGCCTGGATAGCGCCGGCCATACCGCTCTGGGCCTGGTGCATCAGTGCGCTGGGGGCCTTTCTGTTGTTGCTGCCCGCGGGCGTGCCGCTGCGTCCCTTGGGATGGCCGATGCTGTTGTTGATGGTGTTCCCGCCGAAAAACACGTTGCCGTACGGCGAGGCGGAAGTCTGGCAGCTGGATGTCGGGCAGGGCCTGGCGGTGCTGGTGCGGACTCGCGAGCACGCGATGCTGTATGACGCCGGTCCGCGTTTTGGCGACTCCGACCTGGGCGCCCGGGTGGTGCTGCCATCCTTGCGCAAGCTGGGCATTACGCGCCTCGATCTGATGCTGCTCAGCCACGCCGATGCCGATCATGCCGGTGGCGCCGACGCCATCCAGCGCGGCTTGCCGGTGGCCAGGCTGGTCAGCGGCGATCCCGAGGGGTTGCCGGCCTATGTGTCGGCAGAGCCTTGCGCCAGCGGCGAGCAGTGGCAATGGGACGGGGTGCGGTTTTCCCTGTGGCAGTGGGCGGATGCGCAGAACGGCAACCAGAAGTCCTGCGTGATGCAGGTCGAGGCCAAGGGCGAGCGTTTGCTGCTGACGGGGGATATCGATGCCCAGGCGGAACGCGCGCTGTTGAATACCCCGCTGGCCGTCGAGACCCATTGGTTGCAGGCGCCGCACCACGGCAGCCGCAGCTCATCGTCCTCGGCCTTGCTCAAGGCCCTTGCGCCTTCGGCGGTGCTGATCTCCCGGGGGCACGGCAATGGCTTCGGGCATCCGCACCCGCAGGTCGTCGAACGTTATCGCCAGCAGGGGACCGTCATTTACGACAGTGCGGAGCAAGGAGCGCTGCGGTTGATGCTGGGCACATACGCCGAACCGACGAGCCTGCGGGCGCAGCGACGCTTTTGGCGCAAATGGCCACTATCTCCTTAAATAACCGGGAGTTATTAAAGCCAGGAGGCATGCGACATCAGGTTCTTCGGTGCATTCGGCCCCTATGTTAGAGTGGCGCACTTTTTCGAGGGGACTGTCACTGTGTGGGAATTGGTCATATCCGGCGGCTGGATGATGTTGCCGATCATTCTGAGCTCCATTGCCGCGGTCGGCATCATTGCCGAGCGCCTGTGGACCCTGCGGGCCAGCCGTGTCACTCCGCCGCATCTGCTGGGGCAGGTCTGGCGCTGGATCAAGGACAAGCAACTCAATAAGGACAAACTCAAGGAACTGCGCGCCCATTCTCCCCTGGGGGAAATCCTCGCGGCCGGCCTGGCCAACTCCAAGCATGGCCGTGAGGTCATGAAGGAGTGCATCGAGGAAGCCGCCGCCCGGGTCATCCATGAACTGGAGCGCTACCTCAATGCCCTCGGCACCATCGCCGCCATGGCGCCGTTGCTGGGCTTGCTGGGTACGGTGCTGGGCATGATCGATATCTTCAGCTCGTTCATGGGCTCGGGCATGACCACCAACGCCGCGGTGCTGGCCGGTGGTATCTCCAAGGCGCTGATTACCACCGCGTCCGGCCTGATGGTCGGTATCCCGGCGGTGTTCTTCCACCGTTTCCTGCAACGCCGGGTCGATGAACTGGTGGTGGGCATGGAGCAGGAAGCCATCAAGCTGGTCGAAGTGGTGCAGGGCGACCGCGACGTCGATCTGGCCGAGGGCAAAGCGTGAAATTCCGCCGCAAGCCACGGGAAACCATCGATATCAACCTCGCGTCGCTGATCGACGTGGTGTTTATCCTGCTGCTGTTTTTCGTCGTGACCACCACCTTCACCCGGGAAACCCAGTTGCGCGTCGAGTTGCCGGAGGCCGTCAGCGGTTCGCCGGCCGAAGACCAGCAGACCAAACAGCTGGATATCGCCATCAGCGCCGACGGGGTGTTTTCGGTGAACAACCAGGTGCTACCCAAGAGTGACCTGGCCAGCCTGATCGAAGCCTTGCAGAAGGAGTCGGCGGGTGACACTAACCTGCCGCTGTCCATCAGCGCCGACGGCAAGACCCAGCACCAGGCCGTCATTACCGCGATGGACGCCGCCGGCAAGCTCGGTTTCAGCCATCTGCGCATGACCACCGTCGAGGCGGCGCCAGCACCCTGATGGCCATGTCCGATCGTTTGCTCGCTGCCTGGTACAACGGCCACCCCGCGCTGAAACTGCTGCAGCCCCTGGAATGGCTCTACCGACGGGTGGTGGTGCGCAAGCGCGAACGCTTCCTGGCCGGTGAGGGCAATGTTTACCAGCCGCCGGTGCCGCTGGTGGTGGTGGGCAATATCACCGTGGGTGGTACCGGCAAGACGCCGTTGATCCTGTGGATGATCGAGCATTGCCAGCGCAGCGGGCTGCGGGTCGGCGTGGTCAGCCGCGGTTATGGCGCCAAGCCACCGCAGTTACCATGGCGGGTCGCCGCTGAGCAGAGCGCCGATGTCGCTGGCGACGAACCCTTGCTGATCGTCCAGCGCACCGGCGTGCCGCTGATGATCGACCCCGACCGCAGCCGCGCCGTGCGGGCCTTGCTGGCCGCCGAGCCGCTGGACCTGATTCTCTCCGACGACGGCATGCAGCATTACCGCATGGCTCGCGACCTCGAACTGGTGCTGATCGACGCCGCGCGTGGGCTGGGCAACCGACGCTGCTTGCCGGCCGGGCCGCTGCGCGAGCCGGTCGAGCGCCTGCAAAGCGTCGACGCGGTGCTCTACAACGGCGCCAGCGACGATCGCGAGGATGGGTTCGCCTTTCGCCTGGCGCCCACCGCCCTGGTCAATCTGCAAAGCGGCGAGCGCCGCGGGCTTGAGCACTTCGCGCCGGGGCAGGCACTGCACGCGGTGGCCGGCATCGGCAATCCGCAACGTTTCTTCACTACCCTTGAAACGCTACACTGGCAGCCTGTCCCGCATGCTTTCGCCGACCACGCCGAATACAGCGCGCAGGCGCTGAGTTTCACCCCGTCGCTGCCGCTGGTCATGACCGAAAAGGATGCGGTGAAGTGCCGTGCCTTCGCGGCTTCCGACTGGTGGTACCTGGCGGTGGATGCTGTGCCATCCCCGGCCTTCGTGGCCTGGTTCGATACCCAGCTGATGCGTCTGTTGCCCGCTCGTCTTTTGCCTTAAACGCTTCTATCCAGGGAATTCTCATGGACACCAAATTGCTCGATATCCTCGCTTGCCCGATCTGCAAGGGACCGCTGAAGCTCAGCGCCGACAAGACCGAGCTGATCAGCAAGGGCGCCGGCCTGGCCTATCCGATTCGCGATGGCATCCCGGTCATGCTGGAAAGCGAAGCCCGCACCCTCAGCACCGACGAGCGCCTGGATAAATGACCACAGCCTTTACCGTTGTCATTCCAGCCCGATTCGCCTCCACCCGCCTGCCGGGTAAACCGCTGCAGTTGATCGCCGGCAAGCCGATGATCCAGCACGTCTGGGAACAGGCCTGCAAGAGCGCCGCCCAGCGCGTGGTAGTGGCGACCGACGATGCGCGTATCGTTGAGGCCTGCCAGGGTTTTGGCGCCGAAGCGCTGCTGACCCGCGAGGACCACAACTCCGGGACCGATCGCCTGGCGGAAGTCGCCAGCCAATTGGGGCTGGCTGCGGACGCCATCGTGGTCAACGTCCAGGGCGACGAGCCGTTGATCCCGCCAGCGGTGATCGACCAGGTGGCCGCCAACCTGGCCGCCCATACCGAAGCGAGCATGGCCACCCTGGCCGAGCCGATCGAAGACGTCGAGACCCTGTTCAACCCGAACGTGGTCAAGGTGGTCAGTGATATCAATGGCCTGGCCCTGACCTTCAGCCGCGCCACCTTGCCCTGGGCGCGCGACGCCTTTGCGAAGAACCGCGACCTGCTGCCAGAGGGCGTGCCTTACCGCCGCCATATCGGCATCTATGCCTACCGCGCCGGCTTCCTGCATGACTTCGTCAGCTGGGGCCCGTGCTGGCTGGAAAACACCGAGTCGCTGGAGCAGTTGCGGGCCCTGTGGCACGGCGTGCGTATCCATGTCGCCGATGCCCTGGAAGCGCCGCCCGGCGGTGTCGATACCGCCGAAGACCTTGAGCGCGTTCGTCGCCTGCTGGAGGCCTGATGCGGGTTCTGTTTGTCTGCCTGGGCAATATCTGCCGTTCGCCGACGGCGGAGGGCGTATTGCGCCACAAGTTGCGCGAAGCGGGGCTGGCCGACCGGGTCGAAGTCGCGTCCGCGGGGACCGGCGAATGGCACATCGGCAAGGCGCCGGACAAGCGCAGCCAGCGCGCGGCGCTGTTGCGCGGCTACGACCTGTCGGCCCAGCGCGCGCAGCAGGTCAGCAGCGCGGACTTTGCCCGCTACGACCTGATCCTGGCCATGGACGAGAGCAACCTGCGCAACCTCAAGGCGCTGCAGCCGGCCCAGGGCAAGGCCGAGCTGGACCTGTTCCTGCGTCGCTACGAGGCGGCGGTGGACGAGGTGCCGGATCCTTACTACGACGGTGAGCAAGGTTTCGAGCAGGTGCTGGACCTGATCGAGTTCGCCAGCGACCGGCTGGTGATCGAGCTGAAGGGGCGCCTATGAGCTTGCATTTGCAGTCCCAGGTTTCCCTCAAACCCTTCAACACTTTCGGCGTCGATGTACGGGCTCAGCTGTTCGCCGAGGCCCACAGTGACGCCGACGTGCGTGAGGCGCTGGCCTATTCGGCGCAGCACCGACTGCCGCTGCTGGTGATTGGCGGCGGCAGCAATCTGCTGCTGACCGCTGATATTCCGGCGCTGGTCTTGCGCATGAGTACCCGGGGCATTCGCCTGCTGAGCGACGATGGCCAGCAGGTAATAGTCGAAGCCGAAGCTGGTGAAACCTGGCATCCGTTCGTGCAATGGACCCTTGAGCAGGGCTTGTCCGGCCTGGAAAACCTCAGCCTGATTCCGGGGACCGTGGGCGCCGCACCGATGCAGAACATCGGCGCCTATGGGGTCGAGATCAAGGATGTGTTCGCCGGCCTGACTGCGCTGGATCGGCAGAGCGGCGAGCTGCGCGATTTCAGTCTGGAACAATGCCAGTTCGCCTACCGCGACAGCCTGTTCAAGCAAGAGGCTGGCCGCTGGCTGATTCTGCGGGTGCGTTTTGCCCTGGCCCGCAGCGAGCATCTGCATCTGGAATACGGCCCGGTGCGCCAGCGTTTGAGCGAGCAGGGCATTGAGCATCCGACGGCCAGCGATGTCAGTCGCGCCATTTGCAGCATCCGCAGCGAAAAGCTTCCGGACCCGGCCGTGCTGGGCAATGCCGGCAGCTTCTTCAAGAATCCGGTGGTATCCGCTGCGCTGGCAGCCGAGATCAGGCAGCGGCATGCGGGGCTGGTGGGTTATCCACAGCCGGACGGGCAGGTGAAACTGGCGGCCGGCTGGTTGATCGAACAGGCGGGCTGGAAAGGTTTTCGCGACGGCGATGCCGGCGTCCATCGCTTGCAGTCGCTGGTGCTGGTCAACCATGGCCAGGCCACGGGCTTGCAGCTGTTAAACCTGGCGCGAAGGATCCAGCAGGATATTGTCGAGCGCTTCCAGGTTCATCTGGAGATGGAGCCCAATCTCTATTGAGTCCGTTCAGTTGAACTAAGCTCAGAACGCACCACCAAAGCCTTGCATGGGTTCACTCCCTGCAAGGCTTTTTTGTTAATTGCGGCTTAACTTAGCCTGCTAACAATGCAAGTATTTGTACCTCCAAAGGCCCGGTGAAGACGCCCCGTCTTCATAAGAGAGCCCATTAGCCTGAGTCGATCTGCTCCCGCAAGTCGTTGTACTCAACGGCAGATTGCTCGACCCCATAAACGGAAAATATGCGGGCGTGCCCATGATTACCCTGAAACTCAACGGTCAAGATCACCAACTGGATGTCACCGAGGACATGCCGCTGCTCTGGGCTATCCGCGACGTGGCGGGCTATAACGGCACCAAGTTCGGGTGCGGCATGGGCCTGTGCGGCGCATGCACCATCCATATCGACGGCTCCCCGGCGCGCAGTTGCATCACGCCGATCGGCTCGGTGGTCGGGCAGAACGTCAGCACCATCGACAACCTGCACAGCGACCCGGTCGGCAAAGTCGTGCAGCAGGCCTGGCTGGACAGTGCAGTGGCCCAGTGCGGCTACTGCCAGGGCGGGCAGATCATGTCGGCCACCGCCTTGCTCAAGGTCAACCCCAACCCCAGCGACGAACAGATCGAAGCCGCCATGCTCGGCAACATCTGCCGCTGCGGCACCTACAACCGGATCAAGACCGCCATCCGCCAGGCGTCCACCCACCTGAAGGAGGCCAAGGCATGAGCCAGCTGCCGAACGATTTTGCCTTGAGCAACCTCAGCCGCCGCGGTTTTCTCAAGGGCGTGGGCGCCACCGGTGCACTGGTGCTGGCGGCCAGTTGGGGCTGGCAGGATGCCTTTGCCGAAGAGAAGAAGTTCGGTGCCGACGGCATGCCCAACGGTTGGGTCGACGATCCCAAGGTGTATGTGAGCATCGCCGCCGATGGCAGTGTGACCGTGCTCTGCAACCGTTCGGAAATGGGCCAGGGCGTGCGTACCAGCCTGAGCATGGTGGTCGCTGACGAACTGGAGGCCGACTGGGCGCTGGTGAAGGTCAAGCAGGCGTCGGGCGACGAGGCGCTTTTCGGTAACCAGGACACCGACGGCTCGCGCAGCATGCGCCATTGGTACGAACCGATGCGGCGCTGCGGCGCGGCGGCCCGGACCATGCTCGAGCAGGCAGCGGCCGAGCAGTGGAAAGTCCCGCTGGCCGAGTGCCGGGCCCAACTGCATAAAGTGATCCACCAGCCGAGTGGCCGCGAACTGGGCTACGGCGCCCTGGCCGCCGCGGCGAGCGCCCTGGCGGTGCCGGCCCGCGACAGTCTGCGCCTGAAGCAACCAAGCGAATTCCGTTACATCGGCAAGGAGGGCACCCGCGCCATCGACGGTGCGGATATCGTCAACGGCCAGGCGGTCTACGGCGCCGATGTGCATTTCGACGGCATGCTCTTCGCCACTGTCGCGCGCCCACGGGTTTATGGCGGCAAGGTCAAATCCTTCGATGGCAGTGCGGCGCTGAAGGTCCCGGGCGTGATCAAGGTGGTGCAGATCGACAGCCGTCCGCTGCCTTCCGAGTTCCAGCCGCTGGGTGGCGTGGCGGTGATCGCCAGCAATACCTGGGCGGCGATCAAGGGCCGAGAGGCGCTGAAGATCGAATGGGAGGATGGCGCCAATGCCGGCTACGACTCGATTGCCTACCGCAAGGAGCTGGAAGCCGCGGCGCTCAAGCCGGGCAAAGTGGTGCGCAGCACCGGCAATATCGATGAAGCCATGAACGGCGCCGACAGCAGCCTGGAGGCCTCCTACTACCTGCCGCACCTGGCGCAGGCGCCGATGGAGCCAATGGTCGCCGTGGCGCGCTTCAAGGACGGCCAGTGCGAAGCCTGGGCGCCGAGCCAGGCGCCACAGGTGACCCGCGAACGTATCGCCGAGCGCCTGGGCATTCCCTTCGACAAGGTGACGGTCAACATCACCCTGCTCGGCGGTGGTTTCGGCCGTAAATCCAAGCCCGACTTCGTCCTCGAGGCGGCGATCCTCGCCAAGGAAGTGCCGGGCAAGGCGGTACGGGTGCAATGGACCCGCGAAGACGACATTCACAACTCCTACTTCCACACCGTGTCGGCGGAATACCTCAAGGCCAGCCTGAACAAGGACGGCATGCCGTCCGGCTGGCTGCACCGCACCGTGGCGCCGAGCATCACCGCGCTGTTCGCCCCGGGCATGAACCATGAGGCCGCCTTCGAGCTGGGCATGGGCTTTACCAACCTGGCCTATGCGATTCCCAACGTGCGCCTGGAAAACCCCGAGGCCGTCGCGCATACCCGGGTTGGCTGGTATCGCTCGGTGTCGAACATCCCCCACGGCTTCGCCATCCAGAGCTTTGTCGACGAGCTGGCCCACAAGGCCGGGCAGGACCCGTTGAAGTACCAGCTCAAACTGCTGGGGCCGGATCGCCGGATCGATCCCCGGACCCTGAGCGAAGAATGGAACTACGGCGAGTCGCCGGAGCGTTACCCGATCGACACCGCCCGTATGCGCGGCGTGCTGGAGACGGCGGCCAAGGCGGCGGGCTGGGGACGCAGCCTGCCCAAGGGCCGCGGTCTGGGGCTGGCGGTGCATTACAGCTTCGTCACCTACGTGGCGGCGGTGATCGAGGTCGAGGTCAAGGGCGATGGCACCTTGATCGTGCACAAGGCCGATATCGCCGTGGACTGCGGTCCGCAGATCAATCCCGAGCGTATCCGTTCGCAGTTCGAGGGCGCCTGTGTGATGGGCCTGGGCAATGCGGTGGTGGGCGAGATCAGCTTCAAGGACGGCAAGGTCCAGCAGGACAACTTCCATATGTATGAAGTGGCGCGCATGTCCCTGGCGCCGAAGGAAGTCGCTGTGCACCTGGTGACGCCGCCGGGCGATGTGCCGTTGGGCGGTGTCGGCGAGCCAGGCGTGCCGCCGATCGCGCCGGCCCTGTGCAATGCGATCTTTGCCGCCACCGGCAAGCGCATCCGCAACCTGCCAGTGCGTTATCAGCTGCAAGGCTGGCAACAAGCGAGCAAGGCCTGATGGACAGCGTCGACCTGAATGTCCTGCGCAGCGTGCTCGAATGGCGCCGCGCGGGGCAGGGCGTGACCTTGTACAGCGTGGTCCAGACCTGGGGCAGTGCGCCACGGCCACCGGGGGCCATGCTGGCTTTGCGCGAAGACGGCATGGTGATCGGCTCGGTCTCGGGCGGTTGTATCGAGGACGACCTGATCGCCCGTCTGCACGATGGCCGCCTGCCTCAGGACGGGCCGTCGGTACAGTTGGTGACCTATGGCGTGACCCGCGAGGAGGCCGCGCGTTTTGGCTTGCCTTGCGGCGGCACCCTGCGCCTGACCGAGGAGAGGGTTGGCGATCCGGCCTGGGTCGCCGAACTGCTGGCCCGTTGCGAGGCCCATGAGATCGTCGCCCGGGAATTGAACCTGAGCAGCGGCGAAGTGCTGTTGAAGTCGGCCAGCAAGACCGATGTGCTGAGCTTCGATGACACGACCCTGCGGGCGATCTATGGCCCGCGCTGGCGGCTGTTGCTGATCGGCGCCGGGCAGTTGTCGCGGTATGTGGCGGAAATGGCGCGGTTGCTGGACTTCGAAGTGCTGATCTGCGATCCGCGCAAGGAGTTCGTTTACGGCTGGGAAGAGCAGCACGGGCGTTTTGTGCCGGGGATGCCGGACGATGCGGTGCTGAGCATCGAGACCGACGAGCGTACCGCCATTGTCGCGCTGACCCATGACCCCAGGCTGGATGACATGGCGCTGTTGACCGCGCTCAATTCCCGGGCGTTTTACGTCGGGGCGCTGGGCTCTCGGGTCAACAGTCAGAAGCGTCGGGAGAATCTGGCGCAGCTGGGGCTGGAGCCGCAGGCCATCGAACGCTTGCACGGGCCCATCGGCCTGCATATCGGCAGCCATACACCGGCGGAGATTGCCCTGTCGGTGATGTCGGAGATCGTCGCCATCAAGAACGGTATCGACCTGCTGCAGAAAAAGCCGTCGCAAGTCACTGTGCAGGTGAGCGCTTGAGTCAGTCGTTGTGCGCGGTGGTCCTGGCCGCGGGGCAGGGCAGTCGTTATCGGCAGGTGGCAGGGGCCGAGCAGGACAAGTTGCTGGCCCCATGCCGGGGGCGGGACTCGGTAATCAGGCCGGTAATCGAACAGGTCTTGAAGAACTTGCCCGCGCTGTTGGCTTGTAGGGTGCTGGTAACAACGCCGGATCGCCCCGAAGTGATTGCCCTGGCTGAAGCCTATGGCTGCCAGGTGGTGCTGCTGGATTCGCCGGGCATGGGCGACAGCCTCGCGGCCGCCGTCGGGGCCTGCGCCGATGCCAGCGGCTGGCTGGTGGTGCTGGGGGATATGCCCTTTATTCTGCCGTCGAGTATCGAAAGTGTGGCGCAGGGGCTGGGCGAGCAGATGATCCGGGTACCTGTGCATGACGGTGCCTATGGTCACCCGGTGGCTTTTGGCGCGGCCTTTGGGCAGGCGTTGCAGGGCCTGTCGGGGGATCGAGGAGCCAGGCCACTGTTTGCCGCGGGGCAGGTCGTCGAGGTAGAGCTGGCGGATACGGGCGTGTTGTGGGATGTGGATGTGCCGCAGGCATTGGTTTTTACCGGTTGAGATCGCTGTGCTCGCTCTTGCAGCGGGCGTGACGATCAAAGAATTTCAGGCATAAAAAAGCCCCGCCTGGGTGACCGGGCGGGGCTTTTTATCGGCTCAGGAATCAGACGAGAGGTTTAGGCTCGTGCTCTTCTTCCAGGGCCTTGGGCTTGTGCTCTGCCACTTCTTCGACGGAGCGCGGGGCTTCGTCGGCAGCAGGGGCAGGTTGCTCGATGGCTGGTTCGACAGCAGGAGCTGCCTCGACCACTTCGGCAACCACCGGCGCAGGCTCGGCAGCCACTACGGCTTCTACCGGAGCTTCAGCGGCGGCAGCGGCAGCCAGTTCGGCTTCCTTCTGCAGACGCTCGGCTTCGCGCTTGCGACGACGCACTTCACGTGGGTCGTTTGGCGCGCGACCGGTGCTGGTCAGGGCGCTGACCGGTGCGGCCTCGGCAACTGGCGCAGCCACTTCGGCGGCAGGGGCTTCAACCGGTGCTGCCGGTGCGGCAACCACAGGCTCGGCGGCTACAGTTTCAGCAGCTATGGGTTCAACAGCTACAGGTTCAGCAGCCACGACTGCTTCAACCACAACTTCAGCGACTGGCGCAGGCGCTTCGGCAACGATCGCCTCGGCGGCGCGCTCGAAGGCGCGAGGTGCTTCCTGAACTGGCTCTGCCGCTGGTGCTTCAGTGACTGGCGCTTCGACCACAGGCTCGGTAACTACTGCAGGTTGTTCTGCAACAACGGCAGGTTTAGCGGCCTGTTCTTCGTGCTGTTCTTCACGCTGTTCCTCACTGGCCTGGGCGACTTCAACAGCAGGTGCTGCTGGAATCTCTACCGCAGTGGTGGCCTCGACTACCGGTGCTTCGACGGTCGGAGCAGCTTCCTGAACAGCAGCGGTCGCATGTTCGGCTTGCTCGTGAGCCTGGGCTTCGGCCGGGGCGCTGATCACAGTGCTGGCAACAGCTGCAGTTACCGCCAGGCCCGCGGCCAGATCGGCGCTGCTTGGCTCTTCGGCGTTTTCTTCCGAACCTTCGATCACATTGCCGTTGGCGTCACGCTGGCGCTCACGACGGTTGCTGCGACGACGCTGGCCACGGGAGCGGCGGCGTGGACGATCGCCCTCGGCGTTCTCCTGGCCGTCTTCCTGCAGTTGCTCTTCGTTCGGCAGCAGCTCTTCTTCAGCTACGGCAGCGGCCTGTTCGGCACGAGGTTGACGCTCTTCACGCGGTGGGCGAGGTTGACGCTCTTCGCGTGGCTGGCGAGCCGGGCGCTCTTCAGCGGTAGCGGCAGGAGCGGCGTCCAGCGGTTCGCGCAGTTCACGCACACGCTCTTCACGCTCGCCACGTGGCTTGCGGTCTTCGCGTGGTGGGCGTGGTTGACGCTCTTCCCGTGGCGGACGTGGCGCGCGCTCTTCGCGAGCGGTGGCCTGGACTTCCTCGCGAGCCTCGCGGACTTCACGTGGCTGGCGCTCTTCGCGGGCTTCGCGCGGTGCGCGCTCTTCACGAGGGGCGCGTTCTTCGCGTGGCTTGCGTTCTTCGTCGCGGCGACCGTTGCGGTTGCGGCTCTGCTGACGACCGTTGCGGCGTTCTTCGTTGCGCGCAGGACGCTCGGTGGCCGGTTTTTCAACCACGACCGGAGCGGCAGGCTCTTCCTTGGTGGCGAACAGGCTGACCAGGGACTTCACCAGGCCTTTGAACAGGCTTGGCTCGGCAATGGCGGCCGGAGCGGCAACAGGAGCGGCGGCAACTTCAGTTGGAACCGGTGCGTTGGCGCGGGCTGGAGCGGTCTTGACGGCGGCTTCCTGGCGAACCAGGGTGCGGGTCGCGGCGGCTGGCTGGACTTCTTCGGCTTCGGCGGCGGCAGCGGCGATTTCGTAGCTGGACTGGTTGATGCTGGCTTCCGGGCTGTCATCGCGCAGACGCTGGACTTCGAAGTGCGGCGTTTCGAGATGGTCGTTCGGCAGGATGACGATACGAGCACGGGTGCGCAGTTCGATCTTGGTGATCGAGTTGCGTTTTTCGTTGAGCAGGAAGGCGGCGACCGGAATCGGCACTTGGGCGCGAACTTCGGCGGTGCGGTCTTTCAGGGCTTCTTCTTCGATCAGGCGCAGGATCGCCAGCGACAGCGATTCGACGTCGCGGATGATGCCGGTGCCGTTGCAGCGAGGGCAGACGATGCCGCTGCTTTCGCCGAGGGATGGACGCAGGCGCTGACGGGACATTTCCAGCAGGCCGAAGCGCGAGATGCGACCGACCTGGACGCGAGCGCGGTCGGCTTCCAGGCATTCGCGGACTTTCTCTTCCACGGCACGCTGGTTCTTGGCCGGGGTCATGTCGATGAAGTCGATGACGATCAGGCCGCCGATGTCACGCAGGCGCAGCTGGCGAGCGATTTCTTCCGCCGCTTCCAGGTTGGTCTGCAGGGCGGTTTCTTCGATGTCGCTGCCTTTGGTGGCGCGGGCCGAGTTGATGTCGATGGACACCAGGGCTTCGGTCGGGTCGATGACGATGGAGCCGCCGGAAGGCAGTTCGACGACGCGCTGGAAGGCGGTTTCGATCTGGCTTTCGATCTGGAAACGGTTGAACAGCGGAACGCTGTCTTCGTACAGCTTGATCTTGCTGGCGTACTGCGGCATCACCTGGCGGATGAAGGTCAGGGCTTCGTCCTGGGCTTCAACGCTATCGATCAGCACTTCGCCGATGTCCTGGCGCAGGTAGTCGCGGATGGCGCGGATGATCACGTTGCTTTCCTGGTAGATCAGGAAAGGCGCTGCGCGGTCCAGCGAGGCTTCTTTGATGGCGGTCCAGAGTTGCAGCAGGTAGTCGAGGTCCCACTGCATTTCTTCGCTGCTGCGGCCCAGGCCGGCAGTGCGCACGATCAGACCCATGTCGGCAGGGGCTACCAGGCCGTTCAGGGCTTCGCGCAGTTCGTTGCGCTCTTCGCCTTCGATGCGACGGGAGATACCGCCGGCACGCGGGTTGTTCGGCATCAGCACCAGGTAACGACCGGCCAGGCTGATGAAGGTGGTCAGGGCTGCGCCCTTGTTGCCACGTTCTTCTTTTTCGACCTGAACGATGACTTCCTGGCCTTCGCTCAGGACGTCCTTGATATTGACGCGGCCTTCGGGGGCTTTCTTGAAGTATTCGCGGGAGATTTCTTTGAGGGGCAGGAAGCCATGGCGCTCAGAGCCGAAATCGACAAAGGCAGCCTCGAGGCTTGGTTCGATGCGAGTGATACGGCCTTTATAGATGTTGGCCTTCTTCTGCTCGCGTGCACCGGATTCGATGTCCAGGTCGTAGAGGCGTTGGCCATCTACCAGTGCAACACGCAACTCTTCGGGTTGAGTTGCGTTAATCAGCATTCTTTTCATGTAGTACCGTCGGTTTCCGGGCTGCCGGAAACGGCGTTCGGCACACACGACTTCTCACGGTCGGTGTCAGGTGCGTCAGGAGCGGTTGGCCGCTCCAGTGTCTAGCGAGACTCGACCAGTTGGGGCGAACTCGCGACTCACGCGTCCTGCTTGCTGGGGTGACAAAAGGCACCTCTTAAGCAAAAGCTCAATCAGGAGGAGGAATCAACCGGCGACTGTGGACGAGATGAAGCGTCTTGATAAAGCCTAATGCTACACAGTCCGACGGTTGTGCATCTCCACCCTACACGTATCCCTGATAATTCGGGTGCTGCCGCGCGCAGAATCCGCAGCGGGTTGGCATTTACCGTGAGCTCCGAAAGGGGAGCTCACGCATCATGGCTAATTTAGGCGGTGTTTCCGAAGCGCTCGCTCGGGTTCGTTCGTAGCTGACTGCACTTTGTGAACTGGCCGTGAATATTTGCTCGAAAGGCGAGTGCAAACTCTGCTTTTCGGCGTGCTTCAGGCCTCATGTCACCTGCGCTTGTTACAACTGCAAAACTCCACCGTTCGTAGCGAAAGCCCCGTAGGACGGCCTCGCATCCTGGTGAATTGCGTTGGTCAGGGCCGGCTGTTGGCCGTTGGTCCGCTGTCCAGGCCGCTTTTGGCGGCGTTCGCGACTATAGCAGTAATCATTAAGTGCTTCAATTCCATAAAAAATTGTTATCATTTGCGCCATGACGACTACTGCCCCCTCGACCCCAGGCGTTCAACTGCTTGAGGTCTCGCCGGAATATGCCGGCCAACGAATCGACAATTTCCTCCTCGCTCGGCTCAAAGGCGTGCCCAAGACCTTGATTTACCGCATTTTGCGCAAAGGCGAAGTGCGAGTGAACAAGGGCCGGATCAAGCCCGAATACAAGCTGCAGGCGGGCGATATCGTGCGCGTGCCGCCGGTGCGCGTGCCTGAGCGTGACGAACCTGTGCCGGTGGCCCAGGGGCTGTTGCAGCGCCTGGAGGCTTCGATTGTCTATGAAGACAAAGCCCTGATCGTGATCAACAAGCCCGCTGGCATTGCCGTGCATGGCGGCAGCGGCCTGAATTTCGGGGTGATCGAAGCCTTTCGTCAGTTGCGCCCGGACGCCAAGGAACTGGAGCTGGTTCATCGCCTCGACCGCGATACTTCCGGCCTGCTGATGATCGCCAAGAAGCGCAGCATGCTGCGTCATCTGCATGAAGCCTTGCGCGGCGATGGTGTCGACAAGCGCTACATGGCGCTGGTGCGCGGCAACTGGGCGACCTCGATCAAGCAGGTCCGCGCGCCGTTGCTCAAGAGCAACCTGCGTTCCGGCGAGCGCATGGTCGAAGTGAATGAAGAGGGCAAGGAAGCCTTGACCGTGTTCAAGGTGCTGCGCCGCTTCGGTGACTTCGCCACCATGGTCGAAGCCAAGCCGGTGACCGGTCGGACTCACCAGATTCGTGTGCATACCCTGCATGCCGGGCATTGCATTGCCGGCGACAGCAAGTACGGCGATGACGATTTCACTAAGGAAATTCGGGACCTGGGCGGTAAGCGCCTGTTTCTGCATGCCTACATGCTGACCGTGCCGTTGCCCGATGGCGGCGAGCTGAAATTGCAGGCGCCAGTGGATGAAATGTGGGCCAAGACCGTGGAGCGCCTGAGTGCACCCTGATTACAAGCTGCTGATCTTCGACTGGGACGGCACCCTGGCCGACTCCATTGGTCGGATAGTCGAGGCCATGCATGTGGCCTCCGATCGCTCGGGGTTTGCCCGGTGCGATGATTTCGCGGTCAAGGGCATCATCGGCCTGGGGTTGCCTGAGGCGATCCGTACCCTGTATCCGCAGATCAGCGATGTCGAGCTGGTGGATTTCCGCCAGCACTATGCCGATCACTACATCGCTCTCGAGGCCGAGCCTTCTCCGTTGTTCGCCGGGGTGGTGCAGTCCCTCGAAGCTTTCCGGCGCGAGGGATATCATCTGGCGGTAGCGACCGGCAAAGCGCGTCGTGGCCTGGACCGGGTGCTGAAGGCTCATGGCTGGGAAGATTATTTCGACATCACCCGCGCTGCCGACGAAACCGCGAGCAAGCCTCATCCGCTGATGCTCGAGCAGATTCTGGCCCATTGCGAGGTGCGCCCCGAGCAGGCGTTGATGGTCGGGGATTCCTCCTTCGACCTGCTGATGGCGCGCAACGCAGGCATGGCATCGGTTGCGGTCAGTTATGGCGCGCAATCGCTGGAAGCCTTGCAGGCTTACGAACCGCGTCTGTCTATCGATAGTTTTCCTCAGTTGCATGCCTGGCTCAGCCAGCGGGGCAATTGAGTCTTTTGGGGTAAAAGCATGAGCGACGAATGGAAAGCACCGAGCAAATCGGCTGCCGACAGTGCTGATGACAAGAGCTGGAAGTTGCTGGAAAAGGCCCTGCTGGCCGGTGTGCAAGAGCAGCGGCGCTCACGGCGCTGGGGGATTTTCTTCAAGCTTCTGACCTTTGTTTATCTGCTTGTGGCCCTGGCGCTGTTTACGCCGTTGATGGATATGGAAAAAACCGCCACCCGCGGTGCCGGTTACACGGCGCTGATCGAGGTGACGGGCATGATCGCGGACAAGGAATCGGCGAGCGCCGACAACATCGTGACCGGCTTGCGTGCCGCTTTCGAGGATTCGAAGGTCAAGGGTGTTGTGCTGCGTATCAACAGTCCTGGTGGTAGTCCGGTGCAGTCGGGTTATGTCTATGACGAAATCCGTCGCCTGCGTGGTCTGCATCCGAATACCAAGGTCTATGCGGTGATTTCCGATCTGGGGGCTTCTGGCGCCTACTACATTGCCAGCGCTGCTGATCAGATCTATGCCGACAAGGCGAGCCTGGTGGGTTCCATCGGTGTTACGGCAGCCGGTTATGGTTTTGTCGGCACCATGGAGAAGCTGGGGGTGGAGCGTCGTACCTATACCTCGGGTGAGCACAAGTCGTTCCTGGATCCGTTCCAGCCGCAGAAACCCGAGGAAACCCAGTTCTGGCAGAGCGTGCTGGACACCACTCATCGCCAGTTCATTGCCAGCGTCAAGCAGGGGCGTGGCGAGCGTCTCAAGGACAAGGAGCATCCGGAGCTGTTCTCCGGCCTGGTCTGGTCCGGCGAGCAGGCGCTGCAGTTGGGCTTGATCGATGGTCTGGGCAGTGCCAGCTCGGTTGCCCGGGATGTGGTCGGCGAGAAGGAGTTGGTGGACTTCACTGTCCAGGAGTCGCCTTTCGACCGCTTCTCGAAAAAGCTAGGTGCCAGTGTTGCCGAGCATCTGGCCATGTGGATGGGCTTTCAGGGGCCGACGCTGCGCTGAATGTGCTGCTTTCGAAAAAAAGCCGGCCTTGTGGCCGGCTTTTTTATGTGGGTGGTCAGGGGATTTCCACGCCTTCGGCGAGCAGCATGTCTACCAGGCGGATCAGTGGCAGGCCGATCAGGCTGCTGGCGTCGCTGCCCTCGGTGCTGCGGAACAGGCTAATGCCCAGGCCCTCGGCCTTGAAGCTGCCGGCGCAGTCATAAGGCTGTTCGGCGTGCAGGTAGCGCTCGATGCGGGCGGGGCTCAGCTCGCGCATATGCACGGTGAAGGGTACGCAGTCGACCTGGCAGTGGCCGCTCTTGCTGTTGAACAGGGCCAGGCCGGTGAGAAAGGTCACGCTGGCGCCGTTGGCGGCGAGCAACTGTTCGCGTGCCTTTTCGAAAGTGTGGGGCTTGCCGATGATGCGCTCGCCAAGCACGGCGACCTGGTCCGAGCCAATGATCAGGTGTCCTGGGTGGGTGGTGGCCAGCGCTCGGGCTTTCTCTTCGGCGAGACGCTTGACCAGTTCGGTGGCGGATTCCCCGGGGCGGTGGCTTTCGTCGATATCCGGTGAGCTGCAGGTGAATGGCAGGCGCAGGCGGGTGAGCAATTCGCGGCGGTAGGCCGAGCTTGAGGCAAGTAATAAAGGCAGCATGCGCATCTCCTGAGGCTGGCCGCGAATTCTAGCGGGGCTTGCAAGTGACGCACAGGGCTGAATTTCCTTTGACATGGCCGGGGGCATCCCTATAATGCTGCGCCTATGTTGAATGACCCGATTCCACCTCACGTTGACCCGCGCAAATTGGCTGACCGTGGCACCACCCTTCAAGGTGAACTGCTGCTGGCCGATTTGGAGAGACTCTGCGACCCGCTTTCCGACAATGTCGGTACGGTGCAGGCTAAATTCGTTTTCGAGCGTGACGAGCGTAAAGCTGTAGTTATCCACAGCTCCATCGACGTCGAAGTCAAAATGGTTTGCCAGCGTTGTCTTGAGCTGGTCACCCTGCCGATCCATAGCGAATGCAGTTATGCTGTGGTGAAGGAGGGTGCGAATACCCAGTCGTTGCCGAAAGGTTATGACGTGCTGGAACTGGGCGAAGATCCTTTGGATCTGCAGGCTTTGATCGAGGAGGAGCTTTTGCTCGCCTTGCCCATCGTGCCTGCTCATCATCCGGAAGAATGCCAGCAGCCGGCGGGTCTCGATGAGCCCGAACCGAGCGAGGACGAGGTAACGCGGTCCAACCCGTTCAGTGTATTGGCGCAGTTAAAGCGTGACCCAAACGTTTAGGAGTTAATCAATTATGGCTGTTCAGCAGAACAAAAAATCCCGCTCTGCCCGTGACATGCGTCGTTCGCACGACGCTCTCGAGGCTAGCACCCTGTCCGTAGAAAAGACCACTGGTGAAGTTCACCTGCGTCACCACGTATCGCCAGAAGGCGTATACCGTGGTCGTAAAGTGATCGACAAGGGCGCTGACGAGTAATCCTTGTCCGCTCAAGTCATCGCGATTGACGCAATGGGCGGGGACTTCGGTCCCCGCAGCATTGTTCAGGCCAGCCTTGCTTGCCTGTCTGCCACCCCCTCGCTGCACCTGACCCTCGTCGGTCAACCTTTCCTTCTAGAAGAACTGATTTCCGGCCATTCGGCTGTGGATCGCGCACGCCTGACGGTTGTGCCCGCCGCAGAAGTCATTGGCATGGATGAAAAACCTTCCCAGGCTTTGCGTGGCAAGCCGGACTCCTCCATGCGGGTGGCGCTCGAGCTGCTGCGCGATGGCAAGGTCCAGGCCTGTGTCAGCGCCGGCAATACCGGCGCGCTGATGGCGTTGTCGCGTTATGTGCTGAAAACCCTTCCGGGCATCGATCGTCCGGCAATGGTGGCGGCCATTCCGACCCAGCGCGGCTATTGTCAGTTGCTGGATCTGGGGGCCAACGTCGATTGCAGTGCCGAGCACCTGTTCCAGTTCGCGGTCATGGGGTCGGTGGCCGCCGAGACGCTGGGGGTCGTTCGTCCGCGAGTGGCATTGCTCAATATCGGTACTGAAGACATCAAGGGCAACCAGCAGGTCAAGCTGGCAGCGAGCCTGTTGCAGAATGCCCGGGGTCTGAATTACATCGGTTTCGTCGAGGGCGACGGCTTGTATCGCGGCGAGGCGGATGTGGTGGTGTGCGACGGTTTTGTCGGCAATATCCTGCTCAAGTCCAGTGAGGGGCTGGCGACCATGATCGCCGCGCGTATCGAGGCGTTGTTCAAGAAAAACGCAGTTTCCCGTGTGGTCGGCGCCCTGGCGTTGCCATTGATGCGGCGTCTGCAGGCCGATCTGGCGCCGGCGCGGCATAATGGCGCGAGTTTTCTCGGCTTGCAGGGAATAGTCGTGAAAAGCCACGGTTCGGCGGGGGTTCAGGGCTTCCAGAGCGCGATTCAACGGGCGTTGATCGAGATCCAGGAAAACCTCCCGGAGCGCCTGCACGGTCGGCTCGAAGATCTGTTGCTTTAGGCGTTTGCGCTCGGAAATGCTTAAATGTGACCGCTCAGTTCAATTGGCCATCCAACTGTCAGTTTCTTGCGTCCACCACGGTGCGGCGTCAATTCTCCGACGACAAGATCATTAGGGGCTTGTTAAATGTCTGCATCCCTCGCATTCGTCTTTCCAGGACAGGGCTCGCAGTCCCTCGGCATGTTGGCCGAGTTGGGCGCGCAGTACCCGCTGATCCTCGAAACCTTCAAAGAAGCTTCCGATGCACTGGGCTACGATCTCTGGGCCTTGACCCAAGAGGGTCCCGAAGAGCTGCTCAATCAAACCGATAAAACCCAGCCGGCCATTCTGACCGCCTCCATCGCCCTGTGGCGTCTGTGGCTGGCGGAAGGCGGTGCGTGCCCGGCATTCGTTGCCGGCCACAGCCTGGGTGAATACAGCGCACTGGTTGCCGCTGGCAGCCTGACTCTGGGCGAAGCCGTGAAGCTGGTAGAGCGTCGCGGTCAGCTGATGCAAGAAGCCGTTCCTGCGGGGCAGGGCGGCATGGCGGCGATTCTCGGCCTGGAAGATGCCGATGTGCTGGCCGCTTGTGCCGAAGCCGCGCAAGGTGAAGTGGTCAGTGCGGTCAACTTCAACTCCCCGGGCCAGGTGGTGATCGCCGGTGCCAAGGCCGCTGTCGAGCGCGCCATCGAGGGTTGCAAGGCGCGTGGCGCCAAGCGCGCCATGCCATTGCCAGTCAGCGTGCCATCGCACTGCGAGCTGATGCGTCCGGCCGCCGAGCGCTTCGCCGAGTCGATTGCCGCCATCAACTGGCAGGCGCCACAGATTCCACTGGTACAGAACGTCAGCGCCGATGTGGCGCCGGATCTCGACACCCTCAAGCGTGACCTGTTGGAGCAGCTGTACAAGCCGGTGCGTTGGGTGGAGTCGGTACAGACTCTGGCAGCCAAAGGCGCTACCCAACTGGTCGAGTGCGGTCCGGGCAAGGTCCTGGCGGGTCTCAACAAGCGCTGCGCCGAAGGCGTATCGACCTCTAACCTGAATACCCCAGATGCCTTCGCTGCCGCTCGCGCAGCGGTGGCCTGAATTAGGAGAAGCCTGCATGAGTCTGCAAGGTAAAGTTGCATTGGTTACCGGCGCCAGCCGCGGTATTGGCCAGGCCATCGCGCTTGAGCTGGGTCGCCTGGGCGCGATCGTTGTGGGCACCGCAACTTCCGCTTCGGGCGCCGAGGGTATTGCTGCCACCTTGAAGGAAAACGGCATTCAAGGCACCGGCCTTGAGCTCAATGTCACCAGCGACGAGTCCGTTGCTGCCGTACTGGCCAGCATCCAGGAGCAGTTCGGCGCGCCGGCGATCCTGGTGAACAACGCCGGTATTACCCGTGACAACCTGATGATGCGCATGAAAGACGACGAGTGGTACGACGTGATCGATACCAACCTGAACAGTCTGTATCGCCTGTCCAAGGGCGTTCTGCGTGGCATGACCAAGGCCCGCTGGGGTCGAATCATCAGTATCGGTTCGGTAGTGGGTGCCATGGGCAACGCTGGCCAAGTAAACTACGCCACCGCCAAGGCGGGTCTGGAAGGTTTCAGTCGTGCTCTGGCGCGTGAGGTTGGCTCGCGGTCGATTACCGTGAACTCGGTGACCCCGGGTTTCATCGATACCGACATGACCCGCGACTTGCCTGAAGCGCAGCGTGAAGCGCTGCAAACACAAATTCCGCTGGGTCGTCTGGGGCAGGCTCAAGAGATCGCGCAAGTGGTCGCTTTTCTTGCATCCGACGGTGCGGCATACGTGACCGGGGCTACAATCCCGGTGAACGGCGGGATGTACATGTGAGTTAAATGTGACGGATTGCTTCAAAAAAATGTCATACGAGCTGTCTAAAATCCGTTATAAAGCTGCAATCAATTTATAGGCAGGTGGCCAAAGGGTTTGAGGAGTGAAGCTTTCAGTTGAAAAGCTGAAAAGCCTTTCTATACACTTACCCACTGGCCAGCTGCCTGAATTTGTCCATTAGGAGTGAAAACAAGGTATGAGCACCATCGAAGAGCGCGTCAAGAAAATCGTTGCTGAGCAACTGGGCGTTAAAGAAGAAGAAGTTGTTAACACCGCTTCCTTCGTTGAAGACCTGGGTGCCGACTCCCTTGACACCGTTGAGCTGGTGATGGCTCTGGAAGAGGAATTCGAGACCGAAATCCCTGACGAAGAAGCTGAAAAGATCACTACCGTTCAAGCAGCTATCGACTACGTTACCAGCCACCAGGCTTAATCGTATTTAGTCGTCTTTTGCTGTCATGGAAAAACCGCACTGCCGTAACGGCGTGCGGTTTTTTCTTTAGGCCTGATGCAAAGTGTCGTCATTAGAAAAAAGGAGAGTGCTGTGTCGCGTAGACGCGTCGTAGTCACCGGTATGGGTATGTTGTCGCCACTGGGTACGGATGTTCCGAGCAGCTGGCAGGGCATTCTGGCTGGCCGCAGTGGCATTGGTCTGATCGAACACACCGACCTTTCTGCCTATTCCACCCGTTTTGGCGGCTCGGTAAAGGGCTTCAATGTCGAGGAATACCTGTCGGTCAAAGAGGCCCGCAAACTCGACCTGTTCATTCAATACGGCTTGGCGGCCGGTTTTCAGGCAGTGCGTAATGCCGGCCTGGAAGTGACCGATGCCAACCGTGAGCGAATCGGCGTTGCCATGGGTTCGGGTATTGGCGGTTTAACCAATATCGAAGAAACCAGCCGCACGCTGCATGATTCCGGCCCGCGTCGAATTTCTCCGTTCTTCGTGCCTGGCTCGATCATCAATATGATTTCCGGATTCCTGTCCATCCATCTGGGTGCCCAGGGGCCGAACTACGCCATTTCCACGGCCTGTACCACGGGTACCCACTGCATTGGCATGGCGGCCCGCAATATTGCCTTTGGCGAAGCCGACGTGATGATCGCCGGTGGCGCTGAAATGGCCGCCTGCGGCCTGGGCATGGGCGGCTTTGGCGCATCCCGCGCGCTGTCGACCCGCAACGACGAGCCGACCCGTGCCAGCCGTCCTTGGGACAAAGGCCGTGATGGCTTCGTGCTGTCCGACGGTGCCGGCGCGCTGGTGCTCGAAGAGCTGGAGCACGCCAAGGCCCGTGGCGCGACCATCTATGCCGAACTGATCGGTTTTGGCATGAGCGGCGACGCCTACCACATGACTTCGCCACCCGCCGATGGCGCCGGTGCGGCGCGCTGCATCGCCAATGCGCTGCGCGACGCCAAGCTGAACGTCGAGCAGGTGCAGTACATCAACGCCCACGGCACCTCCACACCTGCCGGTGACCTGGCGGAAGCCGAGGCGATCAAGAGCGTGTTCGGCGATCACGCCTACAAGCTGGCGGTCAGCTCCACCAAGTCCATGACCGGCCACCTGCTGGGCGCGGCGGGCGCAATCGAGGCCATCTTCAGCGTGCTGGCGATCAACAGCCAGGCAGCGCCTCCGACCATCAACCTCGATGAGCCGGATGAAGGTTGCGACCTGGATTTCGTGCCGCACACCGCGCGCAACATGGACATCGACGTGGTGCTGTCCAACTCCTTCGGGTTCGGCGGTACCAACGGCTCCCTGGTGTTCCGCCGGTTCGCCGGCTGATGGACAGCTGGGTCGACGGTCAGCCGGCTGACGTTCTGTCGCTCAAGGACCGCGGCCTGGCTTATGGCGATGGGCTGTTCGAGACCATCGCCGTGAGAGCGGGCCAGCCCTTGTTGCTGGAGCGGCATTTGCTGCGCCTGGCCGAGGGCTGTTCACGCCTGGCCATCGCTGCCGATCAAGCCTTGATCCGCAGCGAACTCACGGCCTACGCCTCGCTGCTGGGGGAGGGCGTGCTCAAGCTGATCCTCACCCGTGGCGACAGCCAGCGCGGTTATGCCGCCGACCCGCGGGCGCAGCCGCGGCGAATCCTCCAGAGCAATGCGCCAGCGGTTTACCCGGCAGTGAATGCCGAGCAGGGGATTCGACTGTTCCCTTGCACCACCCGCTTGTCCGAGCAGCCCCTGCTCGCCGGCCTCAAGCACCTCAACCGACTGGAACAGGTTCTCGCCCGTTCCGAGTGGCAGGACAGCGAGGATGCCGAAGGCTTGATGCTCGATCTTTCCGGACGAGTGATCGAGGGGGTGTTCAGCAACCTGTTCCTGGTGCGCGACGGTGCCTTGTTCACGGCCGACTTGAGTCGTTGTGGCGTCGCCGGAGTGATGCGCGCTGAAATATTGTTTCAGGCGGCGTCGTTGGGGATCCCCACGGAAATCGCCGACATCAGTCTCGAACAGTTGCAACAGGCCGACGAAGTCTTTGTCTGCAACAGCGTTTATGGCATTTGGCCGGTGCTTGCCTGTGGCGCGCTGCGCTGGTCGGCCGGACCGCTCACCCGTAAACTGCAACGCATTGCCCGCACGCTACTGGATGCCTGATTTGTGAGACGTAAACTATTGCTTCTGCTGGAGACCGGACTGGTTCTGGCAGGTCTGGCGCTGGGCGCCTCGGCCTGGAAGTTGAACTCGGCGCTGGAGCAGCCTCTCAACCTGACCCAAGAGCAATTGCTCGACGTGCCAGCCGGCTCGACGCCAGGCGGCACCTTCAACCGCCTGCAAGCCAACGGCGTTCTCAAGGACGCGTTCTGGCTGCGCCTGTACTGGCGCTTCAACATGGAAGGGCAGCCGCTGCACAGCGGCGAATACCGCATGACTCCGGGAATGAGCGCACAAGGCCTGATCGGGGTCTGGCAGCGCGGTGAGGTGGTGCAGTACAGCCTGACCCTGGTGGAAGGCTGGACGTTCCGCCAGGTGCGCGCCGCGTTGGCCAAGCATGACAAGCTCGAGCAGACCCTGAATGGCTTGAGTGACAGCGAAGTCATGGAAAAACTCGGTCACGACGGCGTTTTCCCCGAAGGCCGGTTCTTTCCCGATACCTACCGTTTCGTGCGCGGGATGACCGATGCCGAGCTGCTGGAAAAAGCCTACAGCCGCCTGGACGAGGTGCTGGCCAAGGAATGGAACAAGCGCTCGGCCGATGTGCCTTATACCGAGCCTTATCAGGCGTTGATCATGGCGTCGCTGGTGGAGAAGGAAACCGGCGTGCCCCAGGAGCGCGGACAGATTGCGGGGGTATTCGTGCGCCGCATGCAGGTCGGCATGTTGCTGCAAACCGATCCGACGGTGATCTATGGTCTGGGCGAGCGTTACAACGGCAAGTTGACCCGCGCCCTGCTGAAGGAAGCGACCCCCTATAACACCTACGTGATCAGTGGTTTGCCGCCGACCCCGATCGCCATGGTCGGCCGCGAGGCGATCCATGCCGCGCTCAACCCGGTGCCGGGCAGCAGCCTGTATTTCGTGGCCCGTGGCGATGGCAGCCACGTGTTCTCCGACGATCTGGAGGCGCACAACAATGCCGTGCGCGAGTTCCAGCTAAAGCGGCGCGCCGATTATCGTTCCAGCCCGGCACCGGCGGGCAGCCCGGCGGCTTCCGAGACTCCGGAGTCGACTCCGGCGGTGTCACCCGGTACGGCGCCCGCGGCAGTACCGCAGGAGTCCCCAGAGGAACCCTCTCAGGAGGCTCCCCAGGTGAGTCCGGAAGTACCGCCGCAAGCACCGGTCGAAACTCCCGTCGAGCCCGAGCCGAAAAGCCCGCAATGACTTTGATTAAGGACTGCCTGTGACTGGCTTGTTTATTACTCTGGAAGGCCCGGAAGGCGCGGGTAAAAGCACCAACCGCGAATACCTGGCCGAGCGCCTGCGCGCCGCCGGCATCGAGGTGCTGCTGACCCGCGAGCCGGGCGGCACGCCTTTGGCCGAGCGGATCCGCGAAGTGCTGCTGGCCCCTGGCGACGAGGTCATGAACCCCGATACCGAGCTGTTGCTGGTGTTCGCCGCGCGCGCCCAGCATCTGGCCGAGGTGATTCGCCCGGCGCTGGCCCGTGGCGCGGTGGTGTTGTGCGACCGTTTTACCGATTCCACCTACGCCTATCAGGGCGGTGGTCGTGGTTTGTCCGTCGAGCGCATCGCCACCCTGGAGCAGTTCGTCCAGGGTGAGCTGCGGCCCGACCTGACCCTGGTGTTCGACCTGCCGGTCGAAGTGGGGCTGGCCCGCGCCAGCGCCCGTGGCCGCCTGGATCGTTTCGAGCTGGAAGGCCGGGTGTTCTTCGACGCAGTACGCCAGGCGTACCTGAAGCGTGCAGCGGCCGATCCGGCGCGTTACCTGTTGGTGGATGCTTCACAACCGCTGTCCCAGGTCCAGCAAGCGCTGGATGCCCTGTTGCCGAAATTGCTGGAGCTGCACCGTGGCTGAGGCCTTTCCCTGGCAGGACGAGCTCTGGCAGCAACTGGCGGGCCGTGCCCAGCATGCCCATGCCTATCTGCTCCATGGCCCGGCGGGCATCGGCAAGCGTGCGCTGGCCGAGCGCCTGATGGCGCGCTTGCTGTGCCAGCGTCCGGCCGGGCTGGATGCCTGCGGGCAGTGCAAGTCGTGCCTGCTGCTGCAGGCCGGCAGCCACCCGGACAACTACGTGCTGGAGCCGGAGGAAGCGGACAAGGCGATCAAGGTCGACCAGGTGCGCGAGCTGGTCAGCTTCGTGGTGCAGACCGCGCAGCTGGGCGGGCGCAAGGTGGTGCTGATCGAGCCGGTGGAGTCGATGAACATCAACGCTTCCAACGCGCTGCTGAAAAGCCTCGAAGAGCCCTCCGGCGATACCGTGTTGCTGCTGGTCAGCCACCAGCCGAGCCGTTTGCTGCCGACCATCAAGAGTCGTTGCGTGCAGCAGGCCTGTCCTCTGCCCAGTGAGGCCATGAGCCTGCAATGGCTGAGCAAGGCCCTGCCGGATTGCTCGGAAGAGGAGCGGGTCGAGTTGTTGACCCTGGCGGCCGGTTCGCCTCTGGCGGCTGTCGGCCTGCAAGCCCAGGGCGCGCGCGAGCAGCGGGCGCAGGTGGTCGATGGGGTGAAGAAGTTGCTCAAGCAGCAGCAATCGCCGACCCAACTGGCCGAAGGCTGGAATGCGATACCCTTGTTGCTGTTGTTCGACTGGTTCTGCGACTGGTCGGGCCTGATCCTGCGTTATCAGCTGACGCAGGACGAGGAGGGTCTGGGGTTGGCCGATATGCGCAAAGTGGTGCAGTACCTCGCGCAGAAGTCCTCCCAGGCCAAGGTTCTGGAGATCCAGGACTGGATCCTTGCGCAACGCCAGAAGGTGTTGAACAAGGCCAACCTCAATCGGGTGCTGTTGCTCGAAGCCTTGCTGGTACAGTGGGCCGCACTGCCGGCCCGCAACTGACGGCGGAGCCTGGAAACCAACCGAATCGCCGGCTGCCGCTCGGGCCGGCCTGTTCATTGACCGAATGTGGTTGTCGCTTCTTATGCTTGTAGATTCCCATTGTCACCTTGATCGCCTCGACCTCGCCGCCCACGACGGCTCCCTTGATGCCGCCCTGGACGCGGCTCGTCAGCGCGGTGTCGGGCATTTCCTGTGCATTGGCGTCAGTGCCGACAACGCGGCCGACGTCAAAGCCCTGGCCGAACGTTATGAGGATGTCGATTGCTCGGTCGGTGTCCACCCCCTGGATGTCCAGCCCGGCGCCGCGCCAGCCCTCGACTGGCTGCTGCAGGAGCTGAACCACCCGCGGGTGGTGGCCATCGGCGAGACCGGCCTGGATTACCACTACGAGCCGGAGGCGGCGCAGTTGCAGCAGGAATCCTTCCGCCTGCACCTGCAAGCCGCCCAGCAGACCGGCAAGCCGGTGATCGTCCATACCCGTGGCGCGCGCGCCGATACCCTGACCCTGTTGCGCGAAGCGGCATTGCCGCAAGCCGGGGTCCTGCACTGTTTCACCGAAGACTGGGACATGGCCAAGGCCGCGCTGGATTTGGGGTTCTATATTTCCCTGTCCGGCATTGTCACCTTCCGCAATGCCGACGCGTTGCGGGACGTGGCGCGCCAGGTGCCGGCCGACCGTTTGCTGGTGGAAACCGATTCGCCGTACCTGGCGCCGATTCCTTATCGCGGCAAGCCCAACCTGCCGCAGTATGTGCGGGAAGTCGCCGAGTTCCTGGCCATGTTGCGTGGGGAGCCCTACGAGCGTTTTGCCGAGCAGACCACACAGAACTTCAAGCGTCTGTTCCCGCTGGCGCACGTCAAGGGCTGAATCGCAGGCAAAAAAAACCCGGGTTCTGGGGGGTGAATCCGGGTTAAGACCATTAGGAGTAAAACAAAGGCACGCCATCCCTTGGTACCTTCATCGGCGCTTCACTTGGGGGAGATGTCACGCCGACACTTCAAGTATTGATCACTATTGAATTCAGTCCAGTTGGCCTTGCTTGTTTTTTAAACAAATTTGGAATACGAGCGCTTCGCTTGAGTTCTCATTGCCGGGCGATTTCCGCCACGATGGCGAGAGTTTCGTCGATCACACGCTTTTCGGTATAGAAATGCGGTGAAAATCTGACCCCAGGGCCGCGAGGAATGCACGCCACCTGCTGTTGTTGCAGCGCCTCATAAACCTGCTGATTATCGATGCCATCGATACTGAACGAGAAAATTCCGCCGCGCCGGGCGGGGTTGAGCGGGGTGTGCAGGCGTACGCCGGGGATAGCATTCAAGCCGTCCTGAAGCCACTGGACCCGTTCGGCGATCAATGTCGCCACTTGCTCCATGCCCACTTCTTCCAATAACGACAGGCTGGCTTCCAGGGCCATGGCGCCGAGCATGTTCGGGCTGCCGCACTCGAAGCGCCGGGCGCTCTTGGCGGGTTCCCATTCGCTGCGGCGGTAATCGCCCATGTGTTCCAGCATGTGCCAGCCGAACTCATGGAGCTTGAGCTGGGCGCGCAGCTCGCTGCGGCAATAGAACACGCCAAGGCCTTCAGGCCCGAGCATCCATTTGTGGCCGTCGGCCATGGCGAAGTCGCATTGGTAGGCCTGGACATCGAAGGGTTGGGCGCCCAGTTGTTGGATGGCGTCGATGCAGAACAGCACGTTCTGTTGTTTGCAGCTAGCGCCCAGGCGTTGCAGGTCCAGGCGCAGGCCGCTGGCGAATTGCACCGCGCTGATCGCCATCAGCCGGGTGCGCGGTCCGCAAGCGGCCAGCAACGCGCCTTCCGGGTCGTCGCCCTTGAGGCTGACCTGAAGCACTTCCACGCCCTGATTGGCCAGGGCTTCCCAGACGACGCGGTTGGAGGGGAATTCTTCGTCGCTGATGACGATCTGGTCACCTTTTTCCCAGGACAGGCCAAAGGCGACGAATGACAGCGCTTCCGAAGTATTTTTGACCAGCGCGATATCATCCGTTGACGGTGCATTTAGCAGGCGCATCAGGCGTTCACGCAGGCGTTGTTCAAGGGCCATCCAGTCCGGATAGTCCCGCGCGCCCAGCAAAACGTTTTCTTTGGCGAAGCGCGCCACGGCTTCGGCGGCCCGATTCGGCCAGGGTGCGACAGCTGCATGGTTCAAATAACGCAGGCCCGGGGCCTGTACAAATTCATCAAGAAACATAGTCATGGTCGGATGATCCGTGCATTTTGGCGCAATTTAGGCATAATACGCGGCTTCGATTTTGACCCCGACAGACCTTTTCTTATGCAGAAAGAACCTCGTAAGGTCCGTGAGTTTCGTCGCCGTGAGCAAGAAATTCTCGATACCGCGCTCAAGCTGTTCCTCGATCAAGGTGAAGACAGCGTCACCGTCGAGATGATCGCTGATGCCGTTGGTATCGGCAAAGGGACCATCTACAAGCACTTCAAGTCCAAGGCGGAGATCTATCTGCGCCTGATGCTCGATTATGAGCGCGACCTGAACGAGCTGCTGCACTCTGCCGATGTCGACAAGGATAAGGAAGCCCTGTCCCGGGCCTACTTCGAATTCCGCATGCGCGATCCACAGCGTTACCGGCTGTTCGATCGCCTGGAAGAGAAGGTGGTCAAGGGCAACCAGGTTCCGGAAATGGTCGAGGAGCTGCACAAGATCCGTGCTTCCAACTTCGAACGCCTGACCTTGTTGATCAAGGGCCGCATCAGCGAAGGCAAGCTTGAAGACGTGCCGCCTTACTTCCACTACTGCGCGGCCTGGGCGCTGGTGCACGGCGCGGTGGCGCTGTACCACTCGCCGTTCTGGAGCAACGTGCTGGAAGACCAGGAAGGCTTCTTCCAGTTCCTGATGGACATCGGCGTGCGCATGGGCAACAAGCGCAAGCGCGACCCCGATAGCTCCGGCAGCTGATTCATTCAGTCGCCTTATGGCGCCATGATTTCTCTATATGGCGCAGTGTCCCAGGAATATACTCAGGCATGGGACTTGCCAAAACCTGATTTTTAAGTCAGGTTTTGGCCGGTTCACTCTTCCTTCGCCGGAGTCATCCATGATCGTTGACCGTCAAGGCAGGCGTTTTCGCAATCTGCGTATCAGCCTGACTTCTGCCTGCAACTACGCCTGTACCTACTGCGTGCCCAACGGCAAGCGGCTGGTGGCTGCCCAGGACGAGTTGTCGGCCGAAGCCATGGCGCGCGGCGTGGCCTACCTGATCGAGGCGGCGGGCATCGAACGCCTGCGCATCACCGGCGGCGAGCCCCTGGTCAGCCCGAAACTCGAAGCCTTCATGGCGGCGGTGGGACAGATGGGCCTGGAAGACATTAGCCTGACCACCAACGGCCAATTGCTCGCACGCAAGTTGCCGCTGCTGGTGGATGCCGGTATCCGGCGCATCAACGTTTCCCTCGACACCCTGGATGCCTCGGCCTTCCGCAGCATCGCCCGTGGCGGCGATCTGGCGACGGTGCTCGACGGCATGGATCAGGCTCGGGCGGCGGGCATGAAAATCAAGGTCAACATGGTGCCGCTGCGCGGGCAGAACCTAGACCAGGTAATGCCGCTGCTCGACTACTGCCTGGAACGTGGCTATGAACTGCGCTTTATCGAGCTGATGCGCATGGGCCATCTGGCCAGCGATTCCAACGCCTTCCTGCAGCAGTTCGTCAGCCTGCAGCAGCTGCTGAGCCTGATCGGCGAGCGCTACGAATACCTGCAGGCCGATGCACCGGTGGACGCCACCGCGGTGCGTTACGAAATTCCGGGGCTGGGCCATTTCGGTGTGATCGCCAACGAAAGCGTACCGTTCTGCCGAACCTGCTCGCGCCTGCGGCTGTCGTCCACCGGCTGGCTGCACGGTTGCCTGTCGTCGAGCAACCGGCATTACGTCGGCGACCTGCTGGACAAGCCGCGCCATCAGGCCTTGCCGGCCTTGCAGCGCCTGCTGGTCAAAGCCTTGGGCGACAAGCAGGATGTGGCGTTCTCCGGTGGTGCGACCGTGATGAAAATCATCGGCGGCTAAACCTCCATTTTCTTGATCCCCGTCCCCTGTAGCCGCTGCCGCAGGCTGCGATCGAGGGCAAGCCCTCGCCAATCCAGACGCCCCATTTCTCTCCAGCCAATAGCCTTCCTAGGTTTGTGGCTGCTGCGCAGCTATTCGCAGCCTGCGGCGGCTACAGGCGCCCGAGCTGGCGCGGAAGCTGCATCTCGTGGCCATTCGCCGGTTTTCCGTCACCGGCTTCTGGAGGGAAGGATGCGTAGCCTGGTTTTGCTGCTGGCTTTTTTGGGGCTCGGCGGCTGCATGAATGTCAGCGATATGGGTGAGGGTGTTCGCTATCACATGGGCGATGCGGGGTTCCTCGATCACAGTAATACCCAGCGCTCCAACTCGTTCCGCGTTCAGCCGGACTCGTTCATTTTCATTGCCCAGGGCGCCTTTGCCCCGCCGGGCAGCGCCTACCCGCGTCCCAATGTGGTGGCCGAGGAAGCCTTCAAGGGCTTTATCGAGTACTTCCCCATGGTCCGCCGCGCCCGGGCGCCGGAAGGCCTGGACCAGGCCATGGCCGAGGCCCGTGAGGTGGGTGCGCATTACCTGCTGTACACCCGTTTCGCCAAGGCCGACGACCGCATCGGCAACTCCGATGAATGGTTCGACCAGGAAGCCGTGGATCGCCTGGGGATCGACAACGGCGTGATTCAGATCATGCTGATCGAAACCAGTACCCAGTACCTGATCGATACCGCGCGGATTCGCAGCCGTGGCGGTTTACTGACGTTCCACGACAACAAGCCGGAAGACCTGCTTGGCCCGCCGCTCGAACAATACGCCCGTAGCCTGTTAGGCTTGAGCGACTGAGCCAAGCACGAGGAGAGCAGCATGAGTGGTCCGGGCAAAGCCAACGATCTGTTGGCGCAGATTCCCAAGGCGGAGAAGGGCTTGCCGCCGGTCCACCTGTGGAATCCCGACTTCTGTGGCGATATCGACATGCGTATCGCCCGCGACGGCACCTGGTACTACCTGGGCACCCCCATTGGCCGCAAACCCATGGTCAAGCTGTTCTCCACCATCATTCGTCGCGACGGCGACGACTATTTCCTGATCACCCCGGTGGAAAAGGTCGGCATCAAGGTTGATGACGCGCCCTTTGTCGCGGTCACCCTGGAGGTCGAAGGGGAGGGCGAGGCCCAGGTCCTGCGCTTTACCACTAATGTCGACGAGCAGGTCAGCGCCGGCAGCGAACACCCGCTGCGGGTGATGATCGATCCGCAGACCCAGGAGCCGGCGCCTTACGTTCATGTACGCAGCAACCTGGAAGCGCTGGTGCACCGCAATGTGTTCTATCAACTGGTGGAACTGGCGGTGAGCCGTCCGATCGACGGTGAGAACTGGCTGGGCGTCTGGAGCGGTGGGGTGTTCTTCCCGATCGGCCTGGAGCCCTGAGCTCCGAAACATCTTGTTGATCGAATAAATATCTTGCGACCAAGATCCTGTTTCATGTATCAATTTGTACATGATTAGACATGTTCGATTTGACAAGAAAAAACGCGTGGTCGATGAGCTGATCCGACGCATCGAAAGCGGCCTCATGGAGGACGGTTTCCTGTTGCCGGGCGAGCATCAGTTGGCCCAGGAATTCTCGGTGAGTCGTGGCACCTTGCGCGAGGCCCTGGCCGAACTCAAGCGCCGCAACTACATCGCCACCCAGAGCGGAGTCGGCTCCATCGTCACCTTTGACGGTGTGGTGCTGGACCAGCAAAACGGCTGGGCCCAGGCCCTGGCGGACAGCGGGGCGCTGATCAACACCGAGGTGCTGCGCCTGGAGGCGGTGCAACGTCCTGACCTGTTCAGCCGTTTCGGTACCGACCAATTCATTGCCCTGGACCGACGCCGGCGCTCTACCGACGGCACCGTGGTTTCCCTTGAGCGTTCCCTGATGCCCGCCACCGGAGGCCTGGAGAGCCTGCCGCGAGTAGGGCTGATCGATGATTCCCTGACCATTACCCTGGCCGCCTACGGCTACATCGGCGAGCGCGGCGATCAATGGATCGGCGCCGAGCCGCTGGGCGAAGAAGAGGCACGACTGTTGGGGCGTCCGGCCGGCAGTGTGTTTCTCAAGGCCCTGCGCACCACCTATGACCGCCGCGGGCGTTTCATGGAACAGGTGGAAAGTTTTCTCGACCCGCTGCACTTTCGCCTGCACCTGGAATTCGGAGCGCAGAAATGATCCCGCTGGATCGCGCTCTGGGCGCCTTTTACGGGTTGGCCCTGGGCGACGCCCTGGGCATGCCGACCCAATCCCTCAGCCGGCAACAGATCAAGCAGCGCTTCGGTGCCATCCACAGCCTGGAAGACGCCGGCCCCGATCAACCGATTGCCGCCAACATGCCCAAGGGCTCGATCACCGACGACACCGAACAGGCGATCCTGGTCGGCGACCTGTTGGTCGCGGGTAAGGGGCGGATCGAACCGGCGGCGTTGGCCCATAGCCTGATCGAGTGGGAAGCGGCGATGCAGGCCAAGGGCTCCCAGGACCTGCTGGGCCCTTCGACCAAGCGCGCCATCGAGATGATCCTCGCCGGGCATACCGCGGAAGAAGCCGGGCGCTACGGAACCACCAACGGTGCGGCAATGCGCATCACCCCGGTGGGCATCGCCGCGAATGTCGACGATGCCCAGGCCTTTATCTGTGCGGTGGTGGAGGCCTGCCAGGTGACCCATAACACCACGCTGGGCATCTCCAGTGCGGCGGCGGTAGCGGCGGTGGTTTCCGCCGGGATCAATGGCGTGCCGCTGGGCGATGCCTTGCAGATTGGCGTGCAGATCGCCCAGGAGGCGGAGCGGCATGGCCACTGGGTGGCCGGTGGGCGTATCGCCACGCGCATCAGTTGGGCGCGCAGCCTCAGCGTCGAAAGCGACAAGGCGCTGCTGGCCGATCTGCTGTACGACCTGATCGGCACTTCCGTCGCTTCCCAGGAGTCGGTGGTGGTGTCCTTTGCCTTGGCGCATCAGGTGGCCATCGGCGAACTGCAGGCGTTCGAAGCGCTGTGCATGGCCGCCAGCCTGGGGGGCGATACCGATACCATTGCCGCCATCCTCGGTGCGATGCTCGGCGCCTGCCAGGGGATGGAGTGCTGGCCGGCCGCCCTGATCGAGCAGATCAAGCAGGTCAACGACCTGGATCTCGAACCTCTGGTGCAGGGGCTGCTGGCCCTGCGTTAAAGCGACTGGCTGCATGGCCCAGGCTCCGCCATGGAGCCTGTCGCTGAACCTTTTTTTGCCATGGATAGCAGGAACACGGCACGGAATGCCGGGACGTCTGATCGACTTCCGAAATTGCCGACAATCACAAAATAAGGGCAACAGGAGTGTTTTCATGAGTGCATCGAACCCCGGGCAAAGCGCCGGGCAACTGGAAACCCGCGGTATTGAGCCGGTGCCGGAAGGCGAGTGCAACGGCCATCCGCTGCAACTGTTCTGGGTCTGGTTCGCCGCCAATATCAGCATCCTCGGCTTGCCGCTGGGCGCGACCCTGGTGGCCTTTCGCGGCCTGTCGATCTGGCAGGCGATCATCGTCGCCATCCTCGGTGCCGCCGGCTCGTTCGCGGTGGTGGGGATCATCTCCATCGCCGGGCGTCGCGGGCGGGCGCCGAGCCTGACCCTGTCGCGGGCGATCTTCGGCGTGCGCGGCAATATCGGCCCGACCCTGGTGTCGCTGATGTCGCGGGTGGGCTGGGAAACCGTCAACACCACCACCGCCGCCTTCGTCCTGTTGTCGCTGTGTTCGATCCTGTTCGGCTCGCCGGTGGAGGCCAAGAGCGCGCCGCTGCTGACCCTGGTGTTCATCGGTATTTTCGTGCTGCTGACCCTGGCCGTCTCCGGCCTCGGCCACGCGACCCTGCTGGTGATCCAGAAGTGGGCCACCTATGTGTTCGGCGCACTGAACCTGCTGGTGGGCGGCTTCCTCTGCGCCACCATCGACTGGAGCGCGGTGTTCAACGCCACCCCGGCGCCGTTGAGCGCGATGATCATCGGTATCGGCACCATGGCCGCGGGCACCGGTATCGGCTGGGCCAATACCGGCGCCGACATGTCGCGTTACCAGCACAGCAGCGTCAAGGCCTCGCGCCTGGTGGCATCGGCGGCCTTCGGCGCCGGTATTCCGCTGGTGCTGCTGATTACCCTGGGCGGCCTGCTGTCGGTGGGCAACGACGACCTGGCCTCGGCCACCGACCCGATCGTGGCGATCCGCGACATGCTGCCGACCTGGATGGCGGTGCCCTACCTGATCACCGCTTTCGGCGGCCTGCTGCTGTCGAACAACCTGTCGGTGTACTCGGCCGGCCTGACCACCCTGACCCTGGGACTCAAGGTCAAGCGGGTGTACGCGGTGGTGGTGGACATCGTGGCGATCTTCGCCGGCTCCATCTACTTCATGCTGATCGCCGAGAGTTTCTACGGGCCGTTCATTACCTTCATTTCCTTGCTGGCAGTGCCTCTCACCGCCTGGGTCGGGATCTTCGTGGTCGACCTGATCCATCGTCACTACTACAGCCCCAAGGACCTGCTGGACGTCAGCCCGAGCAGTGCCTATTGGTACCGCGGCGGTGTCGAATGGCGGGCCTTCGGTGCCTGGGTGCTGGCCATAGTGCTGGGCTTCTGCTTCACCACCATCGGCACCACCGCCGACAACATCTGGTTCGCCGGGCCACTGGCCGACTCCTGGCTGGGGCATAACGGCCTGGGCTGGATCGTCACCTTCCTGGTGGCCGGTGGGGTATATGCCGTGCTGGGCGGGGCCAGGGATCGCCGTGCTGCTTTTGTCGAGAATGCCAATGCCTAGAATGCTGCACACCGGCCAGGTCATAGTCGATCTGGTGATGTCCGTGGAGCGCCTGCCGAACTCCGGCGGCGACGTGTTGGCGCAATCCGCTAGTTTCGAAGCCGGCGGCGGTTTCAACGTGATGGCGGCCGCCCAGCGTAACGGCTTGCCGGTGCTGTACCTGGGACGACACGGCAACGGCCGCTTCGGTGATCTGGCGCGGGAGGCGATGCGTGCCGAGGGCATCCAGGTCACTCTCGAGGCCAGCCACATCGAGGACACCGGTCTGTGTGTGGCGCTGACCGAAGCCTCGGCCGAACGCAGCTTCATTTCCTACATCGGGGCGGAAGGCCAGCTGTCGGCCGAGGACCTGGCCGGTGTCGCGGTGCAGGCCGACGATTCTGTCTATGTCAGCGGCTACAGCCTGCTGCATGCCGGCAAGGCCGAGGCTTTGCTGGACTGGCTGCTGGCCTTGCCACGGGCGATCCGGCTGGTGTTCGATCCGGGCCCGCTGGTGGATTCGCCGGACTCCGAGGCCATGTGCCGGCTGCTGTCGCGTATCGATATCTGGACCAGCAACAGCGTCGAGGCGCTGCGTTTCACCGGGACCTCGACCATCGCCGAAGCCCTGCAACGCCTGCATGAGGAGCTGTCGCAGGAGGTGCTGCTGGTGGTCAGGGACGGGTCGCAGGGCTGCTGGGTCAGTCAGCATGGCCGCAGTGCCCATGTGCCGGGCTTCAAGGTCCAGGCGGTGGACAGCAACGGTGCCGGCGATGCCCATGCCGGAGTCTTTGTCGCAGCCCTGGCGCAGGGGCTGGAGCCATTGCAGGCGGCGCGCCGGGCCAACGCCGCGGCAGCCCTGGCGGTGACCCGCTGGGGGCCGGCCACCGCGCCGGGTACGGCGGAGGTGGAGGCGTTGGTCAACGGGAACGGCGTCCACGCTTAGACACTTGCTGACGGAGTGAGGGAGTCGCGAGCAAGCTCGCTCCTGCAGGGAGCGCTGCTGGCGATCGACGGTTTATCCCGCCTTGCGTAACGCTTCGATCAACTCCTGCTTGCTCATGGTCGAGCGGCCGCGAATGTTTTTCACCCGGGCTTCCTTCAGCAGGCTGTCTTTGCTCTGGCTACTCAGTGAGGCCTGGCTGTTGCGGGCGTGCCCCTCACGGCTGGCGACGGCGCGCCTGGCCGAGGACTGGCGCGCGGCGGCCTTTTCCGAGGCCGGTGTGTGTTGCCCGGAGCCGCCAGCCCGTTCCCCGCCACCGGATTGTTTGTTTACCGTGGCCCAGGCCCGTGCTTCGGCTTCTTCCTTGGGCACGCCCTTGGCTTCGTAACCGGCTTCGATATGGGCGGCCTTGCGCTTCTGTTCGGCGGTGTATTTGGCTTTGCTTCCACGAGGCATGAGGGCTCTCCTTTGGCAATGGATACCTGAGATTGGGGCGGGAGAAGGCTCGAGAAGTGCCCGGGAATCGACGAATGGCCCTTTGCCCCGCGAGAACAGGGCAGTCTTGCGTGCTATCACATAAGCACGGCATTCAGCGCAAAAGGCGCAGGCCAGGGCGGCCGCGAGGTTTGCCTGGGGGGATATCTCGCCCAATGCCGGCGCGCAAACCCAACACTGTCACCGGTCCGTCGCGGTTGCCGCGCGTTCTTGGGGCACTTTTTCAAGGAGTGAAGAAATGCAGACTCGGATGTTTTTTGCGGCGGCCCTGATTGGCGGCGCCCTGTTGCTGGCCGGTTGTGGCGACAAGAGTGACAAGAGCGACAAGGTGGCCAGCCAGCCCGTGGCACAGGTCGATGCCCGGCAACAGGAAATCGACAAATACAACCACTACGTCGGTGCGGCAAACAGCATCAGCGAATCCTTCCAGACCTTCGAGCAGCGTTACCGGCAGTACGAGGTGCCGGCCCTGGCTGGCAAGGCGCCGATCACTGCTTTCAGCGTTGGCAACGATATCCTCATCGATCGCCTGAGCCGGGCCCTGGATGGCGCCCTGGCCATCGATACGCCGATCCCGGAAGTGGATCAGGCGGCCCAGGCCTTCTCCGCGGCCCTGAAAACCCTCTCGCCGCTGAGTCATGAGCTGCAGAACTACGCGGCTTCCAAGGGCTACCTGAGCGACAACGGCGACCTGGCCCGTCGCCAGAGCCAGGCCTATCTGGCCGCCCTGACCGCGGTCAGCGAGAAGGAGCAGGACTTCTACACCGGCCTGGGGGCGCGTGACCTGGTGCTGACCAAGCAGGCCTTCGATGAGGCGCCGAAAGACACCGCGGCCTACTATCGGGCCGGGTTGATCTACTACGGCAAACTCAACACTGCCGATGCCGAGACACTGTTCGCCGAACCGAACGATCCGCAGGCCCTGGCGGCCTTCGAGAAGTCCCTGGCACTGGTGGCAGACGCGGCCGCGGGCTGGAATGGCAAGGTCAGCGCCCAGGCGGCGCAGAACGGCAAGTCGTGCGCTGGCGGCATGCTGGAAATCAATGAGTTCATCGGCCAGTCGCGTTCGATCATCCGCGACGTCAAGGACGGGGTGTACAAGCGCGCTCCCGAGGGCGCGATGAAGAACCTGTCGGCGCAGATGCAGAGTTCGAGCATCGTCCGCTCGGCCAACCGCTACAACCGCACCTACGGCAACATGATCAATCGCTTCAACCATCCGACCTGCTGAGTCGGTGCTTGAGGGGGCCTGCGGCATTCAACAGGGTCATGGCCAGGACCCTGGCGGTTGTGATCCTGCAGGCTTCGGAGTCAGCGCGAGGCGGAGTAAGTCAGCCGCCGATCTCGTCGATGAACTCGTCCATGAAGCGCTTCAGGCGGGCATGCCGCACCTGCGCCAGGCGCGCGCCGGTCAGGGTCTGAAACCCTTCGGCAAGGTGCAGCAGCTTGGTGTGGAAGTGGTCGAGGGTGAAGTTCAGGTCGTCGTAGCCGCGGTGCTCGGCGTGCGGGTCGTGGGGATCGTAGAGGGCTCGGTTCAACCGGCCGCCGACATAGAAGGTGCGGGCCACGCCGAGAGCGCCCAGGGAGTCGAGACGGTCGGCGTCCTGCAGGATCTTCGCCTCCAGGGTCTCGGCCTGGATGGCGGCGGAAAAGCTGTGGGCTTCGATGGCGTGGGCCACCGCGGCGATCTTCGTTTCGGGCCAGCCCAACTGGTGCAGCAGGGTCGAGGCCTTTTCCGCCGACAGGCGCGAAGCCTGGGCGCGCAGCGGTGAGCTTTTTTCTACGGCGATGCAATCGTGCAGCAGGGTAGCGGCCAGCAACACTTGCAAGTCGCCGCCGTCTTCCCTGGCGATACGCCGCACATTGGCCCACACCCGCTGCAGGTGCGACAGGTCGTGGGCGCCGTCATCGACGGGCTCCAAGGCGTGGGGCAGCAGGGTGTTGGCGAGATCGGGCAGGGGAGCAAAAGCGTGGGCGGTCATCTGGAGGGAGCCATCAGCGGGTGAATAACGCGCCACTGTAGCCGCTGTCGAAGGCGGCGATAAAGCCCATGGCGCTCACACCAGCGTCCTTTGTTGGGTGGCTGACCGGCAAGTCTGCGGCACGGGTTACCGGAACCGGGCAATTCCGACATGGACAATCATCCGCCACGACCTCCAGGCACATCCCCGTGAAATACCCGTGCATGTCCTTCCCCTGTCGATCTAATATGGCCGCCTGCCTTCCAACCGAGACCCGCCGATGTCCGTCGAAATCCGCCCAGCCGTGCCCAGCGATGCACCGCAAATCCTTGCCTTCATCAGGGAGTTGGCCGATTACGAACGCGCTCGCCATGAGGTCATCGCCAGCGTCGCCGACATCGAGCGCAGCCTGTTCAGTGAGGGCGCCACGGCCCACGGCCTGATCTGCCTGCGCGACGGCGTGCCGATCGGCTTCGCGGTGTTTTTCTTCAGCTATTCCACCTGGCTGGGCAGCAACTGCCTGTACCTGGAAGACCTCTACATCACCCCTGCGCAACGCGGCGGCGGCGCTGGCAAACAGCTGCTGCGGCACCTGGCGCGGATCGCCTGCGACAACGGTTGCGGGCGCTTCGAGTGGAGCGTGCTGGAGTGGAACGAACCGGCGATCCAGTTCTACAAATCCCTGGGCGCCCAGCCGCAGGAAGAGTGGGTGAGGTACCGCATGGATGGCGATGTGCTGCGCGCGTTCGCCCAAGGCTGAACCCACTGCTCCATGACAGCAGGCTGTAGCGCTGGCGAAGCTGCGAAGCGCATGACCTATTTCTGACCTCTGTGCCGCCGCCGACATCTGCGCCGAACTTGGCGGCTAAGGGGGGCTTCCTCTGTAGGAGCG
>NZ_JBQENK010000004.1:245324-328820 GCF_052044735.1 Pseudomonas sp. 22526
CGCTCCTACGGGGTCGCGTTTATTGCTTGAGGGTGGCCATGTCGATGACGAAACGGTATTTCACATCGCCGGCGATCATCCGCGCGTAAGCCTCGTTGATCTGACGGATGTCGAGCATTTCGATGTCGCAGCTGATGTTGTGCTCGGCGCAGAAATCCAGCACTTCCTGGGTTTCGGTGACGCCGCCGATCAGCGAGCCAGCCAGCACGCGACGGCCCAACACCAGCTTGGCCGCGTGCACGGGCGGGTCCACCGGTTCGATCAGGCCGACCAGGATGTGTACACCGTCGAAGCGCAGGGTATCCAGGTAGGGGTTGAGGTCGTGTTGCACCGGGATGGTGTCCAGCAGGAAGTCGAAGCGGCCGGCCGCGGCCTTCATCTGTTCGGCATCGGTGGAGACGATCACATGATCGGCGCCCTGGCGACGACCTTCCTCAGCCTTGCTTGCCGAACGGGTGAACAGGGTCACTTCCGCGCCCAGGGCCTTGGCGAACTTGATGCCCATGTGGCCCAGGCCGCCCATGCCGAGAATGCCCACCTTGTCGCCGGCCTTCACCCCGTAGTGCTTGAGCGGCGAGTAGGTGGTGATGCCCGCGCAGAGGATCGGCGCGGCGCTGGCCAGGTCGAGCTGCTCGGGGATGCGCACGACAAAGTGCTCGCTGACCACAATGCTGTCGGAGTAACCGCCCATGGTGTTGCTGCCGTCGACCCGGTCCGGGGTGGCGTAAGTCATGGTCGGGCCTTCCAGGCAGTACTGCTCCAGGTTGGCGGCGCAGGCTTCGCAATGCCGGCAGGAGTCGACCATGCAGCCGACGCCGACCAGATCGCCGACCTTGTGCTTGGTCACTTGGGCACCGACCGCGGTGACCTTGCCGACGATCTCATGGCCCGGCATCAGCGGGTACACGGCGATGCCCCATTCATTGCGGGCCTGGTGGATATCGGAGTGGCAGACGCCGCAGTAGAGAATCTCGATGGCCACGTCGTCGGGGCGCGGGCTGCGTCGCTGAAAGCTCATGGGGGCGAGGGGCGTGGTGGCTGACTGGGCGGCGTAACCTATGGCTGTGTACATGATGAACCTCGCAAAAGCACTGACAGGTGAGGCGGGCCATTCTCGGCGCCGCTGCCTGGTGCGAACATGGCGATTCCTCGCCATGTCATGCCTATTCCTCCGCCATCGGCCATTTGCCCGCGGCATTGGCGTTCAGACCTGCGATGATGTTTTCATCCCTTTTTCCGTGAAGTTTTCCCCATGTTGTTGACCCGTCATCTCGATGCCAACGCCACCCTGGTGTCCCTGATCCAGCCCCTTGCGACCCGCGACGGTTTCGTCCCCACGGCGCTGCCCGAGGTCAAGGTGCTGCGGGCCAGTTGCGATGTGGCTCGTGGCCCGCAGATCTACGAGCCGAGCCTGATGATCATCGTCCAGGGCAGCAAACTGGCGTACCTGGGCCCGCGGACCCTGGAGTACGGCGCCGGGCATTACCTGATCCAGGCATTGTCGGTGCCCTTCGAGTGCGAGACCTTCGCCATGTCCGATGCGCCGTTGCTCGGGGTTTCCATCGCCATCGATCGGGCGCTGTTGGGCGAACTGGTGCTGGCGATGGGAGGTGCCGCGGGGCGCAGTGTCCAGGCACAGACCCCGGAGTCCATGACCTCGGTGGTGCTCGACGACACCATGCGCGGTTGCGTGGAGCGCCTGCTGCGCTGCCTGCACGATCCTCTGGAGTGCAAGGTGATGGGCCAGGCGCGCTTGCGCGAATTGATGTTCACCGTCTTGCGCGGGCCCCAGGCCGATGTGCTGCGCGCGCTGGTGGAGCAGCACGGGCAGTTCGCCCGGATTTCCGCCTCGCTGAATCACTTGCACGAGCATTACACCGAGCCGCTGAACGTCGAGACCCTGGCCCGTTGCGCGAACATGAGCGCCTCGACCTTCCATGAGCACTTCAAGCGCAGCACGCTGCTGTCGCCGGTGCAGTACCTCAAGCGCCTGCGCTTGCTCAAGGCGCAGCAGTTGCTGCTGGGGGAGGGGCTGGGCGTGGCCCAGGTGGCGCATCGGGTGGGTTACCAGAGCACCTCGCAATTCAGCCGCGAGTACAAGCGCTACTTCGAGCGCAATCCGGGGGATGAGCGAGCGGCCTGATGGGTTGGAGCGACACTCTTCTGTAGGAGCGAGGCTTGCCCGCGATGAATGGCGCCACGGTCCGGCAGACGCAGCGCAGTGGTTTCATCGCACGCAAGCTGTGCTCCTACAGAAGCGGAGCGCGGGCAATAAAAAAGGCCCCCGTTCGGGAGCCTTTTTTCTTCAAGCGTACGCCTTACATGTTCGGGTAAGTCGGGCCGCCCGCGCCTTCCGGCGCGACCCAGGTGATGTTCTGCGCCGGGTCCTTGATGTCGCAGGTCTTGCAGTGCACGCAGTTCTGGGCGTTGATCTGGAAGCGCTTCTCGCCATCTTCCTTGGTGATCACTTCATACACCCCGGCAGGGCAGTAGCGTTGAGCAGGCTCGTCGTACAGCGGCAGGTTCTTGCCGATCGGGATGCTCGGGTCGGTCAGCTTCAGGTGGCAAGGCTGTTCTTCTTCATGGTTGGTACCCGAGATGAACACCGAGCTGAGTTTGTCGAAGCTGAGCTTGCCGTCCGGTTTCGGGTAGTCGATCTTCTTGCAGTCCGCCGCCAGCTTCAGGCAGGCGTAGTCCGGCTTGGTGTCGTGCAGGGTGAATGGCAGCTTGCCGCCGAAGATGTTCTGGTCGACCCAGTTGAAACCGCCTCCGACGATGGCGCCGTACTTGTGGATCGCCGAGCCGAAGTTGCGGCTGGCGAACAGTTCTTCGTACAGCCAGCTGGACTTGAACGCTTCTACATAGGTATTCAGCTCGTCGGCGCCTTCGGAACCGGCGAACAGCGCATCGGCCACGGCGTCAGCGGCGAGCATGCCGGACTTCATGGCGGTGTGGCTGCCCTTGATCTTGGCGAAGTTCAGGGTGCCCAGGTCGCAGCCGATCAACGCGCCGCCCTTGAACACCATTTTCGGCAGCGAGTTCAGGCCGCCTTTGCAGATGGCCCGCGCGCCGTAGCTGACGCGCTTGCCGCCTTCGAGGTACTGCTTGAGCACCGGGTGATGCTTGAGGCGCTGGAACTCGTCGAACGGCGACAGATAAGTGTTGCTGTAGGACAGGTCGACGATCAGGCCGACCACCACCTGGTTGTTTTCCAGGTGATAAAGGAAGGAGCCGCCGGTGTTCTCGGTGCCCATGATGTCCAGCGGCCAGCCGGCGGTGTGGACCACCAGGCCTGGCTGATGCTTGGCCGGGTCGATTTCCCAGATTTCCTTGAGGCCGATGCCGTAGTGCTGGGCGTCGGCGTCGCTGTCCAGGTTGAAGCGCTGGATCAGCTGCTTGCCGATGTGGCCACGGCAGCCTTCGGCGAACAGGGTGTACTTGCCACGCAGTTCCATGCCAGGGGTGTACAGGCCTTCCTTCGGATTGCCTTCGCGGTCGACACCCAGGTCGCCGGTGATGATCCCGCGAACCACGCCGTTGTCGTCGAACAGGGCTTCCTGGGCGGCGAAGCCCGGGTAGATTTCCACGCCCAGGTTCTCGGCCTGCTGGGCCAGCCAGCGGCACAGGTTGCCCAGGGAGATGATGTAGTTGCCTTCGTTGTGCATGGTCTTGGGCACAAAGAAGTCGGGAACTTTGATCGAGCTGTCGGCGTTTTTCAGGACATAGATGTCATCGCGCTTGACCGGGGTGTTCAGCGGCGCGCCGAGTTCCTTCCAGTCCGGGAACAGCTCGTTCAGGGCGCGCGGTTCGAACACGGCGCCGGAAAGAATGTGAGCACCGACTTCGGAGCCTTTTTCGACCACGCAGACGCTGATTTCCTTACCGGCTTCGGCGGCCTTCTGCTTCAGTCGGCAGGCGGCGGACAAGCCAGCGGGGCCGGCACCGACGATGACCACGTCGAATTCCATGTATTCGCGTTCCACAGGCTATCTCCTACTCAAGGCTCAACGGTTTTTTCTAATTGGAGGTTGGGTGTCGCATCGATGATTTTCTCCGCCGGACAGGGGAGTGGACAATGAACGACCCGCCTTTTTCTCTAGGCGGCGCATTATATCTACACCACTCCCAGGGGCCAATACAAACGTTTGTTTGAATTTGCTGGAGGCCGTGTAGAATCGAAGAAACGCGGCTTATGACTGACCATTTTGCCGTATTGACCAGAATAGGCGTTCCGGTCAAGATACGGTCGGTTTTGCGCTCGCCGTAGGCTGACTGTTGGTTTCAAGAGCACCTCTAAAGACAGGGCGAAGGCAGTACAAAGGTGACGCAACGTGCAGTTTACACGCCGCGATAAAGAATGACCGGCCAGTCGCTACTGACGAACGGTCATCATCCCGTGAGCAGGGTCATCTGTCTGCTGTTGCAAGAGTCCATGCCAGCGTTTTTAGAGGTGCCCTTGTGCCCGATGAGCATCAACCGCCAGGTTCGCCTAGGCGACTTTCTTTTCACCGGAGAGTAACGAGGAATCCATGAAGGTTCTTGTAGCTGTCAAACGCGTTGTCGATTACAACGTCAAGGTTCGCGTCAAGGCGGACAATTCCGGCGTCGACCTCGCCAACGTCAAGATGTCGATGAACCCTTTCTGCGAAATCGCAGTGGAAGAAGCCGTACGCCTGAAAGAAAAAGGCGTAGCGACTGAAATCGTCGTCGTCTCCATCGGTCCCGCTACTGCTCAAGAGCAACTGCGTACCGCCCTGGCGCTGGGTGCCGATCGTGCCATCCTCGTCGAATCCGCTGATGAACTGAACTCCCTGGCCGTGGCCAAGCTGCTCAAGGCCGTGGTCGACAAGGAACAGCCTCAGCTGGTGATCCTTGGCAAGCAAGCCATCGACAGCGACAACAACCAGACCGGCCAGATGCTGGCTGCCCTGAGCGGTTACGCTCAAGGCACCTTCGCCTCCAAGGTCATCGTTGCGGGCGACAAGGTTGCCGTGACCCGTGAAATCGACGGCGGTCTGCAAACCGTTTCGCTGAACCTGCCAGCGATCGTCACCACCGACCTGCGTTTGAACGAGCCGCGCTACGCGTCTCTGCCAAACATCATGAAAGCCAAGAAGAAGCCGCTTGAAGTGCTGACTCCTGATGCTTTGGGCGTTTCCACCGCCTCTACCAATAAGACCCTGAAAGTCGAAGCGCCGGCTGCACGCAGCGCGGGTATCAAGGTCAAGTCGGTCGCTGAACTGGTCGAGAAACTGAAAAACGAAGCGAAGGTAATCTGACCATGACTATCTTGGTAATCGCTGAACACGACAACAAGGTGCTGGCTCCGGCCACCCTGAACACCGTTGCTGCCGCTGCCAAAATTGGCGGCGACATCCACGTTCTGGTTGCCGGCCAGGGCGCTGGCGCCGTGGCTGAAGCCGCTGCGAAAATCGCTGGCGTGAGTAAAGTCCTGTCCGCTGACAACGCTGCCTACGCGCATCAGCTGCCGGAAAACGTTGCTCCGCTGGTCGCCGAGCTGGGCAAGGGCTACAGCCACATCCTGGCCGCCGCCACTTCCAACGGCAAAAACATCCTGCCGCGCGTTGCTGCGCAGCTGGACGTCGACCAGATCTCCGAGATCATCTCGGTAGAAAGCGCCGACACCTTCAAGCGTCCGATCTATGCCGGTAACGCCATTGCCACCGTGCAATCGAACGCTGCCGTGAAGGTCATCACCGTGCGCGCCACCGGTTTCGACCCGGTTGCCGCCGAAGGCGGTTCGGCCGCTGTCGAAGCGGTTGCTGCCGCTCACGATGCAGGCAAATCGAACTTCGTCGGCGAAGAGCTGGCCAAGTCCGACCGTCCTGAACTGACCGCTGCCAAGATCGTCATTTCCGGCGGCCGCGGCATGCAGAACGGCGACAACTTCAAACACCTGTACGCCCTGGCCGACAAGCTGGGCGCTGCCGTGGGTGCTTCGCGCGCCGCGGTCGACGCAGGTTTCGTACCCAACGACATGCAGGTCGGCCAGACCGGCAAGATCGTTGCGCCACAGCTGTACATCGCCGTCGGTATCTCCGGCGCGATCCAGCACCTGGCCGGCATGAAAGACTCCAAGGTGATCGTTGCGATCAACAAGGACGAAGAAGCGCCGATCTTCCAGGTGGCCGATTACGGCCTGGTGGCGGACTTGTTCGAAGCCGTACCTGAGCTGGAGAAGCTGGTCTAATCCAGCGGCTTCACTTATAAGAGAGCCCGGTCTTTTGGCCGGGCTTTTTTATTGTCTGGGATTTGAGTGGGAGAATTTCGCCATGGATCTGCGCCGCCTGGGTGGCCTGTCAGTGCTGCTGGGACTGACATTGATGCCGTTGTCGTCGATGGCCGCTGGCAAATGCGAGCGCCTGGTGGTGACCGGCAGTCCGGACGCCCCGCCGTATCTGTGGCGCGACCCGCAGGACCCCAGCCACCTGATTGGCGCCAGCGCCGAACTGCTGCAGCACGTGGCGCAGGAACTGGGGATCAAGGTCGAGCTGTTGTATGCCGGCAAACGCTCCGCCGCCCTGGACGAAGTGCGCAGCGGGCGCATGGACATGCTGGCCGACGCGCCACTGACGGTGAATGAGCTGGAAGCACTGGACTACATTCATCCGCCGCTGCTGGAGAACGATTTCCTGGTCTGGACCCGCAAGGGCTCGACGCTGAGCTACAGCCAGCCGTCGGACCTGCATGGGCATACCGGCGCATTGTCGGAAAGGGCGCGCCTGACGCCGTCCTTCGAAGCCTTCGCCAAGGAGCAATTGAGCCTGACCCGCATGCCGAACCTGACCCAGGCGTTCCAGAAACTGCTGCTGGGGGAGGTGGAGTACGTACTGGCTGGACGCTACGCCGGCACGGCCCTGGCCCAGTCACTGGGCATGGCCAACGATCTGCTGGCATTCCCGCAACCTGCCGACAAACCCGGGCTGTTTCTGGCCGTCTCGCACAACTCCGCCTGCAACGACCCATGGTTGCGCGGACAGTTGGCGAAAAAGATGACAGAATTGCCCGCGTCCGGTCTGACGGAAGCCGTGCTGCAGCGCAATCTCGAGCGTTGGAAGGCACAGTTGCAGCAACCTGTCAGCACCCCCAAACAGTAGGGATTTCTAGTGAGTATTCGACCTCTTTTCGCTGCCCTGGCCGTCCTGGCTCTGGCGGGTTGTGCAGCCGATCCGGCGCCGAATGAACAAATGCGCTTGACCGAACAAACCCTGGCCCAGGCCAAGGCCGTGGGGGCCACGGCAGAGGATGTGCCGGAAATGAAACTGGCCGAGGACAAGTTCGCCCGCGCCCAACGCAACATGCAGGAAGAGTCGTTCAAGCACGCGCGCATGCGTGCCGAACAGGCGGAACTGGATGCGCGCCTGGCCGAGGCGCGAGTCCTGACCCTGAAAAGCCAGGAACAGCTGAACCTCGTCCAGACCCGCATCACTCGTCTGCGCAAGCAGTTGGGAGATGCCCAATGATTCGTCTGACTCGAGTATTGGGTGGTGTCCTGCTGATCGCCTGCACCGGCCTCTACGGCTGCGCCGGACAGCGCAGCGAATCGGCGCTGGAACAGGCCGGCGAGGACTTCCAGAAGGTCAAGGAAGACTCCAACGTGCTACGCATCGCGCCCAAGGACGTGATCCGCGCCGGTGAGTCCCTGGCCCGGGCCGATCGCCTGTCCAGCTACTGGGGCAGCGGTTCGGATGTGGTGCATTACGCCTACCTCAGCCAGCGCTACAGCGAAATCGCCCGCGAGCACACCAACCAGGCGCTGAACCAGGAGCAGGCGGCCAAGCTCGAGCTGGAACGCCAGCGCCTGCAACTGGCCCTGCGCGAGGCCAAGCTGCTGAGCGTGCAGCAACAGGGCAAGTGGCTGGAAGAGCAGATCATCAACCTGGCGACGACCCAGACCGATCGCGGGCTGGTGATGACCCTGGGCGATGTGCTGTTCGACACCGGTGAAGCGGAGCTGAAAAGCTCGGCCAACCGCACCGTGTTGAAGGTTGTGCAATTTCTCCAGTTGAACCCCAAGCGTGTGGTGCGGATTGAGGGCTATACGGACAACACCGGCGACAAGCAGAGCAATCTGAAACTGTCCCGCGACCGGGCGCAGGCCGTGGCCGATATCCTGGTGGACCTGGGGGTCGAGGAGAAACGGGTCCAGGTCGAAGGTTATGGCGATGAGTACCCGGTCGAGGCCAACGCCTCGGAACGTGGGCGGGCGCAGAACCGTCGGGTGGAAATCGTCTTCTCCGACGAGAAAGGCCAGCTGGGCGCCGCGCGCTAAGACGCGGATGGTCAAAACAACCCGGTATCCCTGTGGCGCCGGGTTTTTTTGTGCCTGACGATTGGCACACAAAACAGTACAGTTTTTGCTGACACTGCCCTGTATGGTCGACTATTGTGGCAACTGTCCCAGTACACTTATGAACTGTTCCGGTATCGTCATCCACAAGAATAAAATGCCGGTGAAATCGAGTGCAGCGTCATGACCAATCTCTTGCTTTATCAACGTATCGCTCAGCAGTTGGCTGAAGATATCCGTCGTGGTGTGTACCAGCCCGGGGAGCGCGTACCCTCGGTACGCAAGATGAGTTCCCAGCTCAACGTCAGCCACGCCACGGTGCTCCAGGCCTACGCCAATCTCGAGGATCAGGGGCTGATCCGCGCCCGTCCGCAGTCGGGTTATTACGTGCACCAGACCCCGGCGCTGACCGCGCCGACCCCGGACATCGCCCGGGTCGAGCGGCCGGGCCTGGTGACGCGCAGCAGCATCATTCATCAGGTACTGGTGGAGTCGCGCCGTGAAGGCGTGTTTCCGCTGGGCGCTGCGGTGCCGAGCGTCGATTACCTGCCGGTGCGGGCGCTGCACCAGCAATTGGCCAAGGTCACTCGTTTCCACAGCCCGCGCGCCTTCAGCTACATGTTCAGCCCCGGTTTCGAGCCGTTGCGCCGCCAGGTGGCGATCCGTATGCGCGACGCCGGCGTGGTGGTCGATCCGTCCGAGGTGGTGATCACCCACGGCTGCGTGGATGCCCTGCAGATGTCGTTGCGCGTGCTGACTCGCCCGGGCGACCTGATCGCCGCGGAGTCGCCGACTTACTACGGCCTGCTGCAACTGGCCGACCTGCTGGGGCTCAAGGTCATCGAGATTCCCAGCGACCCTTCCACCGGCATGAGCCTGGAAGCGCTGCAACTGGCAGCCAACCAGTGGTCGATCAAGGCCCTGGTGTTGACCACGCGCCTGAGCAATCCACTGGGCGGCACCATGCCGGAAGAGCGGCAAAAGCAGTTGCTGCGCCTGGCCTCGGATTTCGATATCCAGGTGGTCGAAGACGATATCTACGGCGAACTGATGTTCGAGGTCGGTCGGACCAAGGCGCTGAAAGCCTATGACCGGCTGGATCGGGTGATCTATTGCTCGAGCTTTTCCAAGACCCTGTCACCCGGCGTGCGCATCGGCTGGATGATTGCCGGCAAGTTCCAGCAGGAAATCCAGCGCTTGCAGACTTTCAGCACCCACTCGGCCTGCAGCGTCACCCAGATGGGCGTCGCAGCCTACCTGGAGAACGGCGGTTACGACCGGCATCTGCGTTTCATCCGTCAGGAGTACCGCAAGAACCTCAGTGCCTTTCAGCTGGCGGTGCAGCAGTACTTCCCGGAGGGCACGCAGATTACCCGTCCGAACGGCGGTTTCATTCTCTGGGTCAGCCTGCCGGGGCGGGTCAATACCCAGGAATTGCATGTCCGGGCATTGCAGCAGGGCATCAGTATCGCGCCGGGGCTGATCTTCAGTAATACCGAGCAGTTCAACCACTGCATTCGCCTCAACTGCGGCACGCCGTGGAATCGCGAGGCCGAGCGGGCACTGATGACCCTGGGCATGTTGGCCAGCCAGCTGTGCCAGGAGGCCGCGGGCGGTTTTTGAAGGATCGGTTACCGCGCTTGTTTTCGCGCGGTCAACAGGCGAGCATATGGCTCTTTGCCGCCGATCCTGTTGCCTCTCTATGAAAGCGATTTTTCCTGTTGCCTGGGTATTGGTCAGTGTCTTGGGTGCTTTCGGCACGGCCAGCGTTCTGGCGGCTCCGGCCCAGGAAAAGGTCGCGGCAAGCGCCACCGCGAATAAGTCGCAGAAAACCGCAGCAGCCAAGAAAACCGCACCGGTAAAGAAGGCGGCGGCTAGCAAGGCCAAACCCAAGGCCAAGGCACAGCCAAGGCGCGCGCCAATCGCCTCCAAGTCCAAGTCTGCCAGCGAGATCGTGAAGATGCCTTTGCCTTCGGCCAAGGTGGATCTGAGCCTGCCGCCGGAAATGGTCAAGCAATTGCAGCCGATCGGCTCGGTCAACCAACCCAAGCGCACTCCGTTGCTGCCGCCGATGTTCGGCGAGAAACCCAAGGACGACAGTCCGTTCCAGCTCAACGGCCGCCTGCTGAGCAACGAAATGCAGTTGCAGCTGCGCAATGACGAGCGGCGGGATGTGGAAGGCGCGGCGCTGGATTTCGAGTTCAAGCAGTAAAGCCTCATCCTGACTGTGACCCGCGGCCCTGACGCTTTGTCGGAGACTGGTCAGTCACGCGAGCCTGAGAGCAAAAACCAGCGGATGGCCAATTTCAAACGGCTGTTTTAGCGGTTACTCTAGTCCGCGTCATTTCAATACTTTGCCCGTCGCGAGGAGCTTGTCGTCATGAACTGCCGTGAAGGCTGTGGCGCCTGTTGCATTGCCCCTTCCATCAGTACCCCGATACCCGGAATGCCCAATGGCAAACCGGCCGGAGAGCGTTGCATCCATCTTTCCGTCGAACTGCTGTGCGGTTTGTTCGGCCAACCCGAACGGCCCGCCGTCTGTGGTGCGTTCCAGGCCGATGTCGAAGTCTGCGGCGGCAGTCGGGAAGAGGCTATCCGCTTGTTGGGCTGGTGGGAGCAAATGACGGCGGCGTGAAGTGTTTTCAATGAACGGAACTTCAACAATAAGGAATAAGACAATGGGTTCGCTGCATCGAATTGCTGTGCTCTGTGGGTTGACCGTTCTGCTCTCGGCAACCGCCCACGCCGAAGATTGGCAAACGGCCAAGGATGAGGACGGTATCAAGGTCTCCTTGAGTGAAGTGGCCGGTTCCAAATACAAGGCCTACCGGGGCGTGACCACCATGAAAACCAGCGTGGCCAAGCTGCGCGCGCTGCAGGACGACGTGACGGGCGCCTGCGCCTGGATCCACGAATGCAAGTCGCAGAAGCTGCTCAAGCACGAAGGTGAGCAGAGCTGGACCTACACCCAGTTCAATACCCCGTGGCCGGTCACCCCGCGTGATTCGGTGCTGCACGTCACCACCAGCGAAGCGGCCGACGGCAGCCTGACCCGCAAGCTCGAGGGCATACCGACCTATGTTCCCGAGGAGAAAGGTTTCGTGCGTGTCGCCCAGGTCGAAGGCTTCTGGAAATTCGTGCCCAAGGGCGCGGACCAGGTCGAAGTGACCTACCAGGTGCACACCGAGCCGGGTGGCAGCGTGCCGTCCTGGCTGGCCAACAAGTTTGTCGTGGATGCGCCGTTCAACACCCTCAAGGCATTGAAGGCGCGCGCCGAGAAGCCATAAGCGCCGATCGTTGCGAAAAGGCTGCCCCAGGGCAGCCTTTTTTAATGGCGCCGCCGGGCCCCTGGTTTGAACGATCATTGGCTCTTCAGGGTCGACATCTTATGAGTCCATTCATGGGCTTCATCAAGGAGGCACTGATGCAAAAGTGGCAAGTCACTTTCGTTGACGATCATGGTGTCCAGTCAGTGGAGCAATTCGACTGTGAGCAGCAGCCCAGCATGGAGGAGGCGGCACAATTGATTCGCGCAAAGCTTCTGCCGGTTCCGGCCGAGCTTGACCTCAACGATCTGGAGGGGCGTACCGACGACCCTACGCTCAAGAGCCTGAAAGATCAGAACAGCATTCAAATCCTCAGCATTACGCCGATTTAATCTTTAATGCGCAAAGCCCTACCGAGCTTGAACCCAGACCTTGGCAGCGCCTGTGTCTTGGCGCTACTCTGCATCCGAGATCAGCGAATGAATCGCTAAGGTCTGGTCTTGTCAGCTACATGCTTGTTTCCTGGCGGCGATCTTCTCGCCGCAAGCCTGCACCGTGCGGTGACAGGCAAGGGAGTACGGAAAGTCTATCCATCGGTTTGAGGAGGACGTTTCATGAGCACAGCCTATCAAGAAGACATCAGCAGCAGCGTGCTGCGCCGCATGAAAGAAGGCGGTTTCGACTTTTCACGATTCCATCCCATCGAGTTCTACGCCATTTTCCCGGACGAGGAGCGGGCACGCAGGGCAGCAGGACAGTTCCGCGGTGAATCCTTGAATGCCCAGGTCAGCGTGCGCGATGACGGCGCCTGGTACCTGGAGCTGAGCAAGGTGATGTACGCCACCTATGGCGGCATCGGCGATTTCGAACAGGACTTTGAAGCAGTGGTCGCGCCCCTGGGCGGGATCATCGAGGGTTGGGGCGTGAAGCAGGAGGTTCGAGGGCGACTCGTTTAGTGCATATGAATAGCGTCAAGACTCAGCATCGGCTGACCTTCGGGTCGGCCGATTTCGTTTCTGCCACCGGAATTTGTAGGAGCGAGGCTTGCCCGCGATAAGGCTGATGCGGTTCTACCGAAATACCGCGCTGTCNCCTCGCTCCTACAGAGGCGGGGCAAAAAAAGGCCACCCGCTGAGGGTGGCCAAAAGGGAAGACCGGTAGGAGAGGAAACCGGTCGGGGACATTCCGGGTCCGGCTGCCATTGGCGCCATGAGAGGTGGGGCATCGACTGCGCACCCTGGTGGTGCTGAAGTCATCTGCGCTGTTGCAGCGAATTCTGCGCAGTTTTGCCCAAGCGGTGAAATCAAGTCTGGCTATGCCGTCGATAGCCATTGCATTGCAATGGAGCGCTTGCCGGGGAATGCGCTCGACTGTAGGAGCGAGGCTTGCCCGCGATAGCGCCCTGAAGAACACCGCAAGACCAGCCCTATTGCGCCGCCTGCTTACGCCCTGCCATATGCTTCAGATACCCCACCAGCAACTCCAGCTCGGCATCCGGCAATACGCTGCTTGCAAAGGCCGGCATCTTTGCCTGCGGCCAGCGGCGCAGGCTCTGTGGGTCACGGATATAACGCTTGAGGAAGTCCGCACCGAAATACTCGGTGGGGCTGTAGGGGATATTCAGATCCGGGCCGAACTGCGAGTCGCCGGCGCCGTTGAGGCGATGGCAGGCCAGGCAGTTCTTCTGGAACAGGGCGAAGCCCTGGTTCACCGGGTCGCTGGCCGCCAGCTTGGGATCCGGGCGCAGGGCCGGGAAACGTTCGGCCACCGGCGCCAGGCGCTTGATGCTCGCCACTTCGAACGGCCATTGCTCGGGGCTGATATGACCGGCCTGGGGGTTGGTCCACACCAGGTAGAAAGGCCCGGCGCTGTGCTTGCCTTCAGCCAGGGGCGGCCAGGGCTTGGCCGGGTCTTCGATGGCCAGCCAGGCCTGGGCGCCGTCCTGGTTGAGCAGGGGCGCGGCGGGCAGTTCGGCGGCGAAACCGTCCAGGGCGACGGCCTGCAGATGGTCGTCGGCCTTGACCCCGGTGAGCAGGGCCGAGATCGGCACCGCGCGGTAACTCATGTCGCGTTTGTACGACACGTCGTCCTTGACGGTGACGGTCCGGGCCAGAGGGTGCTTGAGCAGTTCATCGGTCTGCCAGGTGCGGCTGCCGGCCCCCAGTTCCAGGGTCAGCTGCGCGGCATGCACAGGCGTGGCGAGCAGCAGGGCGCTGCACAGGAGGATAAGAGATTTCAATTGATCGCTGTTCCGTCGCTGGGGTGGAGAGCAGCGCGTAGGGCCTGTCTCCAGTTTTCTGATAAGCGCGACGCCGCCCTGATTCAGCGTGGCCGCGGCGTCAGAAAGAGTGGCACACAAGCGCCGGCCCCGGTAGCGAACCGGAGCACAAAGATGCGATTGCGTGACGGGATGGCCACGCCTCTAGCCGATCACTTTGGTGAGGTTCGGCAAGATCAGAAGCAAGGTGGTTGCGAACAGAATGAGCCCCGCTTGACGGACTTTCGAATGCTTGAACATGGCTGAATGCCTTTTGTTGTTATTCCTCAACATCAAATGCATGCCTGCCGCTTCACTATGGCCAGGCGATGTGTCCCTTTTCTTACGCGTGCACCGGCAAGACCCGGCTGCAACGATTCACTGCCTACAGTTTCTACCTTAGGGTCCTTGTAACCCTTGGCTTAGATCCATTTCATATCAGCTAATAGGCGAATGCTTTTAAAAATGCATGAGGCCTATTGCCATCTTCTTGCCCGCCCTTTGTCTAGACAGTTCCGTTATGCGGCAGGCGGAATCCATTAGCTCACTACCGTTCGTCTGAGCGTGACCGTCAAGGTCAGTGAGCGCATCGGTCATTGAATCCGGGGCCCTCGGGGCCAAGAGTGGGAGCCCTGTCATCATTCATCTGCACAGCGGTTCGAGGACGTCATGACCCAGGCTTTGATATTCGATGCATTACGCACCCCCCGTGGCAAAGGCAAGGCCGACGGCGCCCTGCACAGCGTCAAGCCAGTGAACCTGCTGGCCGGGCTGCTCGATGCCCTGCAGCGGCGTAGCGAACTCGACACCAGCCAGGTCGACGACATCGTGCTCGGCTGCGTGACGCCGATTGGCGACCAGGGGGCCGACATCGCCAAGACCGCGGCCCTGGTCGCTGATTGGGACGTCAGCGTGGCCGGGGTGCAGATCAACCGCTTTTGCGCCTCGGGCCTCGAGGCGGTGAACCTGGGCGCGATGAAAGTGCGCTCCGGCTTCGAGGACCTGGTGGTGGTCGGCGGTGTCGAGTCGATGTCGCGGGTGCCCATGGGCAGCGACGGCGGCGCCTGGGTGCTCGACCCGCAAACCAACATGCACAGCCATTTCACCCCGCAAGGCATAGGCGCGGACCTGATCGCCACCCTGGAAGGCTTCAGCCGCGAGGATGTCGACAGCTTTGCCCTGCAATCCCAGCAAAAGGCCGCGCGGGCCAGGGCGGCGGGGGCTTTCAGCAAGTCCCTGGTGCCGGTGCAGGACCAGAACGGCATCGTCCTGCTGGATCACGATGAGTTCATTCGCGCCGATTCCACCCTCGAGGGCCTGGGCAAGCTCAAGCCCAGCTTCGAGATGATCGGCCAGATGGGTTTCGACGCCACCGCCTTGCGGGTCTACAGCCATGTCGAGCGCATCCACCACGTGCACACCCCGGGCAACAGCTCAGGGATAGTCGACGGCGCGGCGCTGATGCTGATCGGTTCCGAAGCCAAGGGCCTGGCACTGGGCCTCAAGCCACGGGCGCGGATCGTCGCCACGGCGGTCACCAGCACCGATCCGACCATCATGCTCACCGGGCCGGCGCCGGCCACGCGCAAGGCGCTGGCCAAGGCCGGGCTGCGGGTCGAGGACATCGATCTGTTCGAGGTCAACGAGGCCTTTGCCTCGGTGGTGCTGAAGTTCATCAAGGACATGGCCATCGACCCCGGCAAGGTCAACGTCAATGGCGGTTCCATCGCCATGGGCCACCCGCTGGGCGCCACCGGCTGCGCGATCCTCGGCACCCTGCTCGACGAGCTGGAAGCGCGGCGCCAGCGTTACGGCCTGGCGACTCTCTGCGTCGGCGGCGGCATGGGTATCGCCACCATCATCGAACGCCTCTGAGCCCTGACTTCAAGGAAACACTTTCATGACCGAAGCCATCCGTTACGAAAAGGGCCAGGACCAGATCGTCGTTCTGACCATCGACATGCCGGGCCAGAGCGCCAACACCATGAACGCGGTGTACCGCGAGGCCATGGCCGCTTGCGTGGCCCGCCTGCAAGCCGAGCAGGAATCGATTGCCGGGGTGATCGTCACTTCGGCGAAAAAGACCTTCTTCGCCGGCGGCGACCTCAATGAGTTGATCAAGGTCGGCAAGGCCGAAGCCCAGGCCTTCTATGACATGGTGCTGAGCCTCAAGGGCCAGCTGCGGGCCCTGGAGACCCTGGGCAAGCCCGTGGTAGCGGCGATCAATGGCGCGGCCCTGGGCGGCGGCTGGGAGATCTGCCTGGCCTGCCATCACCGGGTGGCGCTGGACGACCCGTCGCTGCAGATCGGCCTGCCGGAAGTGACCCTCGGCCTGCTGCCGGGCGGTGGCGGGGTGGTGCGCATGGTGCGTTTGCTGGGGCTGGAAAAAGCCCTGCCGTATCTGCTGGAAGGCAAGAAGGTGCGGCCGCAGCAGGCACTGCAAGCCGGCCTGATCGACCAACTGGCCAGCGACCGCGATGACCTGCTGGCCAAGGCCAGGGCGTGGATTGTCGCCAATCCGGCGGCCAAACAGCGCTGGGACGTGACCGGCTACCAGATCCCCGGGGGCACGCCGTCGCACCCGAAAGTCGCGCAGATGCTGGCCATCGCGCCATCGATCCTGCGCAGCAAGACCCAGGGCTGCCTGCCGGCGCCGGAGAAAATCCTCTGTGCGGCAGTGGAGGGTGCCCAGGTCGATTTCGATACCGCGCAGTTGATCGAAGCCCGCTATTTCACCGAGCTGACCACCGGCCAGGTGGCGAAAAACATGATCGGCACCTTCTGGTTCCAGCTCAACGAGATCAATGCCGGTGGCTCCCGCCCCCAAGGCTTTGCACCCTATGTGACCAGGAAGGTCGGGGTACTCGGTGCCGGGATGATGGGCGCCGGGATCGCTTATGTCAGCGCTGTGGCCGGTATCGAGGTGGTGCTCAAGGACATCAGCCTGGCGGCAGCCGAGAAGGGCAAGGCCCATTCGGCGGCGCTGCTGGAGAAGAAGGTCGCCCGTGGCCACTTGAGCGCCGAGCAGCGTGACGCCACGCTGGCGCGGATCCGCACCACCGAGCAGGACGCCGACCTGGCCGGTTGCGATCTGATCATCGAGGCGGTGTTCGAGGATCGCGAGCTCAAGGCCAGGGTCTCGGCGGCGGCGCAGCAAGTGGTGGGGGCGCAGGCGGTGATCGCCTCCAACACCTCGACCTTGCCCATCAGCGGCCTGGCCAAGGCAGTGCCGGATCAAGGCAAGTTCATCGGCCTGCATTTCTTCAGCCCGGTGGAAAAAATGCCCCTGGTGGAAATCATCAAGGGCGAGCAGACCAGCGACGAAACCCTGGCGCGGGGCTTTGACTTCGTTCAGCAGATCAAGAAGACCCCGATCGTGGTCAACGACAGCCGCGGCTTTTTCACCTCGCGGGTGTTCGGCACCTTCACCAACGAAGGCATCGCCATGCTCGGCGAGGGCGTGGCTGCGCCGATGATCGAGACCGAGGCGCGCAAGGCGGGGATGCCGATTGGCCCGCTGGCGATCTGCGACGAGGTTTCCCTGAGCCTGCTGAGCCATATCCGCCAACAGACCGCCAAGGACCTGCTGGCCGAAGGCAAGCCGCTGCCGGAGCATCCGGCCTTTGCCGTGATCGACCTGCTGCTCAATGAATACAAGCGCCCAGGCAAGGCGGCGGGCGGTGGTTTCTACGAGTATCCGGCCGGGGCGCAGAAGCACTTGTGGCCGCAGCTGAAAACCCGCTTCGAGAAAGCCGACGGGCAGATTTCGCCGCAGGACGTGCGCGATCGCCTGTTGTTCGTGCAGGCCATCGAAACCGTGCGTTGTGTGGAGGAGGGCGTGTTGCGCTCGACGGCCGATGCCAACATCGGTTCGATCTTCGGTATCGGCTTCGCGGCCTGGACCGGCGGGGCCTTGCAGTTCATCAACCAGTACGGCCTGAAGGACTTCATTGCCCGTGCCCAGTACCTGGCCGAGCAATATGGCGAGCGTTTCACACCGCCGGCGCTGCTGCTGGAGAAAGCCGCCAAGGGCCAGTTGTTCTGAGACTGAAGGGAGCACAGTGATACATCGCGGGGCTTGCCTTGATCGGGCGTTTCAAGGCAGGCTCTGGGGTGTTCATTATTCCCATCATCGTGTCAGGTATTTTTTATGTCGCTACGCATCTGCATTCTGGAAACCGACATCCTGCGTCCAGAACTGGTCGATCAATATCAGGGTTACGGGCAGATGTTTCAGCGCCTGTTTTCACAGCAGCCGATTGCTGCCGAATTTACCGTCTACAACGTGATGCAGGGCCACTACCCGAGCGACGACCAAAGCTTCGACGCTTATCTGGTCACGGGCAGCAAAGCCGACTCCTTCGGTACCGACCCCTGGATTCAGACCCTCAAGACCTACCTGCTGGAGCGTTATAAGCGCGGCGATAAACTGCTGGGCATCTGCTTTGGCCATCAGTTGCTGGCGTTGCTGCTGGGCGGCAAGAGCGAACGCGCGACCCAGGGCTGGGGCGTGGGTACCCACAACTACAAACTGGCGGCCAAGGCGCCGTGGATGAGCCCGGTGGTGGAAGAACTGACGCTGCTGATCAGCCACCAGGACCAGGTAACCGCCTTGCCGGAAAACGCCACGGTCATCGCTTCGAGCGATTTCTGCCCGTTCGCCGCCTATCACATCAATGACCAGGTGCTGTGCTTCCAGGGCCACCCGGAGTTCATCCACGATTACTCGCGGGCCTTGCTGGACCTGCGCCAGCAGCACCTGGGCGAGCAGGTCTATCAAAAGGGCATCGCCAGCCTGGACCGGGACCACCACGGCAGCACCGTTGCCGAGTGGATGATGCGTTTTGTGGCGCACAAGCCGCAGGCCGGGTCGGTCTGAATCCATAGCAGCATCGCGAGCTGACTCGCTTCTACAAGGGCTTCAAAGCCCTTGTAGGCGAGCAGCTTCGTTGCGGGTCTGGGGCGAGTTTTCAATCTTGAGGGTTGAGGCCCCGCAAACCTGCCAAAACTTCCGAAGTACTGCGCATGATCTCCCTTAGTGCCTCCACCAGGGCGGAGGCGGCCGGGGATAATCCGGCGCCGGAAAGTCGAGAGACGCCGATTTGCTCCAATACCAGTGGTTCGAAAGCGGGCAGAGGAACAATCTCGGTGCGGTATGCCGGATCAAACGCCACCGACTGCGGCAAAATGCCAAGAAGATCCGTCTGCCTGAGTAACCAAAGAATATTGAACATGGACACCGTTTCGATGGTGGCATGTGGTGGATCGATATTTTCCCGGTAAAAAATATTATCGAATTGCTTGCGCAAGGTTGTTTCCGTATGTGGGAGTAGCCATGCCTCGCGCGCGAGTTGTTCAAGCTTGACGTCGGGTTGCTGAGCGAGTGGGTGATCCCGCCTCGCAACAATAATCGCGTTCTCGCTGAATAGAGCCTCCTGAGCCACAACCGCGCTTGTACTGACGTCGGACAGCCTTCCAATCAGGAAATCAAGTTCGCCTGATATGAGCCGAGGGATGAGCTCGGCACTTACCCCATCAACAATTTTGATCCGGATGTCAGGGCGGGATGACCTGAGCCGCGCGATCGCCGCGGGTACGAGGTAACTCGATCCTGTGAGCACGCAACCTATAGCGACCCGCCCGGCATACCCTCTGCCCAGAGCGTCGATTGCGTGCGAAACATGGTCGATCTGGGCGAGGACCATCCGGCTACGATCGACAAAGGCTTGTCCAAGCTCCGTAGGCGTCACGCCTCGGCGGCCCCGGATAAAGAGCGGGGCACCAATCGCTTCCTCCAGATCCTGCAGCAGCTTGGTAGCTGTGGGTTGCGAAAGGTGAAGTGCGCGCGCCGCATGCAAGATGCTGCCGTACTCAACCAGTGCAATCGCTAAGCGGAAATGCCTTACCGTCGCCCATCGTTCAAGTCTGTCGAGTTTCATTTGGTATTCCGATTTCTGATATCACGCTAAATATAATGTGAATTTACGGATAGCAAAACCCTCCCTAGAATGAATTCGGACATGATCGTTCTGCCTTGGTTGACACTTTGATGCGATGTTGTACGTGTGATTTATAACTTGATCACAAGTGCTTCTCGGCACTTTGCTCAACTAGGGAATATTTATGGCTTTTAACCATGAGAGGAGTTGCCAAGTGAGCGCCAAAAACCTGGAAGTCGTAAAAAAGTATTTTCAATATTGTGTAGATGGCAAAGATGCAGAACGGGTGCTTGAGTACTTCGATGCCGATGTCATTGTGCATAGGCCCGACTGCGATGCCCCCATTCGTGGCGTGAGTAACTTCAAGCGTGCCTTGCGTGAAAATGTGCTGGAGCGATATGAGTCAATCACCACCACATTTAGCAAAGAGGTTGTCGCTGATGATGTGGTCGTTGTTCATCTGACACATCAGGCTCGTGGGTCGAATACATGGCACGGTTTCGATGTGCAGGGTAAGGATGTGAGCTGGACGGCATTAACTTACTTTCGCTTCAACGATTCAGGCAAGATCGTTGAAGAGATTGTAGAGCGCAATGAATTGTTCATGGCCAGGCAACTTGGAATTATTGAATACACTTGAAAAGTGTAGCTGCCATATATTCGCAAAATGCAGGCATGGCACTTGGTTGTCCCGCAAAAAAGATAAAGCGATATGCCCAGTTCATGTTTGCCTGATGGTGGACATGAGCTGGGCCGGGCTCATGTCCACCATCAGCTTATCGTTCTACAGTGACTGCTTACTTGATTCACAGCCACCCCGAGCGCTTGAAGCTCGCCCACAGCCCCGTACAACCCAGTATCAGGAACGTCAGCACGCCGAAGTAGCCGTAGTGCATCTTCAGTTCTGGCATGTTGTCGAAGTTCATGCCGTAGATTCCCGCCACCGCCGTCGGGAACGCCAGGATCGCCGCCCAGGCGGCAAACTTGCGTTGCACCACGCTTTGTCGCGAGGCCTCCAGCAGCACGCCGATCTCGATGGTCTGGCTGGCGATGTCGCGCAAGGTCGCCAGGTCTTCCATCTGCCGGGTGACGTGGATCTGCACATCGCGAAAGTACGGGCGCATGTTCTTGTCGATAAAGGGGAAGCTGAGCTTCTGCAGCTCTTCGCTGATCTCCACCATCGGCGCTACGTGGCGCCTCAGGCGCAGCACATCGCGGCGCAGGCTGTGGAGGTGCTGGATATCCCGCTCGTTGAGCGAACTGCACAGCACGCTGTGCTCCAGCGCGTCGATCTCGGCATGGATCGCTTCGCTGACCGGCTGGTAGTTTTCGGTGACGAAATCCAGCAGCGCGTAGAGCACGAAGTCTTCGCCGTGCTCCAGCAGCAACGGCCGTGCCTCGCAGCGCTGGCGGACGAACGCATAGGATTTGGAGTGGCCGTTGCGGGCTGTGATGATGTAGCCCTTGCCGGCAAAGATGTGGGTCTCGATGAACTCCAGCTTGCCGTTTTCGCGCACCGGCGAGTAGGTGACGATAAACAGCGCGTCGCCGAAGGTTTCGAGTTTCGGCCGGCTGTGTTTTTCCAGGGCGTCCTCGATGGCCAGTTCGTGCAGGTTGAACTGGCGTTGCAGATTGGCCAGCTCCTGAGCGTTGGGTTCTTCGAGGCCGATCCAGACGAAGTGCCCGGGTTTGGCGGCCCAGGCTGCACCTTCGTCGAGGGTGATATCCGTGACTCTTTTACCCGCGCTGTAGACTGCGGCGGCAACAACTCTACCCATGGTTCCTGTTCGCTTCTTCTTATCGAAATGAGGAGTGAGACTCCGTGCAGCTTAGCCTCATGACTGATCAGAGTCAGCCAGCAGGGCGGAGTTCGCCGGCAATAAAAAAGCCCGCACGCGGCGGGCTGTTTTCAGACGGCCTGTAGCTGGCGGTCCATCGACTCGATGCACTCGCGCATCTGTTCGCGGCATTGCTCGATCAGCCTCGGCATGTCGTCCAGGCTCAGCCCGGCGGTGGGGATCGCCGGTAGCGAGCGGATCAGGATCCTGCCGCTGTGCCAGCGGTTGAGGCGCATGTGGCGGATGTAGCTGCTGGCGCACACCGGGACGATCGGCACGCCGGCGGCGATGGCCATCTGGAAGGCGCCTTTCTTGAACGGCAGCAGGTCTTCGCCGAGATTGCGAGTGCCTTCCGGAAAGACCCAGATCGAGGTGTCCTTGTGTTGCAGGGTGTGGGTGGTGGTCAGCATCGAGCGGCGCGCCTTGTGCGCGTTGCCGCGGTCGATCAGCACGTTGCCCGCCAACCAGAACAGCTGGCCGAACAGCGGCACCCATTTCAGGCTCTTTTTGCCGATGCACACAGTGCGGTGGGGCACCACGTTGCCGAACACGAACAGGTCGTAGTTGGACTGGTGGTTGGCGATGATCACGCAGCTCTCGGGCTTGTCCATCAGCGGCCCGACTTCGGCCTTGACCCGCAGGCGCAGGATGCACATGGCCGGCAAGGCATACAGGCGCGCGCACAGGCGGCTGTTATCCGGGTTGAACGGGCGGCACAGCCCCAGCACCACGCCGAGAATCCCCGCTGCAACAAAATGCAGGCCCATCAATAACATACGAAACAGATACAGCATCTACAGGCCCACCGGGGACAAAAGGTGGCGCAGTGTACGGATGTGCACTGTTTTCGGCAATTACCTGTATAGAAGGGGAAGATGGCCGATGTTTAAGCGCATGTTTCCGACTCTTTGGTCAGCGGCGAACTAGAGCATCGCGCCGGTCTTTCTCGCGGCGCGGGCATAAAAAAGCCCGGCGCAGGGGCCGGGCTGGTGTGCAGCGGGATCAGGCTTAGCCCAGGTGTTCCTGATCGAGGATGATCGCGTTGTCCAGGGCTTCCAGCAGCGCCTTGCGCACTTTCAGCTTGGTGTTCTTGTGGGCGGTCATGTTGATCTTCTTCAACTGGTGCGCGGCGGCCAGGGCGGCGCCTTGCAGTTCCTCGGCGCTCACCACCTTGTCGAGGAAGCCGGCATCCACCGCGCCTTGCGGGTCGAACATCTCGCCATTGATCACCGAGCGGTGCAGCGCGGATTTGCGCAGACGGTCACGGGCCAGCTCGATGCCGGCGTGGTGCATGGTCATGCCGATCTGCACTTCGTTCAGGCCGATGCTGAACGGGCCTTCGACGCCGATGCGGTAGTCCGCGGACAGCAGCAGGAACGCGCCCTTGGCCACGGCGTGGCCAGGGCAGGCGACGATGACGGGGAAGGGGTGCGACAGCAGGCGACGGGCCAGGGTCGAACCCGAGGTCACCAGGCTCACGGCTTCTTTAGGGCCGGCGGTCATCACTTTCAGGTCGTAGCCGCCCGACAGAATGCCGGGCTGCCCGGTGATGATCACTACGGCGCGATCGGTGACCGCCCGATCCAGCGCGGCATTGAAGGCGGCAATCACGTCCGGGGAAATGGCATTGACCTTGCCATTGCTCAAGGTCAGGGTCGCGATACCGTCTTCGAGGTGGTAAGAAATCAACTCACTCATGACGCAATTCCTTGTATTGAAGTGGGGCAGACGTTACCCACGGTCACAGGTCAGGTAAAGCGCTGTGACTGACTGGTGAGTCAGCCCTTTCGGGCCTGACAAGCGTAGCCGGCCACCTGGGGCGCGTATCGGCCCTTCTATATAGCGGTCGGCCAGGCCAGAGATTGGCCGGTTTGCCATGGCGCCGATGCCAGCGCAGCGCAGGAATCCGAAGAAATGTCTTAAGCGCATGAAAATTCTGAAAAAAACCTTTGCCATCAGAAAAGCTTTCGACTACATTAGCGCGCCTCGACAGACTGAATCGGTTTGACGAGACACGGTTGGGTGTCCGAGTGGCTTAAGGAGCACGCCTGGAAAGTGTGTATACAGGAAACTGTATCGAGGGTTCGAATCCCTCCTCAACCGCCATATTCGATCTACGCAAAACCCCTGATTTCCTTGAGAGGTCAGGGGTTTTGTGCTTTCTGGGTCCTACTTGTCGCAGCTGTTGGCGAGCGGCTTTTTTGCTGAACGCCGTTTCCCCGCAACGGTCAAAATCATTACGAGTTCGCAACAGCCAAAGTTGCTCCAGCGAGGTATCGATCACGCTGGATACCTGAGTGGTCTTTGGCTTTGTTACCCCTGCGAAGCCTGGCGGTCCGGTCACCTTGAAGGTGAGGTTTTCCGCCGATATCAGGTGGGCATCAGCGTGAGGTTTTCTGTGCCCCGTACTGGCTACGAGGAGACGCGCAATGGTCATTCACTTCAAGGTCGCCGGGCATCTGGCCTGCGGCCACAAGGGTTCCAATCTCATATCCAGCACCGAGCCGGCGCGGGTCAAATGCCGCAGTTGCCGCAATACCGAGGTGTTCAAGGAAGCCCGTAAGAATCAGCGCAATGCGGCACGTCGAGCGGCGCGCAAAGCGAAGGCTGCGCACACGGCAATCGATTGGCGTGCAGCCTGGACCCAGCGGCTGACGGCCATGGCTGGGTTGCAGCGGCTGCCTCGGGGCTTTGGCGGGCAGCCTTACGTTTAGCGTTTGTCGCGGGCACTCTACGCTTTCAGGTCTAGAATGGTCATGCGCATCGAGTGGGGCGATGCTGGCGGTCTGCGGGCGCGGGCGATGTTGCCGGCGTCGGCAGGCTTTGCAGCTACTCAATCGAGGGCACGATCATGTCCACGCATGAACAGGTCACCGAGCATAAATCCTTCTCCGAACCGGATGAGACCCGCGAGTTTTCCAATGGCAAGGCAGAGATACTGAAGATCGGTCATTGCGAAGTGGGGCGCTTCACTTTCAAGCCGGGCTGGCGCTGGTCGAACGATATCCGGCCGCTGGCGCAGACGCCGAGTTGCCAGGCGCCGCACTTTCAGTATCACGTGGCCGGCAGGCTGGCGATCCTGATGGATGACGGCACCGAAATCATCGCCGGACCGGGCGATATCACCTCCCTGCCTAAAGGTCATGACGCCTGGGTGGTGGGGGATGAAACCGTGGTGGTGGTCGACTGGTTCGGGGCCAGCAACTACGCTCGTAAGGTCTAGGCGAAACGCAGCCGGAAAAAGGAGCTGATGCAGGCCATCAGCTCCTTTTTCAACGACGATCCACGCCCTTGGACGAAGAACTCCCGCTTGGTCCATTCGTCGGTCTTTTCTCTTGTGAACTGCAAGTCCTTAAATGACCGTCTAGTCTGAAGCGCCGTGACGGCCGATATTTTCTAGGCAATCAGGTGTTTGCCGGTATCGTCCGGTTGTTGGAGGGAGCAGGGAGATGAGCGATCCTTTTATCGAGGACAACGGGGATGAGTTCCCAATCAACAACCTGGTGCGCTGCGGTCAGGCAGCGTTTGACAGTGAGCCTCCGGTGAAGGCGTCGGTGGCAGGCAAGACCAGATCCAGTGCATTACCCAAGGTGACTCAGACAAAGTTTTTCCCAAAAGTGGCGCCCACCACGAGGCGCTGACTTGCAGCATGAAACCCCGCCTCGCAGCGGGGTTTTTTCGATCTGAAAGTCTCGAAATTGATTGTTTCAGAACTATCCAGAAGGCTTTGAGATAGGTCCCATATTCCTGGTTTTCCCTCGGCGATAAGGTCCGCCCCCTCACATTTCGTGTGGGGCCGACATTCCGTCGGATACTGTTTTTGATCAGGTATAAGGAAATAAAACCAGTGAAAAAGGCTTTCAAATTCATTGCCCTGTCGACCCTCATCGCTGCCAGCGGTTGCACCAGCTACAACATCAGCCAACCCGCCGCCCCGATCGACAGCCAGGTCAAGGCCGACCTCAAGGCAGACGTTGCGGTAGGCGAAGCCATCTCGGGGCAATCCTCGGTGAATATTCTGTTCGGCGTGCTCAAGTTCGGTGGTGACAACCAGTTCGCCGATGGCGTGACCTATGGTGGCGACACCGGTGGTGGCCTGGGCATGCTGGACCCGGTCAGTGCGGTGAAGTCGGCCGCAGCCTACAAGGCCGTCAAGGCTTCCGGTGCCGACCTGATCGTTGCGCCACGTTATGAAGTCAGCGAAGAAAACTACTTCGTCTTCAAGAAGGTATCGGTCACTGTCAAAGGCAACAAAGGCAGCATCCGTAGCATCCAGTAAACCTGTCGCTGGAACTCCTGAACAAGGCAATTTGCGTGACGTCTCGCGCAGAACCCCATGCCATTGGCAGCCCGCATTCCCCGGGGCGTTCTTCAGTGGCACGGGTTCTTCGTGCATGAGTCTGCTTCAGCTGGGAGAGGGGATGGAAACATGCCCTCATCCCGTTTATTTGTGGGAGGCGTTGTTTTCACAATTTCTTCACAAGTGAGTGCGTAGGCTCGACTCATCCGTTAAAGCAAATCCTATTAGCCCGTCTCCCCAGCGGGCTTTTTTTTGCCTGGGTGAAAACTCTTTGCGCAAAAACGGTCCAACACTTTGACTAAAAGGATTACAGCGTTGCGCTGTCGCCGCTCAGCTTTGGTCAGACACCGCTATAGAATGACTCTCCAGCATCTTTTTCGAGGTTTACATCATGCGTTTAACACTGCCTGCTCTGGTTTTGGGGCTTCTGGCTGCTCAAGGTGCGATGGCTGCCGGTGATGGCACTGCTGCGGTCGGTGGCGGTTTGGGTGGCGCGCTGGGCAACGTGGTTGGACAACAGATTGGCGGCAGCACCGGTGCTGCGGTGGGCGCGGGTATTGGCGGCGCTGCCGGCAGTGCGGTCGGTGCCCGTAAAGGCAGCCGGACCGAAGCGGCCATCGGTGGCGGCCTGGGTTCGGCCGGCGGTTCGGTGATCGGCAACAAGCTGGGCGGCAAAACGGGCTCGACCATCGGCGCAGGCCTGGGTGGCGCGGCCGGTGGTGCCTTGGGCAGCAGCATGGGTGACGATGACCGTCACTCCGGCGGCGGAAAGCACAAGAAACACAAGCACAAGCACGACTGATTCAGCTGCAGTGCGCAAAAAAGCCCGGCCTTGTGCCGGGCTTTTTTATGGGAACGAATATCGCTCCAGCCCCTCGAATTCAATGATGGACACACTGTATCGACGAGGTTTGCCATGACTTCGGAAACTGCTGGCAAGAAAGAAGAAGACTCCTCGGGCGTGCCCCTGGTCAACGATCCGGGCAATGAAGACCCGGGCTCGCTGATGGATGACGCCCTGGTCCCACTGAGTGATGACGATGAGGCAGGCGAGTCGGAGGAAAAGGGCCCGTGAAGTCTGCGTCCAGCACGCCGGCATGACCGGTGTGAGGTGCATATGAAGCATGATCCGAAACATCTCGACCGGGATGACACTCCCGAATACCCGCTGCCTGCCCCCACGGATGCGCTGAGTCCCGAGCAGATCCTCCCGGACGCCAACGCCGAGCAGGAGCTGTCTCGATCCGAGCCGCAGCGCAAGGCGGCCAGGGGCAAGCGTCGCTCCGCCCCGGGAGGCCCGTCATGAGCCGGGCAAAACTGCTGAGCCTGGTGCTGGTCGCTCTGGTCTCGATTTTCTTCTTCTCCAGCCTGGCGGAATCCGCTGACGGACGGGCTGCAACCAATACTTCCGGGCGCTCTTTCGAGAGCGGTTCAGGCAAGGATCTGATGCTGCAACCGGGGGCCCTGGGCGGGAATGGTGTAGGCGTCACGGACAGCTATTCACGGACCAATAACTCGCGCGGCTCTTCCAGCCAGGGCGGCGGCATGGGGTCTACCGGCGTCAATGGTTCCATCATGGGCGGTGGCGGTGCCGGCGGCGGAACCGGCAGCGCGGGTGGGGGTACCGGCGGTCCCGGAGGCGGCAGCGGACGCGCGGGGCGCTAGCCTGCTTTGTTCATTCACGATGTCGACGTTCGAGCCCGGCCTGTCCGGGCTTTCGTCTGTCTGCACGCTGGTCCGAGGTTGCTCCCCGTCATCCGCCGCGGCTATGCTGCTGAACCCTTTAATCGGGCAAAAAACTGGCCGTACCTGAGCCGCTCCCCGGGATGTTTTTTGTTAACGGATCAGATGCGATGAATGCACAGTTGAATGATGTGGGCCCGATCAAGGCCGTGATTTTCGATATGGACGGTTTGCTGCTGGACACCGAAGGTATCTACACCGAGGTGACCCAGCTCATCGCCGATCGTTACGGCCGCACCTTCGATTGGACGATCAAGCAGAACATCATCGGCCGTGGCGCCGCGGACCTGGCCCGCTACGTGGTCGAGGCCCTGGATCTGCCGATCACCCCGGAGGAGTTCCTGGTGATTCGCGAGCCGCTGATGCGCGAGCGTTTTCCCCGCGCGCTGGCGATGCCGGGGGCGCAGGAGCTGGTGCAACACCTCAAGGCCAATAATGTGCCGATCGCCGTGGGCACCAGTTCTTCACGCCAGTCTTTCGCCCAGAAAACCACCTTGCATGGCGACTGGTTCGCGCTGTTCGACACCATAGTCACCGCCGACGACCCGGAAGTGGGCGCGGCCAAGCCGGCGCCGGACATCTTCCTTACCGCCGCGCGGCGCCTGGGCGTCGCCCCCGAGGATTGCCTGGTGTTCGAGGATTCGCCCTTTGGTGTCACCGCGGCGAAGGCGGCGGGGATGACTGCGATCGCCATTCCCGACCCGGCGATGGCGGACGCCAAGTACGCCCATGCCGACGCCATTCTGCGTTCGCTGAAGGGGTTCCAGCCGGCGGCCTGCGGCTTGCCGCTGCTGCAATGGAGCTGAACCTGTAGCCGCTGCCGCAGGCTGCGATAAGCCCGGTAGGGCTTCAGCGGTCTCAAGTGTGGCGCCTCCTGCGGAGGCGTTCGCAGCCTGCGGCAGCGGCTACAAAAAACGCCGGGCCACCTGATGAAGGTGGTCCGGCGTTTTTCATGGGCGCAGGAATCAGGCGCTGAAGCCACCATCGATGCTCAGGCTGGCGCCGGTGATGTAACCCGCTTCCGGGCCGGCCAGGTACGTCACGAAGCTGGCGATTTCTTTCGCGTGGCCGTAGCGCCCGATGGCCATCAGCGGGATCAGGCTTTCGGCGAAATCGCCGTGGGCCGGGTTCATGTCGGTGTCGACCGGGCCGGGCTGCACATTGTTGATGGTGATGCCCCGTGGGCCGAGGTCGCGGGACAGGCCTTTGGTCAGGCCGACCAGGGCCGACTTGCTCATGGCATAGGGGCCGCCGCCGGCAAAGGGCATGCGCTCGGCGTTGGTGCTGCCGATGTTGATGATGCGCGAGCCTTCGCCCATGTGCCGGGCCGCTTCCTGGGTGGCGACGAACACGCTGCGGATGTTGACGGCCAGGGTCCGGTCGAAGTCTTCCAGCTTGAAGTCTTCCAGCGGGCCGGCGGCCAGGATGGCGGCATTGTTGACCAGGATGTCCAGGCGGCCAAAGGTTTTCACCGTGCTGTCGACCGCCTGGCGGATGGCCGCGGCATCGGCGCTGTCGGCCTGGATCGCCAGGGCCTTGCCGCCGGCCTGGGTGATGCGGTCCTGCAAGGCCTGGGCCTTGGCGCTGGAGCTGACGTAGGTGAAGGCGACGGCGGCGCCTTCGGCTGCCAGGCGTTGCACTATGGCTGCGCCGATGCCGCGGGAACCGCCTTGAACCAGGGCTACTTTGCCGCTGAGGGATTGAGTGGTCATGTCGTTCTCCAAAAAAGTCCAAGGCGGGCTGCCTTGTGGTTGGAGTCGAGTATCGACCTCGGATTAGGTACTGTGTAGATAGGAATCGCTATAGTCTGTGTAAACCAGAAGTTTATAGTGAGGCGCCATGGAAACCTTCAGCAGCATCGAATGCTTCGTGCGCAGCGCCGAAGTCGGCAGCTTTGCCGAGGCCGCGCGACGTTTGAGCCTGACCCCCGCCGCGGTGGGCAAAAGCGTGGCCAAGCTCGAGGCCCGGCTTGGGGTCAGGCTGTTTCAGCGCAGCACCCGCAGCCTGACCCTGACCGAAGCCGGCAAGCTGTTTCTCGGCGAGGTCAGCGCCAGCCTGCACACCATCCAGAACGCCGTGGCCAACCTGGCCAGCGCCGAAGGGCGCCCGGCCGGCACCCTGAAAGTCAGCATGGGCACGGTGTTCGGGCGGCTGTACATAGTGCCCATGCTCGGCGAGTTCCTGCGGCGTTTTCCGGAGATCAGCCCGGACTGGCATTTCGATAATCGCCAGGTGGACCTGATCGGTCAGGGTTTCGACGCGGCGATCGGCGGCGGCTTCGAACTGCCCCAAGGGGTGGTGGCGCGACGACTGACCCCGGCTCACCGCATCCTGGTGGCCTCGCCTGAGTATCTGGCGCGCTGCGCGGCAGTCGAGCAGCCCGAGGATCTTCAACATTGCGAAGGCATCCTGATTCGCTCGCCGCAGACCGGGCGGGTGCGTTCCTGGGCCCTGACCAGCCGCAGTCGGCAGCAAAGCCCGCTGAACCTGAAGGCGCGGATGACCATGAGCGATTCGGAAGCGGCCTGCGCTACCGCCGTCCAGGGCCTGGGGGTGGCCCTGGTGAGCATGCCGTTCGCCGTCGGTTACTTGAGCGCCGGCACTCTGCAGCGGGTGTTGCCGGACTGGTACGTCGACGACGGCAACATCTCGATCTACTACGCCGAGCACAAACTGCTGCCGGGTAAGACCCGGGCCTTCGTCGACTTCGTGATCGAGCAGTTCGCCGAGCTGGGCCTGGAGCAACGCTTCAGCGCGGTTTGAAAATGCGCGCAAACCCGCTTCCTGTAGGAGCGAGCTTGCTCGCGATAGGCCCTCGACGAAAGCGCCGATTCAGCGCCCGAACCGCCCTGGCCAGCCGATGATGGTCTTCGGCCGCGGCGTGGCGTAGGTGCGTACCTTGGAGGTGGACAGCCCCAGCCGCACCAGGGATTCGGCAATGGTCACCGCCGCGGTCACGCCGTCCACCACCGGCACGCCGGTGCGCTGGCGGATCTGCTCGTCGAGGCCGGCCATGCCGCCGCAGCCCAGGCAGATCACCTCGGCCTTGTCTTCGCTGACCGCCAGCTCGGCCTGGCGCACTATGGCTTCCACGGCACGCGCCGGGTCTTCTTCCAGCTCCAGCACCGCCAGCCCGCTGGCCCGTACCGAGGCGCAGCGGTCGTACAGGCCGGAGAGTTTCAGGCGGTCCTCGATCAGCGGCACGGTGCGATCCAGGGTGGTCACCACCGAGTAGGCATGGCCGAGGAACATCGCGGTGCTGGCGCCGGCGTCGGTGATGTCCACCACCGGCACCTTGAGCAGCTCCTGCAGGCCTTCGCGGCCGTGCTCGCCATAACCGGCCTGGATCACCGCGTCGTAGGGCTGGTCGTAGGACAGCACCCGGTCCATGACGGCGATGGCGGCCAGGTAGCTTTCGAAGTTGCCTTCGATGGAGTCGGCGCCGAAGTGTGGGGTCAGGCCGATGATTTCGGTGCCGGGCGCGGCCACAGCCTGGGCCTGGCGGGCGATGGCCTGGGTGATGGAGTCGGTGGTGTTGACGTTGACCACGAGAATTCGCATGGGCTGTCCTTATCGGTGAGGCATTCGGGGCCCGCCGCACGCGGGCCGTTCAAGGTTAGTGGCAGACGTTGTCGACGGCGATGGATTCGCCGCTGACATCCGCATAGTGCGGCTGGCGTTTGGCGATGATCAGGTACAGCAGGCCGGCAATGCCGGCGCCGATCAGCCAGGAGAAGGGCGAGACGCTGGCAAAGCCTGGCACCAGGGCTAGGACGATGGCGATCAGCGCCGACGGAATGAACGCCGCCACCGCCCGCAGGTTGACCCCGCGGCTGTAGAAATAAGCACCTTGCGGGTTTTCGCTGTACAGCTCGGGCACGTTGATCCGGCCTTTGCGCAGCAGCCAGTAGTCGACCATGATCACCCCGTACAGCGGCCCCAGCAGGGCGCCGAGCCCGGACAGGAAGTAGACGATCACCAGCGGGCTGTTGTAGAGATTCCACGGCAGGATCAGCACCGCGAGGGTCGCGCTGATCAGCCCGGCGCGGCGGAAGGTCAGGTACTTCGGCGCCAGGTTGCTGAGCACGAAGGCCGGGGCGACGAAATTGGCCATGATGTTCACCGCCACGGTGACGATCAGGAACGCCAGGCAGCCGAGCACCAGAAAGAAGGTATTGGGGATCGAGGCGATGATTTCGGTCGGGCTTTCGATGATCTTGCCGTTGATCTGGAACTGCGCGCCGCAGAGCAATACGGTGATGGTGGCGAACACCAGGATGTTCACCGGCAGCCCCCAGAAATTGCCAATCCTGATGGTCCGGCGGCAGGGCGAGGAGCGGGCGAAGTCGCAGAAGTTGAGCACCAGCGTGCCGTAGATCGCCAGCCACAGCGCACCGCCGGCGAAGATCTGGCGCCACATCTCGCCACCGCTCAGAGGCTCGTGGATCGACCAGGCGATGCGGGCGTTGGCCTGGGTGAACATCCAGGCGGCGAGGGCGGCAACGGTCACCAGGATCACCGGGCCGGCGAAGGCTTCGTAACGCCGGACCATTTCCATGCCGTAGGCGAGGATCGCCAGCTGGACCAGCCAGATCGCCACGAAACACACCCAGCCCAGGCTCGACAGGCCGAGGATCGAGTTGTGGTCGTAGTCGGCGAAGCCGGGGTGGATGGCCGTGAGCAAGACGCGGAACACCACCGAGGCCAGGTAGGTCTGGATGCCGAACCAGGCGATGGCGATCACCGCGCGGATCAGCGCCGGAATCTGCGCGCCATGGATGCCGAAGCTGATACGGCTGATCACCGGGAAGGGCACGCCGGTCTTCTGGCCCATGTAGCCGGACAGGTTCATGAAGAAGTACACCAGCGCCGCACCGATCCCCAGGGACAGGAGGATCTGCCAGCCGCCCAGGCCCAGGGCGTACAGGCCGATGGCGAAGGAGTAATTGGCGATGTTGTGCACGTCATTGGTCCACAGGGCAAAGATGCTGTAGCCACCCCAGCGCCGGCCTTCGGCCTTGGTCGGCGCCAGGTCGCGGTTGTGCAGGCGCGGGCTGAGGTCGACCGTGGAAGCGGTGCCCTGGGCGATGCTGGGATCGAGGTTGGCGTGGGCGTGGGAGGAGGGCAAATCCAGTGCGATGTCATTGGCAAGGCTTGTACGCATTCCGGCTGGCTCCTGATCGCGGGCCGGCGCTGACTGTGCTTGAGCGCAAGGCTCGGCAGTCTTCGGCGCGGGTCCGGGAATCACTGGGTTCTGGGCATCAGCAGGCGGATTCGGGAACCCGGCTTGCGGATATGAAGTGTATGTATTTTTTAATTAAGTTGTATACAAGATGCGAGGCGACTTAAGCCACTTCCGTGCCAGATCCCAATCTAAGCAAGCGACCGATAATTTCGGTTTGTTCTTAATAATTTATAAATGACTGAAATTTCGAAGTTATAAATTGACCGTTCGAACAGGTATTTATTTTTCGAGGGGATGAGGGGTGAGCGCGGTGGAGGATGGCCCAGGGAGAAGGGTGTAACTTTTTGGGGCGTCGAGGCATAAAGTGCACACAAAAATGGCACCTGTGGTGACACTTATGTGTACAAGATTTTTTGCCGAGAGGAGAGGCTTCTGTAGGAGCGAAGCTTGCTCGCGAGACGGCGTACCTGACACACCGCTTCGCGAGCAAGCTCGCTCCTACAGGACAGAGAAAAGCGGGGGCTTAGCCCTTGCTGATGATATTGCCGGCGTGCAGGCCGCATTCCTTCTGCGTGGCTTCTTCCCACCACCAGCGGCCTTCGCGCTCGTGCTGGTTCGGCAGCACCGGACGGGTGCAGGGCTCGCAACCGATGCTGATGAAGCCGCGCTCATGCAGGCTGTTGTACGGCAGTTCGAGCATGCGGATGTAACCCCAGATCTCTTCGCTGGTCATCTGCGCCAGCGGGTTGAACTTGTACAGGGGGTGTTCCGGGGTGGAGAAGGCGCTGTCGATTTCCAGCACCGCCACCTGGCTGCGGGTGCCCGGGCTCTGGTCGCGGCGCTGGCCGGTGGCCCAGGCGCGGACGGTGGACAGCTTGCGGCGCAGCGGCTCGATCTTGCGGATGCCGCAGCACTCGCCGTGGCCGTCCTTGTAGAAGCTGAACAGGCCCTTCTCCTTGACGAAGGGTTCGAGCCTGGCGTGGTCCGGCGAAACCACTTCGATGTCGATCTTGTAGTGCTCGCGTACCTGCTCGATGAACCTGTAGGTTTCCGGGTGCAGGCGACCGGTGTCGAGGCTGAAGACCTTGACGTTCTTGTTCAGCTTCCAGGCCATGTCCACCAGCACCACATCCTCGGCACCACTGAAAGAGATCCACAGGTCATCGCCAAACTCGGCAAAGGCCAGTTTGAGAATGTCCTGGGCGGATTTTTGGGCATAGGTCGCGGCGAGTTCAGCGACATTGAACGATGGGCTCATCAAGGCGGTTCCTGCAGGTCGGTGGCGCTGAGCGCTCTAGATACTGGCGATGGTAACAAATCCGCCCCCGGCTGGCGCGCTCCTTGCGTTGCGTGGGTCAGGGCGAGTCGCTAGAGTTCGGCAGTCTTTTGCTCGCTCGAATAACCAATACAAATGGGAGTGTCCTGTGGAAATTGCCTGTCTCGATCTGGAAGGTGTACTGGTCCCGGAAATCTGGATCGCCTTTGCCGAAAAAACCGGGATTGAATCCCTCAAGGCGACCACCCGGGATATCCCCGACTACGACGTGCTGATGAAGCAGCGCCTGCGGATTCTCGACGAGCACGGCCTGAAGCTCGCGGATATCCAGGAAGTGATTGCCACCCTCAAGCCGCTGGACGGCGCCATCGAGTTTGTCGACTGGCTGCGCGAGCGTTTCCAGGTGGTGATTCTTTCCGACACCTTCTACGAGTTTTCCCAGCCGCTGATGCGCCAGCTGGGCTTCCCCACGCTGCTGTGCCATCGCCTGGTCACCGACGACAGCGGTCGGGTGACGGGTTATCAGCTGCGCCAGAAAGACCCCAAGCGCCAGTCGGTGCTGGCCTTCAAGAGCCTGTACTACCGGGTGATCGCGGCGGGGGATTCGTACAACGACACCAGCATGCTCGGCGAGGCCGATGCCGGCATTCTGTTCCATGCTCCGGACAACGTGATTCGCGAGTTCCCGCAATTCCCGGCGGTGCACAGCTTTGCCGAGCTGAAGCAGGAATTCCTCAAGGCTTCGAACCGCGAGTTGAGCCTGTAGGTTAGCGGCGCGCCTATCGCGGGCAAGCCTCGCTCCTACAGATCGATGTCGTTCATGGCAATGTGGTACGACGCAGACCTGTAGGAGCGAGCGGGCGGCGATCCGACTTGCCCGCGATGCCTTTCAAAGGCTCTGCAAGGTCTCCAGCAGCACCTTCACCTTGGTGATGGACTCCTGATACTCGGCCTGCCAGTCCGAGTCCGCGACGATCCCGCCACCGCCCCAGCAGCAGACCTGCCCGTCCTTGACCAGCAGGCTGCGGATGGCGATCGAGCTGTCCATCTCGCCACGCACGTCCAGGTACAGCAGCGAACCGCAATACAGCCCGCGCCGGGTCGGCTCCAGCTCGTCGATGATCTGCATGGCGCGGATCTTCGGCGCGCCGGTGATCGAGCCGCCGGGGAAACTGCCGGCGATCAGGTCCAGGGCGTCCTTGTCGTCCGCCAGCTCGCCGGTAACGCTGCTCACCAGGTGATGCACGTTCGGGTAACTCTCCAGGCTGAACAGCTCCGGCACCCGCACCGAGCCGATGCGGCAGGTGCGGCCCAGGTCGTTGCGCAGCAGGTCGACGATCATCAGGTTTTCCGCGCGGTCCTTGGGGCTGGCCAGCAGCTCGGCGGCGTTGGCCGCATCTTCGGCGGCATCCTGGCTGCGTGGGCGGGTGCCCTTGATCGGCCGGGTTTCCACTTGGCGCTCACTGATCCGCACGAAGCGCTCCGGCGACAGGCTGAGCACCGCGCCACCTTCCGGCAGGCTCTGGAACCCGGAAAAAGGCGTCGGACAGGCCGCGCGCAGCGCGCAGTAGGCGCTCCATGGATCGCCGGCGCAGGGCGCGCGAAAGCGCTGGGCGAAGTTGACCTGATAGCAGTCGCCGGCCTGGATGTATTCCTGGATACGCTCGAGCGCCTGCTGATACTGCGCGGCGCTGAGGTCGGGGAGCATCGGCCCGCTGAGCTTGAAGCTGTCATTGGTGCTGGCCGGCACCTGACTGAACAGGGCGATCAGGCGCTGGCGTTCGGCGGCGGCCAGGGAGGGGTGGAACACCAGTTGGCTGGTGCACTGCTGATGGTCGCTGATCAGCGCCCAGTCGTAGAGGCCGAAGCGCGCATCGGGCAGTTGCAGATCGTCCAGGGCCTGGCTGGGCAGGCGTTCCAGATGGCGTCCGAAGTCGTAGCTCAGGTAGCCGATCAGCCCGCCGGCAAAAGGCAGCTGGTAAGGCGCGGGGATCGCCGCCTGGCCCAGCTGGTCCAGGTTGAGCCGCAGGCGTTGCAGGAAATCTTCGCCGCTTTCGTCCTTGAGGACGGCCAGCTGGGCCCGTGGCCAGGCGCTGAGCAGGTCGTAGCGGCCGCGCTCGGCACTGGGCCGGCCGCTGTCGAGCAGGACGGCGCCCGGGGCATGGCGGATCGCCGCGAAATACTCGGCGGGGTTGGTGCGATAGGGCAGCGGGTGTACGGAGCAGGTCAACATGCGGGGCGGATCAGCCATCGGAGGAGCGCGGCTGGCGATTGTAGTCCCCTCAAGGATTTGCTCCTAGTGGGGATGTCGGGGATTGCCCGGTTTACGACGTACAACCCTGTAGCCGCTGCCGAAGGCTGCGATAAGACCGAAGGTCTTCNCCACGGCCGTTCCGGCCGATCGCAGCCTGCGGCAGCGGCTACAGGGGAATGTCGTGGATCAGCCTTCCACCGCCGGGATATGGCCGAACAGGTCCTGGGCAAACTGCACGCGCTGCTCGACGGTTTCGCTGATGCCGCGGGCTTTCAGTTCTGCCAGGTGCGCTTCGACCGCATGGGTGCGCTGGGTCAGGCCACAGTCGTTGGCGATCTGGATGTTCAGGCCGGGGCGGGCGTTGAGCTCGAGGATCAGCGGGCCCTTTTCCTGGTCCAGCACCATGTCGACCCCGATGTAGCCCAGGCCGCACAGCTCGTAACAGCCGGCCGCCAGCTTCATGAAGCCGTCCCAGTAGGGCAGTTGCACGCCGTCCACCGCGTTGGTGGTGTCCGGGTGCTTGGCGATGATGTTGTTCAGCCAGGTGCCGCGCAGGGTCAGGCCGGTGGCCAGGTCGACACCGACACCGATGGCGCCCTGGTGCAGGTTGGCCTTGCCGCCGGACTGGCGGGTCGGCAGGCGCAGCATGGCCATCACCGGGTAGCCCATGAGCACGATGATGCGGATGTCCGGCACGCCTTCGTAGCTGATGCTCTTGAAGATCTGGTCCGGGGTCACCCGGTATTCGATCAGCGCCCGGTCGCGGTGGCCGCCCAGGGAATAGAGGCCGGTGAGGATGCTGGAGATGTGGTGCTCGATTTCCTCGTGGCTGATGATCTTGCCCGACACCGTGCGATAGCGACCCTCGAAACGGTCGGCGATCACGATGATGCCGTCGCCGCCGGCGCCTTGCGCCGGCTTGATCACGAAGTCGTTGCGCCCGCCGATGATCTCGCCGAGCTTGTCGATTTCCTTCTCGGTGGAGATCACGCCGTAGAGTTCCGGCACATGGATGCCGGCCTTGATCGCGCGTTCCTTGGTGATGATCTTGTCGTCGACGATCGGGTACAGGCTGCGCTTGTTGTACTTGAGCACGTAGTCCGCGTTACGCCGATTGATCCCCATGATGCCCCGGGCTTCCAGGGCCTTCCAGGTCTTCCACAGGCCGAACATTACGAGTCAGCCTTGACGAAGGCTTTGAAACGCATGAGCTCGGTCAGGCGGTAGCCGCGGTAGCGACCCATCGCCAGCATGAAGCCCACCAGGATCAGCAGCATCGCCGGGAAGGTGAAGACGAAGTAGATCAGCTCCGGCACGCTCATGATCAGGTGGGCCAGGGAGGCGGCGAACAGCGTGCCGATGGCGACTTTCATCGCATGGCCGGCGCCGCGTTCTTCCCAGGTGATCGACAGGCGTTCGATGGTCATGGTCAGGATCACCATCGGGAACAGGGCGACCGACAGGCCGCGTTCCAGGCCGAGCTTGTGGCTGAACAGGCTGATGGCGGCGATCAGCACCACGACGAAGGTCAGCACCACCGACAGCCGCGGCAGCATCTGCAGCTTCAGGTGTTCCAGGTAGGACCTGAGCGACAGCCCGAGCGCGGTGATCACGGTGAACAGCACAATGCCGAAGCCCAGCTGGGTTTCGCGGAAGGCCAGGGCGATCAGCACCGGGGTGAAGGTCCCCAGGGTCTGCAGGCCGATCAGGTTGCGCAGCACCAGGATCACCAGCACGCCGATCGGGATCATCACCATGATCATGAAGGTCTGCTGGGTCTGCAGCGGCAGGCCATACAGCGAGTATTCGAGGAAGTTGGCGTCGGTGTTCTCGTCGGTCAGCTTGGCCAGGCGAATGGCGTTCATTTCGCTGTTGTTCAGGCTGAAGGTGACGGTGGCTTTCTTGCCGCCATCGACGGTGATCAGGTTGTCGTCACCGATCCACCACAGCAGGCGGTCGCTGGGCAGGCCCTGTTCGCCGGTTTCCGGGTTGAAGTACAGCCAGTCGGTACCGTTGAAGCTGCGCAGCCACAGTTCCGGGGCCTGTGGCTGGTCGGCCACCAGGCGAATGGTGTGGACCTTCTCCATCGGCACGTGGGCGATGGACAGCAGCAGGTCGACGATCTTGGCCTTGTTCGCCGGCGACGGATCGCCCGCCAGGAGCATCTTGGCGTTGTCGTCGCTGCTGTTGTTGACCCGCTTGATGGCTTCGCTGATGAAGGTCTCGACGTCGGCCGAGTGCTGGCGGATCGGCGCGAGCAGGGCTTCGGCGGCGATCTTTTCCGGGCCTTCGACGGCGATGCTGTCGCGGAAGGTCGGGCCCTTGATCTTGGCTTTTTCCGCGGTGTAGCGCTTGGTCAGCACCAGGCGGTAGTAGAGGGTCTGGTTGCCCTTGGCGCGGCGTGCCGACCAGGTGACCTTGCGGTTGCCGTCGACGCGGTTCACCGCCACCCCGTAGTTATTGGAGATGAAGCTCTCGTTCAGGCTGACGTAGTCGCGGCTCAGCGGCGGCACGAACATCTGGATCTTGATCGGGTCCTTGGCGTTGGCGACGAATTCGACCTTGGCGTCGATGTTCCACAGGTCGTCGGTGGCGTCTTCGGTCACCGGGATGCCGAGCACGAAAATCTGATAGGCCGTGACCGAAATGCCCAGCACCACCAGGATGGCGATCAGCATTTTCAGATGGAGGGTAAGAGAGCGCATTGGAATTACTCTGCGGTATGAGCGTCGGTGGCGCAGGCAGGTTTGCCAGCAGCGTATTTAAGACTGGGGTCGACCAGTGCATCGAAGCGCTTGAGTGCTTCGGAGCCGATCAAGAGCGGGTATTGGAATGCACTGCGGTCGGTCAAGTTCACTTCTATGCTGCGCAGGGCTCCGCCCATGCAGATATCCAGTTCGATGACCGGGCGCGCGGTGTACTTCTTGTTGTTTTCCTCATCGGGGTCGTAGTCGCCGGCACGGCGCTTGATCTTGCTGACGCGGGCCAGCGGACGCTCGATGGGGTGGGAATGGGCGGCGTCGATGGCCAGGTAGAAGCGTACCCAGGATTCGCCATTGCGCTTGAAGCGCTTGATATCGCGGGCGCTGAGGGAGGCGGTCTTGGCGCCAGTGTCGAGCTTGGCGGCGACTTCCAGGTCGATCCCGGACAGTCTGGCGTATTCATTGAGGCCGTAAACGGTCTTGCCGGCGGCGGCACTCAGGCCCGGCAGGGCGAGCAGGCAGAGCAGTATGGAGAAGGCCTTGAGTCTCATAGATCCTGGTGCGTTGCATGGGTTCTTCAGTTCAAGGCGACTGGCATTGCTGCGCAAGCTCCCTCGTGTGCTGCCTTATTAATATGACAGGCAAATGCGGGCGGCATTCTAGCATGCTGGTTTTATGGCGCCAGCGGCGGGGCGGGGCTTTTGTACCGGTTTGGTGCAAAGGGTTATTAGACGATTGTCGACAATATCTATTTTTCCTTTGACTGCATGAGCCGTATTGGCTAGTTTTTGTCGCATTGATTTTCAAGGTGTCGACAATATGCTGGATCAGCTCGATCCCCCCGTCGTGACTCAGGACGATTCGGAAACCTTGTCCGAAAACGTCTTCCGGCGCATTCAGGCGGCCATCGTCAAGGGCGAGATCGCCCCGGGCAGCAAGATTTCCGAGCCGGAACTGGCGCGCACCTACGGCATCAGCCGCGGCCCGCTGCGCGAGGCGATCCACCGCCTGGAAGGCCAGCGCCTGCTGGTGCGGGTGCCCCATGTCGGGGCGCGGGTGGTGTCCCTGAGCCATGCCGAGCTGATCGAACTCTACGAAATCCGCGAGTCCCTGGAAGGCATGGCCTGCCGCCTGGCCGCCGAGCGCATGACCAACGAGGAAATCGACGAGCTGCGCCGGGTCCTCGATACCCACGAGCGCGATGCGGCGTTCCAGGCCGGCGTCGGCTACTACCAGCAGGAAGGTGATTTCGACTTCCACTACCGGATCATCCAGGGCGCCGGCAACCGTACCCTCACGCAGATGCTCTGCGGCGAGCTGTACCAACTGGTGCGCATGTACCGCATCCAGTTTTCCGCCACACCCAATCGCCCGCACCAGGCGTTCGCCGAGCACCACCGGATTCTCGATGCCATTGCCGATCGCGACGGCGAACTGGCCGAGTTGTTGATGCGCCGTCACATCGGCGCTTCCAAACGCAACATTGCCCGTCATTACCAGGACGGCGCCAAGCAGACAGCCACTCCACGAGGTGAGTCATGAGTTCCAACAACAAGAGCACTCCAGGCCAGCGCTTCCGCGATGCGGTCGCCAGCGAACGACCCTTGCAGGTGGTCGGCGCCATCAATGCCAACCATGCGCTGCTGGCCAAGCGCGCCGGGTTCAAGGCGATCTACCTGTCCGGCGGCGGGGTGGCGGCCGGCTCCCTCGGCGTGCCGGACCTGGGCATCACCGGGCTCGACGACGTGCTGACCGACGTGCGACGCATCACCGACGTCTGCGACCTGCCGCTGTTGGTGGACGTGGACACCGGTTTCGGTTCGTCGGCGTTCAACGTGGCGCGCACCGTCAAGTCGATGATCAAGTTCGGCGCGGCGGCGATTCACATCGAGGACCAGGTCGGCGCCAAGCGCTGCGGCCACCGTCCGAACAAAGAAATCGTCTCCCAGCAGGAAATGGTCGACCGCATCAAGGCCGCGGTGGATGCTCGCACCGACGACAGCTTCGTGATCATGGCCCGTACCGACGCCCTGGCGGTGGAGGGGCTGGAGTCGGCCCTGGACCGTGCCGCCGCCTGCATCGAGGCCGGCGCCGACATGGTGTTCCCGGAAGCCATCACTGAGCTGGAGATGTACAAGATCTTCGCCAGCCGGGTGAAAGCGCCGATCCTGGCCAACATCACCGAGTTCGGCGCCACGCCGCTGTACACCACCGAACAACTGAAATCCGTGGATGTTTCCCTGGTGCTCTACCCGCTGTCGGCGTTCCGCGCCATGAACAAGGCGGCGGAAAACGTCTACACCGCGATCCGTCGCGACGGCACCCAGCAGAACGTGATCGACACCATGCAGACCCGCATGGAGCTGTACGACCGCATCGACTACCACACCTTCGAGCAGAAGCTCGATGCGCTGTTCGCCCAGAAGAAAAGCTGAACCAACCCTTGTAGGAGCGAGGCTTGCCCGCGATGGACGTCAACGATAACGCGCAGCCCCAGATACACCGGGGTGTGCCAATCAACATCGCGAGCAAGCTCGCTCCTACAGGGTCGGGCTGAGTCCCGACCCATGAAGTTGCCGATTCCCTAACAAATTCAAGATTGGAGAGAGCAATGGCCGAAGCAAAAGTATTGAGTGGCGCTGGCCTGCGTGGCCAGGTGGCCGGACAGACTGCCTTGTCGACCGTGGGCCAGGCCGGTGCCGGGCTGACCTACCGGGGTTACGACGTGCGCGAACTGGCGGCCGACGCCCAGTTCGAAGAAGTGGCCTACCTGCTGCTGTACGGCGAGCTGCCGACCCAGGCGCAGCTGGACGCCTACGCTCAGAAACTGAGCAAGCTGCGCGACCTGCCGCAGGCGCTGAAAGAAGTGCTGGAGCGCATTCCGGCCGACGCCCATCCGATGGATGTGATGCGCACCGGCTGCTCGTTCCTCGGCAATATCGAGCCGGAACAGGATTTCTCCCAGCAGCGTGACGTCACCGACCGCCTGCTGGCGGCGTTCCCGGCGATCATGTGCTACTGGTACCGCTTCAGCCACGACGGCAAGCGCATCGATTGCGTGACCGACGAGCCGTGCATCGGTAGCCACTTCCTGCACCTGCTGCACGACAAGAAACCGAGCGAGCTGCACGTCAAGGTGATGAACGTGTCGCTGATCCTCTACGCCGAGCACGAGTTCAACGCCTCGACCTTCACTGCCCGGGTCTGTGCTTCGACCCTGTCCGACCTGTTCTCCTGCGTCACCGCGGCCATCGGTTCGCTGCGCGGCCCGCTGCACGGCGGCGCCAACGAGGCGGCGATGGAGATGATCGAGCGCTTCGCTTCGCCGGAGGAGGCGATCAAGGGCACCCTCGGCATGCTCGAGCGCAAGGACAAGATCATGGGCTTCGGCCATGCGATCTACAAAGACAACGACCCGCGCAACGAGGTGATCAAGGGCTGGTCGAAAAAACTCGCCGATGAAGTGGGCGACAAGGTGCTGTTCCCGGTTTCCGAAGCTATCGACAAGACTATGTGGGAGCAGAAGAAGCTGTTCCCCAACGCCGACTTCTACCATGCCTCGGCGTACCACTTCATGGGCATCCCGACCAAGCTGTTCACCCCGATCTTCGTTTGCTCGCGCCTGACCGGCTGGGCGGCCCACGTGTTCGAACAGCGCGCCAACAACCGCATCATCCGTCCAAGCGCCGAGTACGTCGGCGTCGAACAGCGCAAGTTCGTGCCAATCGAACGTCGCTGAATGGTGGCTGCCTGAACGCCCTGGATAAACCCAGAGCCCTGTAGGAGCGAGGCTTGCCCGCGAAGACGGACTGACATTCAACATTGGTGTCGACCGTCAAACCGCTATCGCGAGCAAGCTTCGCTCCTACAGGGAGCGGTTTCAGCAGCACCACCTTTTGCCATTACCGTGACCGAGTCCTGACGATGAACACAGCATTTCGTAAACCCTTACCCGGTACCCGACTGGACTACTTCGACACCCGCGCGGCCGTCGAGGCGATCCAGCCCGGCGCCTACGACAGCCTGCCGTACACCTCGCGCGTACTCGCGGAAAACCTGGTGCGTCGTTGCGATCCGGCGACCCTGACCGCTTCCCTGAAGCAACTGATCGAGCGCAAGCGCGACCTCGACTTCCCCTGGTTTCCAGCCCGCGTGGTGTGCCACGACATTCTCGGCCAGACCGCCCTGGTGGACCTGGCCGGCCTGCGCGACGCCATCGCCGACCAGGGCGGCGACCCGGCCCAGGTCAACCCGGTGGTGCCGACCCAGTTGATCGTCGACCACTCGCTGGCGGTGGAGTGCGGCGGCTTCGACCCGGATGCGTTCGCCAAGAACCGCGCGGTGGAAGACCGGCGCAACGAAGACCGTTTCCACTTCATCAACTGGACCAAGAAGGCCTTCAAGAACGTCGACGTGATCCCGCCGGGCAACGGCATCATGCACCAGATCAACCTGGAGAAAATGTCCCCGGTGATCCAGGCGCGCGATGGCGTGGCCTTTCCCGATACCTGCGTCGGCACCGACAGCCACACCCCGCACGTGGATGCCCTGGGCGTGATCGCCATCGGCGTCGGCGGCCTGGAAGCCGAAAGCGTGATGCTCGGCCGGGCGTCCTGGATGCGCCTGCCGGAAATCGTCGGCGTCGAGCTGACCGGCAAGCTGCAACCGGGCATCACCGCCACCGATATGGTGCTGGCGCTGACCGAGTTCCTGCGCAAGCAGAAGGTGGTGGGCGCTTACCTTGAGTTCTTCGGCGCAGGCGCCGCGGCGCTGACCCTGGGCGACCGCGCGACCATCTCCAACATGGCCCCGGAATACGGTGCCACCGCGGCGATGTTCTACATCGACCAGCAGACCATCGACTACCTCAAGCTCACCGGCCGTGAAGACGAGCAAGTGCAACTGGTCGAGACCTATGCCAAGCAGGCCGGCCTGTGGGCCGACAGCCTGAAAAACGCGCAGTACGAGCGTGGCTTGCAGTTCGATCTGTCCTCGGTGGTACGCAACATGGCGGGCCCGAGCAATCCCCACGCCCGGGTGGCGACCAGCGACCTGGCAGCCAAGGGCATCGCCGGCCAGTGGCAGGAGGTGCCGGGGAAAATGCCCGATGGCGCGGTGATCATCGCGGCCATCACCAGCTGCACCAACACCAGCAACCCGCGCAACGTGATCGCTGCCGGCCTGCTGGCGCGCAATGCCAACAAGCTCGGCCTGACCCGCAAACCCTGGGTCAAGTCGTCGCTGGCGCCGGGCTCCAAGACCGTGGCCATGTACCTGGACGAAGCGGGCCTGACCCACGAACTGGAGCAATTGGGCTTTGGCGTCGTGGCCTTTGCCTGCACCACCTGCAACGGCATGTCCGGCGCGCTGGACCCGGTGATCCAGAAAGAGATCATCGACCGCGACCTGTACGCCACCGCGGTGCTGTCGGGCAACCGCAACTTCGACGGACGCATCCATCCCTATGCCAAGCAGGCGTTCCTCGCTTCGCCGCCGCTGGTGGTGGCTTACGCGATTGCCGGGACCATCCGCTTCGACATCGAGAAGGACGTACTGGGCCTGGATGCCAACGGCAAGGAAATCCGCCTCAAGGACATCTGGCCGAGCGACGAAGAGATCGACGTGGTGGTCAAGGCTTCGGTGAAACCGGAGCAGTTCCGCAAGGTGTACATCCCGATGTTCGCCATTCACGAAGACACCGGGCCCAAGGTCGAGCCGCTGTACGACTGGCGCGAGATGAGCACCTACATCCGTCGTCCGCCGTACTGGGAAGGCGCCCTGGCCGGCGCGCGCAGCCTGACTGGCATGCGCCCGCTGGCGGTGCTGCCGGACAACATCACCACCGATCACCTGTCGCCGTCCAACGCCATCATGCTCGACAGCGCAGCCGGCGAGTACCTGGCGAAAATGGGCCTGCCGGAAGAGGACTTCAACTCCTACGCGACCCACCGCGGCGACCACCTGACCGCCCAGCGCGCGACCTTCGCCAACCCGAAACTGTTCAACGAAATGGTCCAGGAAGGCGGCAAGGTCAAGCAGGGTTCGCTGGCGCGGATCGAGCCGGAAGGCCAGGTCACCCGGATGTGGGAAGCCATCGAGACCTATATGCAGCGCAAGCAGCCGCTGATCATCATCGCCGGCGCCGACTACGGCCAGGGTTCGTCCCGTGACTGGGCGGCCAAGGGAGTGCGCCTGGCTGGGGTGGAAGCCATCGCCGCCGAAGGCTTCGAGCGCATCCACCGCACCAACCTGGTGGGCATGGGCGTGCTGCCGCTGGAGTTCAAGCCGGGCACCGACCGCAAGACCCTGGGCATCGACGGCACCGAAACCTTCGATGTGGTGGGCGAGCGCAAGCCGCGCGCCACCTTGACCCTGGTGATCCAGCGCAAGAACGGCGAGCGCATCGAGGTGCCGGTGACCTGCCGCCTCGACACCGCCGAAGAGGTGTCGATCTACGAAGCGGGCGGCGTGTTGCAGCGCTTTGCCCAGGACTTCCTCGAATCGGCTGTGGCCAGTTAAGTGACGTACCGGGGGCGGGCCGCAAGGCGCCGCCCTCGGTCTTTATCAGGACCGAAATTCATGGCTTTCGTAGCGCAAATCAAGATTCCCGCCACCTACATGCGTGGCGGCACCAGCAAGGGCGTGTTCTTCAGCCTGCAAGACCTGCCTGAGGCGGCGCAGCTGCCGGGCGCGGCCCGCGATGCCTTGCTGTTGCGGGTGATCGGCAGCCCCGACCCATACGACAAGCAGATCGATGGCATGGGCGGCGCGACGTCCAGCACCAGCAAGACGGTGATCCTGTCGAAAAGCATCAAGCCCGGTCACGACGTGGATTACCTGTTCGGCCAGGTGTCCATCGACAAGCCTTTCGTCGACTGGAGCGGCAACTGCGGCAACCTGTCGGCGGCGGTCGGTTCCTTCGCCATCAGCAGCGGCCTGGTGGACGCCGGGCGCATCCCGCAGAATGGCGTGGCCGTGGTGCGCATCTGGCAGGCCAATATCGGCAAGACCATCATCGCCCATGTGCCGATGACCAGCGGCGCAGTGCAGGAAACCGGCGATTTCGAACTGGATGGCGTGACCTTCCCGGCGGCCGAGGTGCAACTGGAGTTCATGGATCCGGCGGCCGAAGAAGAGGGCGCCGGTGGTTCGATGTTCCCCACCGGTAACCTGGTGGACGACCTGGAGATGCCGGGCGTCGGGACCTTCAAGGCCACCATGATCAATGCCGGGATCCCGACCATCTTCATCAACGCCCGCGACATCGGCTACAGCGGTACTGAGCTGCAGGGCGATATCAACGGCGACCCCAAGGCGCTGGCGATGTTCGAGACCATCCGCGCCCACGGCGCGCTGCGCATGGGGCTGATCCAGCACCTGGACGAAGCGGCCAAGCGTCAGCACACGCCCAAGGTCGCTTTTGTCGCGCCGCCTGCGGACTACCAGGCTTCCAGCGGCAAGACGGTGAAGGTTGCCGATGTCGATCTGCTGGTGCGCGCGCTGTCCATGGGCAAGCTGCACCACGCGATGATGGGCACCGCCGCGGTGGCCATCGGCACGGCGGCGGCGATCCCCGGGACCCTGGTCAACCTGGCGGCCGGTGGCGGTGAGCGCAGCGCGGTGCGTTTCGGCCACCCGTCGGGGACCTTGCGCGTCGGCGCCGAAGCCGTGCAGGACAACGGCGAATGGAGCGTGACCAAGGCCATCATGAGCCGCAGCGCACGAGTGCTGATGGAAGGCTGGGTGCGTGTGCCCGGCGATGCTTTCTAAATCATAAACAACCCCTGTAGGAGCGAGCTTGCTCGCGATAGCGATGCCAGGCTCGACAGCGATGTCGACAGTCCTTCCGTCATCGCGAGCAAGCTCGCTCCTACAATGGGGTGAATAAAAACAACTCGATCAGCCTGACCTTGAGGATGCAACGCACACCTAACCCTTGATGGAGTGAACTGCCCATGAGCGCCAACGTTGATCTGAACGAACGCCCCGATTACGACCAGGTCCTGCAGGACATCGCCGACTACGTTCTGAGCTACCGGATCGAGTCCCGCGAGGCTCTGGATACCGCCCGCAACTGCCTGATGGACACCCTCGGCTGCGGCCTGCTGGCCCTGCGCTTTCCCGAATGCACCAAGCACCTGGGGCCCATGGTCGAGGGCACGGTCGTACCCTTTGGCGCGCGAGTGCCGGGCACCAGCTTCCGCCTGGACCCGGTCAAGGCGGCCTGGGATATCGGCTGCATCGTCCGTTGGCTGGATTACAACGACACCTGGCTCGCCGCCGAGTGGGGCCATCCTTCCGACAACCTCGGCGGCATCCTCGCCGTGGCCGATCACTTGTCGCAAAAGCGTGTGGCCAATGGCGAGGCGCCGCTGACCATGCGCGCGGTGCTCGAGGCCATGATCATGGCTCATGAGATCCAGGGGGTGATTGCCCTGGAGAACTCCTTCAACCGGGTTGGCCTCGATCATGTGCTACTGGTGAAAGTCGCCTCGACCGCGGTCTGCGCCAAGCTGATGGGGGCCAGCCGCGAACAGCTGCTGGCGGCACTGTCTCATGCCTTTGTCGATGGCCAGGCGCTGCGCACCTACCGGCATGCGCCGAACGCCGGTTCGCGCAAGTCCTGGGCGGCAGGGGATGCCTCCAGTCGTGGCGTGCGCCTGGCGGATATCGCCCTGCGCGGCGAGATGGGCATTCCGGGAGTGCTGAGCGCGCCGCAGTGGGGCTTCTACGACGTGCTGTTCAGCCACACCAACAAGGACCTGGCGCTCAAGCCCGAAGACAAGCGCCGCTTCAGCCTGTCGCAGCAGTACGGCAGCTATGTGATGGAAAACGTGCTGTTCAAGATCAGCTTCCCGGCCGAATTCCATGCGCAGACCGCCTGCGAGGCTGCGGTGACCCTGCATCCACAGGTCAAGGATCGCCTGGACCAGATCGACAGGATCGTCATCACCACCCATGAGTCGGCGATCCGCATCATTTCCAAGGTCGGCCCGCTAGCCAACGCCGCCGACCGCGACCACTGCATCCAGTACATGACCGCCGTGCCGCTGGCGTTCGGCAACCTGGTGGCGGAGCACTATGAAGACGACTTCCATGCCGCCCATCCGATCATCGATCAGTTGCGCGAGAAGATGCAGGTCGTCGAGGAGCCGCGCTACACCCGCGAGTATCTGGAGGCCGACAAGCGCTCCATCGCCAATGCGCTACAAGTGTTCTTCAAGGATGGCTCGAGCACCGAGCAGGTGGTGGTGGAATACCCGATCGGCCATCGCCGGCGCCGTGCCGAAGGCATTCCGCTGCTGGAAGACAAGTTCAAGGCCAATCTGGCCACCCGCTTCACCGCCCAGCGTTCGGCGCAGATCTTTGCTCTGTGCAAGGACCAGGCGCAGTTGGAAGCTACGGCGGTGCACCGGTTCGTGGATCTGTTGGTGATCTGAGGGCAGGGCGAACCCTTGGTCCGATCGCGACAAGCTCGCTCCTACAAGATCTTGTAAACCTGTAGGGGCGAGCTTGCTCGCGATAGCCTTCTATTGGTCAGATAACGCTACTTGAAGCGCCGCTCGACGCCTTTTTCCACCAGGATCTTCGCCGAGATCTCTTCCACCGAGAAATGGGTGGAGTTGATGTGCGGAATGTTCTCGCGGCGGAACAGGTTTTCCACCTCGCGCACTTCGAACTCGCACTGGGCATAGCTCGAATAACGGCTGTTGGGCTTGCGCTCGTTGCGGATGGCGGTGAGCCGGTCGGGGTCGATGGTCAGGCCGAACAGCTTGTGCTGGTGGGCGCGCAGGGCGGTCGGCAGCTGCAGGCGTTCCATGTCGTCTTCGGTCAGCGGGTAGTTGGCGGCGCGGATGCCGAACTGCATGGCCATGTACAGGCAGGTCGGGGTCTTGCCGCAGCGCGACACGCCGACCAGGATCAGGTCGGCCTTGTCGTAGTAGTGGGTACGGGCGCCGTCGTCGTTGTCGAGGGCGAAGTTCACCGCCTCGATCCGCTCCATATAGTTGGAGTTGCCGCCAATGGAGTGGGACTTGCCGACCGAGTACGACGAGTGCTCGCTCAACTCCAGCTCCAGGGGGGCGAGGAAGGTCGAGAAGATGTCGATCATGAAACCATTGGACGTCGCGAGGATCTCACGGATGTCCTGATTGACGATGGTGTCGAAGATAATCGGGCGAAATCCGTCCTTTTCGGCGGCGATGTTGATTTGTTGTACCATGGCCCGCGCTTTATCTACGCTGTCGATGTACGGCCGCGTGATTTTGCTGAAGGTAATGTTTTCGAACTGCGCCAGGAGGCTCTGGCCGAGGGTTTCAGCGGTGATGCCGGTACCGTCGGAGATAAAGAAAGCAGATCGTTTCATTTGCACCTTGGGCCTTAAGCTAGTGACGAATCTTGGATATGATAGGCGCGATTTGCCGGCCTCCAATGGCCCGCATTCTCACTTATTTTCCAGGTCCAGGCCATACAGCTGGCAAGCGCTCCCCCGAGCAGCCGGCTTCTGAGCTTTTCCAACACAGTTAGTGGAGAGATCACCTTGGTAGAGTACGTAGTTTCCCTCGATAAGCTCGGCGTCCATGATGTAGAGCATGTGGGGGGCAAGAACGCATCCCTGGGCGAGATGATCAGTAACCTTGCAGGCGCCGGTGTATCGGTCCCTGGAGGCTTTGCCACGACGGCTCAGGCCTATCGTGATTTTCTCGAATTGAGCGGTCTTAACGACCAGATCCACGCCGCGCTCGACGCCCTGGACGTCGATGACGTGAATGCCCTGGCCAAGACCGGTGCCCAGATCCGTCAATGGATCATGGAAGCCGAGTTCCCCGAGCAACTGAATAGCGAAATCCGCACCGCGTTCGCCAAGCTGTCCGCGGGCAACCCTGACATGGCCGTGGCCGTGCGCTCCTCGGCCACCGCCGAAGACCTGCCGGACGCTTCCTTCGCCGGCCAGCAGGAAACCTTCCTCAATATCCGTGGCGTCGAGAACGTCATTCGCGCCGCCAAGGAAGTCTTCGCTTCCCTGTTCAACGACCGCGCCATTTCCTACCGCGTGCACCAGGGCTTCGACCACAAGCTGGTCGCCCTGTCTGCCGGCGTGCAGCGCATGGTGCGTTCGGAAACCGGTACCGCCGGCGTGATGTTCACCCTCGACACCGAGTCGGGTTTCCGTGACGTGGTGTTCATCACCGGCGCCTACGGCCTGGGTGAAACCGTCGTTCAAGGTGCGGTGAACCCGGACGAGTTCTACGTCCACAAGGGCACCCTGCAAGCCGGTCGCCCGGCCATCCTGCGCCGCAACCTGGGCAGCAAGGCGATCAAGATGATCTACGGTGACGAAGCCAAGGCCGGTCGCTCGGTCAAGACCGTCGACGTCGACAAGGCCGATCGCGCGCGTTTCTGCCTGACCGACGCGGAAGTCAGCGAGCTGGCCAAGCAGGCGATGATCATCGAGAAGCACTACAAGTGCCCGATGGACATCGAGTGGGCCAAAGACGGCGACGACGGCAAGCTGTACATCGTCCAGGCCCGTCCGGAAACCGTGAAGAGCCGTACCCAGGCCAACGTCATGGAACGTTACCTGTTGAAGGAAACCGGCACCGTGCTGGTGGAAGGTCGCGCCATCGGCCAGCGCATCGGCGCCGGTAAGGTACGGATCATCAAGGACGTGTCGGAGATGGACAAGGTCCAGGCCGGCGACGTGCTGGTGTCCGACATGACCGACCCGGACTGGGAACCGGTGATGAAGCGCGCCAGCGCCATCGTCACCAACCGTGGCGGCCGTACCTGCCACGCCGCGATCATCGCGCGCGAGCTGGGGATTCCAGCGGTTGTCGGTTGCGGCAACGCTACCCAGCTGTTGAAAGACGGCCAGGGCGTGACCGTGTCCTGTGCTGAAGGCGACACCGGTTTCATCTTCGAAGGCGAGCTGGGCTTCGACGTGAAGAAAAACTCCGTCGACGCCATGCCGGAACTGCCGTTCAAGATCATGATGAACGTCGGCAACCCGGACCGCGCCTTCGACTTCGCCCAGTTGCCGAACGCCGGTGTCGGCCTGGCGCGCCTGGAGTTCATCATCAACCGCATGATCGGCGTGCACCCCAAGGCGCTGCTGAACTACGCCGGCCTGCCGCTGGAAATCAAGGAAAGCGTCGACAAGCGCATCGCCGGCTACAACGAGCCGGTCGGTTTCTACGTCGACAAGCTGGTTGAAGGCATCAGCACCCTGGCCGCCGCGTTCTGGCCGAAAAAGGTCATCGTGCGCCTGTCGGACTTCAAGTCCAACGAATACGCCAACCTGATCGGCGGCAAGCTCTACGAGCCGGAAGAAGAAAACCCGATGCTGGGCTTCCGCGGCGCTTCGCGTTACATCAGCGAATCCTTCCGTGACTGCTTCGAGCTCGAGTGCCGCGCCCTCAAGCGCGTGCGCAACGACATGGGCCTGACCAACGTCGAGATCATGGTGCCGTTCGTCCGTACCCTGGGTGAAGCCAGCCAGGTGGTGGATCTGCTGGCCGAAAACGGTCTCAAGCGCGGTGAAAACGGCCTGCGCGTGATCATGATGTGCGAGCTGCCTTCCAACGCGATCCTGGCCGAAGAGTTCCTCGAGTTCTTCGACGGTTTCTCCATCGGTTCCAACGACCTGACCCAGCTGACCCTGGGCCTGGACCGCGATTCGGGCATCATCGCGCACCTGTTCGACGAGCGTAATCCAGCGGTCAAGAAGCTGCTGGCCAACGCCATCGCCGCCTGCAACAAGGCCGGCAAATACATCGGTATTTGCGGCCAGGGCCCGTCCGACCACCCGGACCTGGCCAAGTGGCTGATGGAACAGGGCATCGAAAGCGTCTCGCTGAACCCGGATTCCGTACTGGAAACCTGGTTCTTCCTGGCCGAGGGGCAGGGTGCGGTCTAAGCGGAATGAAGCACCGGCCAGCCTTCGGGCTGGCCGGTGCTTTGAGATTCAAGTAGGGCGGGCTCCATCTGGATGCCGCCCTTTTTTGTGCAAGAGCATTATGCAAAGCAGCAGCAACCTATTTCCCGTCGCCTTGATCAGTGCCGAACGTCGAGGCGACCTGAGTGAAGACGTCTACCGCCTGAAGCCCGGTAACAGCCCGGACACCACGGTCGAGCTGGCCGTCACCCGCCTGGGGATGGCGGACGAACCCGAATCCCGTGGCGTGCCGGTGATCCTGTTGCACGGCAGCTTCTCCAACCGGCGTTTCTGGTATTCGCCCAAGGGCATCGGCCTGGGCGCGTATCTGGCGCGCCTGGGCTTCGATGTATGGATCCCCGAGATGCGCGGTCACGGCCTGTCGCGACGCAATGCCGACTACCGCAAGAATCGCGTCGCCGACTATGCGCAATACGATCTGCCCGCCATCGGCGCCTTCGTGCGCGAACAAAGCGGCCAGGTTCCGCACTGGATCGGTCATTCCCTGGGCGGCATTACCCTGGCGGCGGCCCTGGGCGGCCAGTATCTGGGAGAGCCGGCAGTGGCATCGGCGGCGCTGTTCGGCTGTCAGGTCAGCCGCACCTATTGGCCATTGAAAATCCCGGCGGTGGAGTGGGGCGGTCGTTTCATTCTCAAGCGTTTTGCCCAGTTGTCCGGCTCGCGGCTCAAGCGCGGCCCCGAGGACGAGCCCATTGGCCTGGCCCTGGAAGGCATGCGCTGGTATGGGCTGTTCGGACGTTTCGGGGATGGGCAGAAGGACTGGTGGGCCGGATTGTCCGATGTTTCGCTGCCGGTACTGGCAGTGAGCGCAGCCGGGGATCATCAGGATCCGACCTGGGCTTGTCGCAAGCTGTTCGACCAGTTGAGTTCCGAGCACAAGCAGTTTGTCTGCCTGGGGCGCGAACAAGGGTTCAGCGGCAATTTCGGCCACGTCGAGATGCTGGTGAGCAAAGCCGCCCAGGCCGAAGTCTGGCCTTTGGTGGCGCGTTGGTTGACGGATCAGCAGAGCCCGTTGTTGGCGTCGGGTAGCGAACTGGCTGCCGCGAGTTGAGTTCAAGGGCTCTGACAGGGGCATTTCGTTCCGGTGCGCTTGCGGCTAAGATATGACGCATTGAGTGGTTTTGGTCACATTCGGTCGCTGGTTCGGTATCCCGTTCGTGCCCATTGCACCTGCTGGAATTGGCGTATGGTGGTGGCTGCATGGGGGCGAGGGCCAAGGCAAGGCGTTAAACATTTGCCGCCAGCACTCGTCACTCAGCATGAACCCTGCGAATTCCGACACCGCGACGTGTTCTTTCCATTACAGGAGTTTCTCGATGAACCATTACCTCACTCCCGACCTGTGCGACGCCTACCCGGATCTGGTACAGGTGGTTGAACCGATGTTCAGCAATTTCGGTGGCCGCGACTCCTTCGGCGGCGAAATCGTGACCATCAAATGCTTCGAAGACAACTCGCTGGTCAAGGAACAAGTCGAGCTCAAGGGCCACGGCAAGGTACTGGTGGTCGACGGTGGCGGCTCCCTGCGCCGCGCGCTGCTGGGCGACATGCTGGCCGAGAAGGCTGCCAAGAACGGTTGGGAAGGGCTGGTGATCTACGGTTGCATCCGTGACGTCGATGTCATCGCGCAAACCGACCTGGGCGTGCAGGCGCTGGCCAGCCACCCGATGAAAACCGACAAGCGCGGCATTGGCGATCTCAACGTGGTGGTGACTTTTGCCGGGGTGACGTTCCGTCCGGGCGAATATGTCTATGCCGACAACAATGGCGTGATCGTTTCGCCAAGCCCGTTGAAAATGCCTGAATAAGCAGTCGACCAAGCAAGGGATGAGGATGTTCGAGGAAGACAACGCGCAATGGGGGCTGGTACATGCCCTGGTGCTGGACGGTAAAGGTGGTGCGCGTGCGATTGCCCGAACTGAACTGGACGACCTGCAGCTGCAAGCCCATGAGAGCCTCTGGCTGCATTGGGATCGCAGTCATCCGCAAACCCAGACCTGGCTGCGTAAATCCAGCGGTCTGAGCGAGTTCAGCTGTGACCTCCTGCTCGAAGAAAACACCCGGCCGCGCCTGTTGGCGCTGCCGGACTCCGAGTTCCTGCTGTTTTTGCGCGGCATCAACCTCAACCCCGGCGCGGAGCCGGAGGACATGGTTTCGGTACGCATCTTCGGTTCGGCCCAGCGAGTGATCTCTCTGCGCCTGCGGCCATTGCGCGCGACCGATGAGCTGCTGGTGCAGCTGGGCGAGGGCAAGGGACCGAAAACCGCCTCCGAACTCATCCTTTATATGGCTGAGTACCTGACCCATAAGGTGCAGGACCTGGTCAGCGAACTGTCGGAAGTGGTCGATGCCGAGGAAGAAAAACTGGATGCCGACGAACGGTATACCCCCGAGCACAGCAACATTTTGCAGATTCGTCGACGGGCTGCCGGACTCAAGCGTTTCCTCGCCCCGCAGCGGGATATTTTTGGTCAGCTCAGCCGCATCAGGCTGCCTTGGTTCGCCGATGACGATGGCGATTACTGGAACGAATTGAACAACAGTCTGACCCGCTACCTGGAAGAGCTCGAATTGACCCGAGAGCGCGTGGGGCTTGTGCTGGAGGCCGAAGACCGGCGTCTGAGCGTGCGCATGAATCGCATCATGTTTCGTTTCGGGGTCATCACCGGGATCTTTCTGCCGATGAGTTTTCTGGCCGGCTTGCTGGGGATCAACGTGGGCGGCATTCCGCTTTCCAACAGCCCCTACGGGTTTCTGGTGGCCTGCCTGCTGATGGCGCTGGTAGCGCTGGGACAGTGGTGGTTATTCCGACGTTTGCGCTGGGTCTGATCATGAACTATGTGACCCAAGGAATTTTGATCGCGTCTTTCACAGACATATCGAGAGGTGCGTATGCACGATCCGTTTGAACAGTCGTTGCGTGACATGCTCAAGGCCACACCGTCCACCCGGGACGACGATGCGTGCCTGGGCCGCGTACTGAAAACCGCCAACCGGCAGGTGGGGGCGGGGGATCTGTTCAGCCTGCTCGGCCGCTGGTTGCCGGCGCTGATGATTGCTCTGAATAACGGATCGGCCCATATCTCGCCGGTTTCCCGTCGTAAACCTACTGCTCGCACTGCTGATAAGGCTGATTGAATATGGAACTTGATCTCTGGACTCAGAGCCTCGTCACTGCGATGACTGCATTGTGGACCAAGGTAGCGAACTTCATTCCCAACCTGTTTGGCGCGCTGGTCGTGCTGCTGCTGGGCTTCGTGGTCGCCAAGCTGCTTGATACCCTGCTTTCGAAATTGCTCGCCAAGCTGGGCCTGGACCGCTTGATGGGCGGTACCGGTTTGACCAAGCTGCTGTCCCGTGCGGGCCTGCAGGTACCGATTTCTACCTTGATCGGTAAAATCGTGTATTGGTTCGTATTACTGATTTTTCTGGTTTCTGCTGCAGAATCCCTTGGCCTGGAGCGGGTTTCGGCTACGCTCGACATGTTGGCGCTGTATGTACCGAAGGTTTTCGGGGCCGCGCTGGTGCTGTTGGTGGGGGTATTGCTGGCGCAACTGGCCAATGGGCTGGTGCGTGGAGCCGCCGAAGGGGTCGGTCTGGATTACGCCAGTGGCCTGGGGCGAATCGCCCAGGGGCTGGTGATCATCATCAGTATTTCCGTTGCGATCAGTCAGTTGGAGGTCAAAACCGACCTGCTCAACCATGTGATCGTGATCGTTTTGATTACCGTTGGTCTGGCTGTTGCCTTGGCCATGGGGTTGGGAAGCCGGGATATTGCCGGTCAGATTCTTGCGGGAATCTATGTGCGTGAGCTGTATCAGGTTGGGCAACAAGTGCGAATTGGCGAGGTCGAAGGGCAGATCGAGGAGATCGGCACGGTTAAGACTACACTGCTGACCGATGAGGGCGAGTTGGTCTCTCTCTCCAATCGGATCCTGCTGGAACAGCATGTAAGTAGCCGCTAACCCGGCAAACCCTGCTAATGTATGCCGCCGCAAAATGCCCTTGCCTGGGCTGCGGTGGACATTGACCTGACTGTCGGCCCGACTCGTTTTGAATAAAGCCCAATCGCTATCCACGCGCTATGACCCCCGTGAGCTCTCTGACGAGGAGTTGGTTGCGCGCTCGCACACGGAGCTGTTTCACGTAACGCGTGCGTATGAAGAGTTGATGCGACGCTATCAGCGAACCCTCTTCAACGTTTGTGCACGTTATTTAGGGAACGATCGTGATGCTGATGATGTCTGTCAGGAGGTGATGTTGAAGGTGCTGTATGGCCTCAAGAACTTCGAGGGGAAATCGAAGTTCAAGACATGGCTCTATAGCATCACGTACAACGAATGCATCACGCAGTATCGGAAAGAACGGCGCAAGCGTCGCTTGATGGATGCGTTAAGTCTTGATCCCCTCGAGGAAGCGTCTGAAGATAAGGCGCCGAAACCTGAGGAGAAGGGCGGACTTGACCGCTGGTTGGTGCATGTGAACCCGATCGATCGGGAGATTCTGGTGCTACGATTCGTCGCAGAACTGGAGTTCCAGGAGATCGCAGACATCATGCACATGGGTTTGAGTGCTACGAAAATGCGGTACAAGCGTGCGCTTGATAAATTGCGTGAGAAATTTGCAGGCATTGCTGAAACTTAGTTCGGCGCAAATATCTCTTACGTCTAGGTAAGTTCTGATAGACTTACCGCCGAGTTGTCCCCCGGTATGTGGGACTGCTTTACAATCACCAGATGGGGATTTAACGGATGAAACTGAAAAACACCTTGGGCATTGCCATTGGTTCTATTGTTGCCGTGACTTCGTTCGGCGTTCTGGCGCAAGGCCAAGGCGCGGTCGAGGGTGAACTGTTTTACAAAAAACAGTACAACGACAGCGTTAAGCACATCGAAGACGGCTTCAACCCAGGCGCTCGCATCGGCTACTTCCTGACCGATGACCTGTCGTTGGACCTGAACTACGACAAAACCAACCACACCCGTTCGAACGACGGCACTGGCAACCAGAAGATCAAAGGTGACACCGGCAGCCTGCTGGCTACCTACCACTTCGGTCAAGCTGGCGTGGACTCCCTGCGTCCATACGTTTCGGGTGGTTTCGGTCACCAGAGCCGTACCAACGTCCTGGCTGACGGCCACAGCGGTCGCGACCAGTCGACCCTGGCTATCATCGGTACCGGCGTTAAGTACTACTTCACCGATAACCTGTTCGCTCGTGCCGGCGTTGAAGCCGACTACGCAATGGACAACGGCAAGTGGGACTACTCCGCTCTGGTTGGTCTGGGTGTGAACTTCGGCGGCAACGCTGGCAAGGTTGCTCCAGCTCCTGCTCCAGTTCCAGAACCAACTCCAGAACCAGAAGCTCCGGTTGCTGAAGTTGTTCGTGTTGAGCTGGACGTGAAGTTCGACTTCGACAAGTCGGTCGTTAAGCCTAACAGCTACGCTGACATCAAGAACCTCGCTGACTTCATGAAGCAGTACCCACAAACCACCACCGTTGTTGAAGGTCACACTGACTCCGTCGGTCCTGACGCTTACAACCAGAAACTGTCTGAGCGTCGTGCAAACGCCGTTAAGCAAGTTCTGACCAGCCAGTACGGTGTTGAGTCGAGCCGCGTTCAATCCGTTGGTTACGGTGAGTCCCGCCCAGTTGCTGACAACGCAACTGAAGCTGGCCGCGCTGTAAACCGTCGCGTAGAAGCGCAGGTTGAAGCACAAGCTCAACAAGCTCAGTAATCTGTAGCTTGCAGCTTTGAAAAACCCGGCCTAGGCCGGGTTTTTCTTTGCCTGCGATTTGCTGAAACGGCCTGGAATCAGGCCGAGAGTGCTGCCGCCAGGGCCGCCTCGGAAAGGGCGGGCAGTTGTGCGCCGCAAGCAGCTACCTCGCCAACGACCAGGATGGCCGGGCTTTTCAGCTGGAAGGCCTGGGCATCGTCCTGCATGGCGTGCAGATCGCTCCGGCACAGGCGCTGCTCGGGCAGGGACGCGTTCTCGATCATGGCCACCGGGGTATGTGGTGCCAGGCCGCCAGCGATCAGCTGTTCACGTATCTCGCCCAGTTTGGCCACTCCCATATAGATCACCAGGGTCGTACCGCTTTGCGCCAGGGCCTGCCAGTTCAGGCTGCTGTCGTCCTGGGTATGGGCCGTCAGCAGGGTGACGCCACGGGCAACACCGCGCAGGGTCAGCGGGATCCCGCACTGGGTAGCCCCCGCCAGGCCGGCCGTGATGCCGTTCACCAGTTCCACCTCGACGCCACGTTCCTGCAGCCACTGCGCTTCTTCACCGCCACGGCCGAAGATACACGGATCGCCGCCCTTGAGGCGTACCACGCACTTGCCATGACGGGCATAACGCAGCATCAGCCGATGAATGAACGCCTGGGGTGTCGAGCGACAGCCACCGCGCTTACCCACGGCGATCACCCGTGCCCGGGGGCAGTGCTCCAGTACCGCCGGATTCACCAGGTCATCGATCAGCACCACATCAGCTTCTCCCAGGGCCCGCACGGCCTTGAGGGTCAGCAGTTCAGGATCGCCAGGGCCCGCACCCACCAGCCAGACTTTTGCGCTCATATTCGTTTCCTCACAGGGGGATTGCGACGGGCTGTGCCGAGCTGGCCAGCAGACGTTTGATTTCGGGGACGCAGGAGCCGCATTGAGTGCCGCAGCCCAGTTCCTGTTTCAGGCCATCGAGGTCCAGGCCGCGGGAGATCCCGGCACAGACCGCGCTCTGGCTGACGTTCTTGCAGTTGCACAAGGTCTTGCCACTCGTGGCGATCAGCCCGGCCGCCCCTGGCGGTGCGCTCATCGGTGCCAGCAGCCAGCGGCGCAGTTGCTCATCGGCCTTGCCTTCCAGCCACAGGTTCTGCAGCCAGTGCTGGGCCAGGGTTTCGCCGGCCAGGCGAATGGCGGTGATCCGTCCCTGTTCGATGCGTACTCGCTTGCCGATGGAGCGCCGCGGATCGTCATAGGCCAGTACCGGGCCTTCGTTGAGCCCCAGCAACTGGTCAATGTCCTTGAGCAGCTGCGGCGCCGGCGCCTCGGTGTTGGCCGCCCGCAGCAGCAGGGCCGGGCGTTCGCGACCGGCCAGGCTCAGGCTGACATAGGCGAAACTTTCGCAGAGCGGACGCAGGGCTTCGAAGTGCCGCTGTACGTCACCCTCGATCAGGGCGAACAGCTGCCACGGTAGCTGCACCGGCTCCAGGCGCACGCCGCTGTGCTTGAGTTCCGGCTGTTTGGACAGTGGGTCGAACGCCGGTTGGGTCACGGCATTGACACCACCCTTGAGGAAACGATCGCCCCAATGCATCGGCAGAAAAGCCTGGCCCGGGCGCACGCTGTCGTCGTCCGTCACGGCGACTATCACGCTGCCACGACGGCTTTTCAGCGACACCAGGTCACCCGTTTGCAGGTTCTGCCGCCGCAGTTCGTCCGGGTGCAGGCTGAGGACGGCTTCACTGACGTGCCCGAACAGCTGGGCCGCGGTGCCGGTACGGCTCATGCCATGCCATTGATCCCGCAGGCGGCCGGTGATCAGGGTCAGGGGGAAACGCGCATCCCGCTGTTCCTTGGCCGCGCGATACGGGTCGCTGACGAAGTGCGCTCGTCCGCTGGCGGTGGGGAAGCGGCCGTCAACGTACAGCCGCGGCGTCCCCTGTTCGGCGCCGGTGGGGAAGGGCCATTGCTGCGGGCCCAGTTGGTCGATCAGCGCGTGGCTGATGCCGGAAAGATCCAGGTCGCGGCCGCGGGTCAGCTGTTTGTATTCATCGAACACCTGGGCAGGCGTATCCAGGGCGAACAGGCTGGGTTGTTGCGGGCGCAGGCGCTGTTCCAGGCGCCGGGCGAAGTCCAGGGTGATGGCCCAGTCCGGGCGTGCTTCGCCTGGAGTGGCCACGGCGCGGCGCACATGGGAGATGCGCCGTTCCGAGTTGGTCACGCTGCCTTCCTTCTCGCCCCAACTGGCGGCGGGCAGCAGCAGGTCGGCAAAGGCCGCGGTCTCGGTGGTGCGGAAGGCTTCCTGCAGGACCACGAACGGGCAGGCCAGCAAGGCCTCTCGCACCGCGTTCTGGTCGGGCAGCGACTGCGCCGGGTTGGTGCAGGCGATCCACAGCGCCTTGATCTTGCCGCTACGAAGCTGTTCGAACAGCTCGATCGCGGTCAGGCCGGGGCTGGCCGGCAATTGCTCGACGCCCCAATAGGCTGCGACTTCAGCCCGATGCTCCGGGTTGGCGGCGTCTCGGTGTCCTGGCAGCAGGTTTGACAGGCTGCCGGTTTCCCGGCCGCCCATGGCATTCGGCTGGCCGGTGAGGGAGAAAGGGCCAGCCCCGGGGCGACCGATCTGCCCGGTGGCCAGGTGCAGGTTGATCAGCGCGCTGTTTTTCGCGCTGCCGGCGCTGGACTGGTTCAGCCCCATGCACCACAGCGACAGGAAGCTCGGCGAGGTGCCGACCCATTCGGCGCACTGGCGCAACTGCTCGACGCTGATACCGCACAGCTGCGCGACCATATGCGGGCTGTAGTCGTGGACCAGGTTCTTCAGCTCGGCCAGGCCTTCGGTATGCGCCTGGATGAAGTCGCGGTCGATCCAGTCCTGCCACAGCAGCAGATGCAGGATGCCGTGGAACAGCGCGACATCGGTGCCGGGCAGGATCGCCAGGTGCAGGTCGGCCAGGTCGCAGGTGTCGGTGCGCCGCGGGTCGATGACGATTACTTTCATCTGTGGGCGCAGGCGTTTGGCCTGTTCCAGGCGGCGAAACAGCACCGGATGGGCGTAGGCCATGTTGCTGCCGACGATCATCACGCAGTCGCTCAGTTCGAGGTCTTCATAGCTGCAGGGCGGCGCATCGGCGCCCAGGCTGCGCTTGTAGCCGACCACCGCCGAGGACATGCACAGCCGCGAATTGCTGTCGATGTTGTTGGTGCCCACCAGGGCCCGGGCCAGCTTGTTGAAGGCGTAGTAGTCCTCGGTGAGCAATTGCCCGGAGATATAGAAGGCCACGCTGTCCGGGCCGTGTTCGGCGATGGTTTCGGCAAATACGTTGGCCGCGTGCTCCAGGGCGCTGTCCCAGTCGGTGCGGCTGCGGGCCAGGGCCTTGCCCAGGCGCAATTCCGGGTACAGGGCGCGCGCGGCGAGGTCGCCGGTCAGGTGCAGGGTGGAGCCCTTGCTGCACAGTTTGCCGTGGTTGGCCGGGTGGCTCGGGTCGCCACTGACGCCGAGGATGCGTTCGCCGTCGTGCTCGATCAGCACGCCACAGCCAACGCCGCAGTAACAGCAGGTCGAGGCGGTCGTCTGGCGGTTCATCAGCCGGCATCCCGCAAGGCCAGCAGCACGCGGCCGTTTTCCACCCGCGCCAGGTGGTGATGGGCGCAGCCGATGTCCGGTGCCTGCGCCTCGCCGGACTCCAGGTCGATCTGCCAGTTGTGCAGCGGGCAGGCGACCTTCTTGCCGTAGATCAGCCCCTGGGACAGCGGCCCGCCCTTGTGCGGGCAGCGGTCGTCGAGGGCGAAGACTTCGTCGTCGCTGGTGCGAAAGATCGCGATGTCGCCCTTGGGGCCGTTGACGATGCGCGAGCCCAGGGCATTGATCTCGTCCAGGGCGCAGATATCCAGCCAGTTCATGGCTGCACCTCCAGTTGCTTGACGCGGATCGGCTCGAACTCCTTTTTCAGCAGCGGCTGTTCCAGGCGCTCCTTCCACGGGTCCTGTTCGAAGGACAGAGAGAATTGCAGGCGTTCGTTGAGCGCCTTGCGCCGCTCTGGGTCTTCGATGATGGCCTGCTTGATGTGCGCCATGCCGACCCGTTGCAGGTAGTGCACGGTGCGCTCCAGGTAGAAGGCTTCCTCGCGGTACAGCTGCAGGAAGGCGCCGTTGTATTCGCGCACCTCGTCGGCGGTTTTCAGCTTGACGAAGAACTCCGCGACCTCGGTCTTGATCCCGCCATTGCCGCCGATGTACATCTCCCAGCCCGAGTCGACGCCGATGATGCCGACGTCCTTGATCCCGGCCTCGGCGCAGTTGCGCGGGCAGCCGGAGACCGCCAGCTTGACCTTGTGCGGCGACCACATGTTGAACAGGTCATGCTCCAGCTCGATGCCCAGTTGGGTGGAGTTCTGCGTGCCGAAGCGGCAGAACTCGCTGCCAACGCAGGTTTTCACGGTGCGGATGGACTTGCCGTAGGCATGGCCGGAGGGCATGTCCAGGTCCTTCCAGACCCCGGGCAAGTCCTGCTTCTTGATGCCCAACAGGTCGATGCGCTGGCCGCCGGTGACCTTGACCATCGGCACCTGGTACTTGTCCGCCACGTCGGCGATGCGCCGCAGTTCGGAAGGCGTGGTGACGCCACCCCACATCCGCGGCACCACCGAATAGGTGCCGTCTTTCTGGATATTGGCGTGGGCCCGTTCGTTGATCAGCCGCGATTGCGGATCGTCCTTGGCTTCGCCCGGCCAGGTGGAAATCAGGTAGTAGTTCAGCGCCGGGCGGCAAGTAGCGCAGCCGTTGGGCGTGCGCCAGTTCAGGTAGCTCATGGTGCTGGCGATGGTCAGCAGGTGCTGTTCGCGGATCGCCTGGCGGATCTGCCCGTGGTTGAGGTCGCTGCAGCCGCAGATGGCCTTTTCGCTTTTCGGCTTGACGTCGGCCGCACCGCCCACGGTGTTGATCAGGATCTGTTCCACCAGGCCGGCACAGGAACCACAGGAACTGGCGGCCTTGGTGTGTTTCTTGACCTCGTCGACGCTGAACAGGCCATGCTCCTGGATCGCCTTGACGATGGTGCCCTTGCACACGCCGTTGCAGCCGCAGACTTCGGCAGTGTCGGCCATGCTCATGGCCTTGTCCTGGCCCTGGTGGCCGACGTCGCCCAGGGCGTTCTCGCCGAACATCAGGTGGTCGCGGATCTCGCCGATGGCGTGGTTCTCGCGGATCTGCCGGAAGTACCAGCCACCGTCGGCGGTGTCGCCGTACAGGCAGGCGCCGACCAGGACGTCGTCCTTGATCACCAGCTTCTTGTACACGCCGCCGATGGGGTCGGAGAGGGTGATGGTCTCGGTGCCTTCGCCGCCCATGAAGTCGCCGGCGGAGAACAGGTCGATGCCGGTGACTTTCAACTTGGTCGAGGTCACCGAACCCTGGTAGCGGGCGAAGCCCAGTTGCGCCAGGTGGTTGGCGCAGACCTTGGCCTGTTCGAACAGCGGCGCCACCAGGCCGTAGGCGATACCGCGGTGGCTGGCGCATTCGCCGATGGCATAGATGCGCGGGTCGTAGGTCTGCAGGGTGTCGTTGACCAGGATCCCGCGGCTGCAGGGCAGGCCGGCTTTTTCCGCCAGCTCGGTATTGGGCCGGATGCCTGCGGCCATCACCACCAGGTCGGCGGGGATGATGTCGCCGTTCTTGAACTGCACCGAGCCGACCCGGCCATTGCCCGCGTCGTGCAGGGCCTGGGTCTGTTCGCTCAGGCGGAATTTCAGGCCACGGCTTTCCAGGGCGGTTTGCAGCAGCTGGCCGCTGGTCTTGTCCAGCTGGCGCTCCAGCAGCCATTCGCCGATGTGCACCACGGTCACGTCCATGCCGCGCAGCATCAGGCCGTTGGCGGCTTCCAGGCCGAGCAGGCCGCCGCCGATGACCACCGCGTGCTTGTGGGTCTTGGCGGTGTCGATCATCGCCTGGGTGTCGGCGATATCGCGGTAGCCGATCACGCCCTGCAGGTCGTTGCCGGGAATCGGCAGGATGAACGGGGTCGAGCCGGTGGCGATCAGCAGGCGGTCGTACTCGGCTTCGCTGCCGTCTGCGGCGATCACCCGGCGCTTGACCCGGTCGATCTCCACCACCTTGCGGTTGAGCAGCAGCTTGATGTTGTTGTCCAGGTACCAGCTCAGGTCGTTGAGCACGATCTCTTCGAAGGTCTGTTCGCCGGCCAGTACCGGGGAGAGCAGGATGCGGTTGTAGTTGGTGTGGGGTTCCGCGCCGAAGACCGTGATGTCGTACAACTCATTGCTCAGCTTGAGCAGCTCTTCCAGAGTGCGTACCCCGGCCATGCCGTTGCCGATCATCACCAGTTTGAGTTTCTTCATTTCGCTCTCCGCGTAGACAGGCCGTCGGGCATGCCGGGCCTGGCTCGATAAAGGTTGCGCAAACAAAAAAGGCGTCCCGCCAGTTGCCTGGCAGGACGCCTTTGTCCGGTCCCGTTCTCTCGGGAAAACCCATCCTTCGTCGTTGAAGGCCGGGTCGTATGTGCTGTTGGGAGAGTTAATGCAGTGGTTGTGCCAAGTTCCGCGAATCGCGGTTTTAGCGGGGTTGGCGCGGCTTGCGCAGGTGATAAGGGGAAAAACTGCACCGATTCAAAGCGCCTTGCCCGTTTCTGGAGCAACCTGTAGCCGCTGCCGAGCCCCGGCGAGGCTGCGATCGGGGCGCAGCCCCGTAAACCTGGCAGCTCGGTGTGCCTGACCTGGACGGTCGTCTGGCTTGGCGCCCGCTACGCGGTCGAGCGCAGCCTCGCTGCCGCTCGACAGCGGCTACAGGGTTATAGGGTTATAGGGTTATAGGCGCTATCAGTGATGCAGGAACAGGTACAGCAACAGCAGGTTGAGCAGCAGTGAGACCAGTGCCAGGGTGCGCCAGACCTTCAAGGGCTCGCGTTCCAGCAGCGGCCTGGGGCGCACGCTGAGGCTGTGGCGTTCGCCCTGTTCCAGCACCAGCAACCACTCTTCGGCGGTTTCATAGCGCTGTGCCGGATCGGCCTGTACCGCGCGTTCCAGGCTTTGTTCGAGCCAGTCCGGCAGGTCCGGGCGATAGCGGCTGGCGCTGACCGGGGTGGTGAAGCGCGGGCGCTGGAAGGCTTCGATTTCGCCGTAGGGAAAGTGCCCGGTCAGCAAGTGATAGAGGGTCACGCCCACTGCGTACAGATCCTGTCGCGGTGTCGGCGCCACGCCGTTGAAAGCCTCTGGGGCGATATAGCTCGGGGTACCGGGCAACAGATGCGCCTGGTCCTCGGACAGGCCGGGACAATAGGCCAGGCCGAAGTCCAGCAGGCGCAGCTCGCCGTCGTCGCCGAGCAGCAGGTTGTCCGGCTTGATGTCGCGATGCAGGATCTGCCGGCGGTGCAGCAGGCCCACGGCCCGCAACAGACGCTCGGCCAGGTCCTGCCACTGCGCCAGCGGCAAGGGGCCATGCTGTTGCAGATAATCGGCCAGGGTCTGCCCCGGGTATTCGCGCATCACGTAATACAGATGCTGGCGGGCGGTCGCGGCATGCACTTCGGGAAAGTGCCGGCCGGCCACCCGACGCAGGAACCATTCCTCTGACAGCAACGATTGCCCGGCCTGGTGATCGTCGTGCAGATGACCGGGCAGGGTTTTCAGCAGCCAGGGTTGTTGTTGCGCATCGAGCACGCGGTACAGCAGGGATTGCTGGCTTTGCCCGACCACCTCGGCGACCTGCCAGCCTTCGAAGTGCTGTCCCGGCTTGAGGGCTGGCGGCAGCGGCCATTGCTGCAAGTGAATCAGGGCATCGCCGATGGAGCTTTCGCCCAGGGCCTCGACCCGCACCAGCAGGGCGCTGGCATTGTCCTGGCTGCCGGCCAGGTGCGCGGCGCTGACCAGGGTCTGCACCGCGCTGTCGAGGTCGGGCTGGTCGCGCAGGATCGCGGCGATGGCGGTATCGCCCAGGGTGGCCCAGACGCCGTCGCTGAGCATCAGGAAACTTTCGTTTTCCCGCAGCTCGCCATCGAGGAAGTCCACCACCAGGTGTTGGTCCAGGCCCAGGGCACGCTTGAGCACGTGCTGCATGCCGGGCTGGTCCCAGACGTGATCGTCGCTGATGCGTTGCAGTTGATCGGCGTGCCAGCGATAGACCCGGCAATCGCCGACATGGGCCAGGGTAAAGCGCCGGCCGCGCAGCACCAGGGCACTGACGGTGGTCAGCAGCGGCTGGCCGCCGCCGTTGGCCTGCAGCCAGCGGTTCTGTGCCAGTAGCAGGCGTTCCAGGGCCTGGGCCACGGCCCAGGTTTCCGGGGTGGCGTAGTAGTCCAGCGCCAGCGCCTGCAAGGTCGAGCGCGCGGCCAGACCGCCGTCGGCGCATTGGCTGACGCCGTCGGCGATGGCGAACAGCAGGCCCTTGCTGGCGGCCAGGGCCGGCGCCGGGGTGACCAGGCGCAGGGCATCCTGGTTTTCCGCGCGCGGCCCGATGGCGCTGGCTTGGGCGTGGCTCAGTCGCAGGCTCATGGACGGCTCAGACCCGCGCCGCGGTGACAGCGGCCGAACCCCAGGTGGTCCGCCAGCGGCGTTTCACCCCGTGCAGGCCGAACCAGGCCAGTATGCCCAGGCTGGCGAACAGCCACAGCGCCAACTGATAGCTGCCAGTGCTTTGCTTGATTGCGCCCATGCCCGCGGCGAGGGCAAAACCACCGATGCCGCCGGCCATGCCGATCAGCCCGGTCATCACCCCGATCTCGCGGCGGAAACGCTGTGGCACCAGCTGGAACACCGCGCCGTTGCCCGCACCCAGGCCGAGCATGGTGCACACGAACAGGGCCAGGGCCGCGTAGGAGCTTGGCAGGTTGAAACCGACCGCGGCGATGCACACCGCCGCGACGCTGTACATCACCAGCAGGGTGCGAATGCCGCCGAAGCGATCGGCCAGCGCACCGCCCAGCGGCCGCATCAGGCTGCCACCGAACACGCAGGCGGCGGTGTAGTAGCCGGCGGTGACCGGGCTCAGGCCGTACTGGTCGTTGAAGTAGCCGGGCAGGGCGCTGGCCAGGCCGATGAAGCCGCCGAAGGTCACGCTGTAGAAGAACATGAACCACCAGCTGTCGCGGTCGCCCAGGGCCTTGAAGTAGTCGGCCATGGATTTGGCCTTGGGCCGTTCCGGGGCGTTCTTGGCCAGCCAGGCGAACAGCACCAGGGTCAGGGCCAGCGGGATCAGGGCGAAGCCGAACACGTTGCTCCAGCCAAAGGCGCCGGCCAGCAAAGGCGCGAACAGGGCCGCGAATACCGTGCCGGAGTTGCCGGCCCCGGCGATGCCCATCGCCTTGCCCTGGTGCTGTGGCGGATACCATTGCGAAGCCAGCGGCAGGGCCACGGCGAAGGAGGCGCCGGCCATGCCCAGGAACAGCCCCAGCAGCAGGGCCTGTTCATAGCTGTGGATGCCCAGCTTCCAGGCGCAGAACAGCGCACCGATGACAATCACCTGGCCGATCAGCCCGGCGGTCTTGGGCGACAGACGATCGGCCAGCAGGCCCATGGCGAAGCGCAACACGGCGCCGGCCAGGATAGGCGTGGCCACCATCAGCCCGCGCTGCTGGGTGGTCAGTTGCAGGTCGGCGGCGATTTGCACGGCCAGCGGGCCGAGCAGGTACCAGACCATGAAGCTCAGGTCGAAATAGAGGAAGGCCGCGAACAATGTCGGGGTGTGGCCGGATTTCCAGAAGCTTGAATTCATCGCGCACCTCAGCTGTTAAGAATCTCGAAAGGAGTCATGAGCTTTTGCGTGGGGCGCCATTACGGCCGCTCCACCGGCCCCGGGCTGTGGGGCCAAAACGAAAAAACGCCGCAACCCGCATCGCCAGGGCGAGAAGGGTGTGCGACGTCTTTGTCGTAGGTGGGGCAACCGCCGTTGGTTACCTGTGTCGATTACATAGCCAGATCTGTGCCAAGAGTTGGAGTGGCTGTGTCCCTATCGNTAGGAGCGAGGCTTGCCCGCGATAGGGCCCGCACCAGCACCGCGAGCTTTCAGCCCAGCAACTCGCTCATGGCAATGATCTGCTCCGCCACCTGGATCAGCTTCTGCTGCCGGCTCATGGCCTGGCGGCGCATCAGGGTGTAGGCCTGTTCTTCGTTGCAGTCTTTCATCTTCATCAGCAGGCCCTTGGCCAGCTCGATGCGCTTGCGCTCGGCCAGTTGCTGGTCGCGGGCCTGCAGCTGCGCGCGCAAAGCCTGGTCGCTCTCGAAGCGGGCCATGGCCACATCGAGAATGGGTTGCAGGCGCTGGGCCTGGATGCCTTCGACTATGTAGGCACTGACCCCGGACTTGATGGCGTGGCGCATCACGTCGGGGTCGTGCTCGTCGGTGAACATCACGATCGGCCGTGGCTGGTCGCGGCTGACCAGCACCACTTGCTCCATCACATCGCGGCTCGGTGACTCGGTATCGATCAGGATCACGTCCGGACGCACTGTTTCGACGCGCGTCGGCAGGTCGATGGTCAGGCCCGACTCGTCGATCACCTCGAAACCGGCTTCCATCAGGGCCGCCTTGAGCCGACCGACCTTCTTGGCGGTGTCGTTGATCAGCAGGATACGCAACATGGTCTCGGGCTCCTGTCAGCGGCTGGCGAGAAGAGGGGAGCTGTCGCTCATGGCGTGCAGCTGGAAGCTGCGGGCATAGGCCGCCGGGTCCGAACCGTCCCACAGCTTGCCGTCGATCAACTGGCTGCTGCGCATGTCCTGGCCCCAGGACGCGACACCGACGGCGGTGGCGGCTTCACGATAGAGTTCGAGTTGCTGCACCTGGCGCGCGATGCCCAGGTAGTCCGGGTCTTCGCGCAGCAAGCCCCAGCGGCGGAACTGGGTCATGAACCACATGCCGTCGGACAGATACGGCAGGTTGACCGCGCCTTCATTATGAAAGCGTAGCGCGTGCGGGTCCTGCCAGCGGCTGCCGAGGCCATCGGCATACTCGCCGAGCAGGCGCGGCTCGATGCAGTCCAGCGGCGCATCGAGATACTCGCTGGCGCTCAACAGTTGCGCGGTGCTCTGGCGGTTCTCGCGGCTCTGCTCGATGAAACGGCTGGCCTCGAGAATCGCCATGACCAGCGCCCGCGCAGTGTTCGGGTACTGCTCGACGAAGGCGCGAGTGCAGCCGAGGACTTTTTCCGGGTGGTCGGGCCAGATCGCCTGGCTGGTGGCCAGGGTGAAACCCAGGTTCTGGTTCACCGCGCTGGCGCTCCAGGGCTCGCCCACGCAAAAGCCGTCGATGCGCCCGGCCTGTAGGTGCGCGACCATTTGCGGCGGCGGCACCACCACGCTGTCGACGTCCTGCAACGGGTGGATGCCCTGGGCGGCCAGCCAGTAATACAGCCACATGGCGTGGGTGCCGGTGGGGAAGGTCTGGGCGAAGGTCAGCCTTGCCCGGCTTTGGTGCACGTGCAGGTGAAGCGCTTCAGGACTGGTCACGTTCAGGGCCTGCAGTTCCCGCGAGAGGTTGATGCTCTGGCCGTTCTGGTTCAGGCCCATCAGCACCGCCATGTCGCTGGTGTTGACCCCACCGATGCCCAGGTGCACGGCGTAGATCAGGCCGTACAGGCTGTGGGCGGCATCCAGCTCGCCGCTCACCAGCTTGTCCCGCAGGTTGGCCCAGGACGCCTGGCGCTTGAGGTTCAGGGTCAGGCCGTAAGGCTGGGCGAAGCCCTGGGTGGCGGCGACCACCACCGAGGCGCAGTCGCTCAAGGCCATGAAGCCTAAGTTGATCGCGGTCTTTTCCGGGGCATCGCTGCCGTTGACCCAGGCCAGCGGGCTGACGGGGAGTTCGTTCATGGGGTAGCACCGTCCATAAAAGCTTGCATAAAAAAACGTCGCACCCGCGCGCCAGGCAGAGCCGGCGGGGTAACGACGCCTTTGTCTTTCGACCCACGCCGCCATTGGCCTGGGTGCTGATGCAGGTTGCGGTGCAAGGCATATGCCATTCACCGCTGATTTCGCCGCGTGCCTCGCCTGCGAGCCCCATGCCCGGCTATAATCGCCGCCTCATTTCGCCGCCACCGAGTCAAGCCCGCCCATGTATACCCTGGCCCGCCAGCTGTTGTTCAAACTCTCCCCGGAAACCTCCCACGATCTGTCCCTGGACCTGATCGGCGCGGGCGGGCGTTTGGGCCTCAATGGCTTGCTGTGCAAGGCGCCGGCGCAGATGCCGGTGAAGGTCATGGGCCTGGACTTCCCGAACCCGGTCGGCCTCGCGGCCGGCCTGGACAAGAACGGTGCGGCCATCGACGGTTTTGCCCAATTGGGTTTCGGTTTCGTCGAAATCGGCACCATCACCCCGCGTCCGCAGCCGGGCAACCCCAAGCCACGGATCTTCCGCCTGCCGGAAGCCGAAGCGATCATCAACCGCATGGGCTTCAACAACCTGGGCGTCGATCACTTGCTGGCCCGGGTGGCGGCCGCCAAGTACAAGGGCGTGCTGGGGATCAACATTGGCAAGAACTTCGACACCCCGGTCGAGCGCGCGGTGGATGACTACCTGATCTGCCTGGACAAGGTGTATGCCCACGCCAGCTACGTGACGGTCAACGTCAGTTCGCCCAACACCCCGGGCCTGCGCAGCCTGCAGTTCGGCGAGTCGCTCAAGCAGCTGCTCGGCGCCCTCAGCCAGCGTCAGCAGGAGCTGGCGGTGCAGCATGGCAAGCGGGTGCCGCTGGCGATCAAGATCGCCCCGGACATGACCGACGAAGAAACCGCCGAAGTGGCGCAAGCCCTGATCGAGACCGGGATGGACGCGGTCATCGCCACCAACACCACCCTGAGCCGCGTTGGCGTCGAAGGCATGGAGCATGGCGATGAGGCGGGCGGCCTGTCCGGCGCGCCGGTGCGCGACAAGAGCACCCACACCGTGAAGGTGCTGGCGGGCGAGTTGGCCGGGCGTTTGCCGATCATCGCGGTGGGCGGTATCACCGAAGGCAAGCATGCGGCGGAAAAGATTGCCGCCGGCGCCAGCCTGGTGCAGTTGTATTCGGGCTTCATCTACAAGGGCCCGGCGCTGATTCGCGAGTCGGTGGACGCGATCGCGGCGTTGCGCTGAGTTTTTTGCGCGGCCAATAAAAAGGGCTCCTGAAAGGAGCCCCTGGGCCGCAGCCCGCCGTCCGGATGGGACGTGCGTGGTTAAGTCGTTACGTATTCAGATTTTGGTGTCGGAGTGTGTGCCCTGTTTTAGCCGACGGCGTGAAGTTCGTTGAGTCTGTGGATTCCCGCAGTGCCGGTCATACCGTCCCAGTTGTCGCCGCGTCCTTCGCGCCAGCCATTGATCCAGGCTTGGCGTACCGACGGTAGAGTAAATGGGCAAAGCTCACGGGACTTGCCATGAACGCCATACTGATATCCGCGCAAAAATGCTCTTTCCAACGGATCACGCTTAAGTCTTCTCATAGGGTGTTTCCCTCACTTGTTGACTGTCTTATGTCCCGTCGACCTCGTTTGAGGCCGGGCAGAATGCTTCTGCCGTTGGTGCTCGCTGCCGGCGTCGCGAGCGTGGCGTTGGCGTCATTGCGGCGCCAACCTGAGTTGATTTCTAACCAATGCGCCACAGCGTGGGAATGATCGTTTTGTCATAAGGACGTAACGATAATGATGTTGAGGCCATAAGAACGGCCTGTTTTTCATCGGGGCAATCAGGCAAACCTCGCTCTGATCAGCCTCTTACTGGATGATGGGCTTAATGCTTTAGTGAGAATTCCATCCCGTTGCACTCAGGTATTATTCGATGAAAGGTCGAGTTATGACCTTTTGTTTCGCTGACTTTATTATCTGCCCCGGCATCTAAGCTCTTTTGACCCCAGTGGTCACCGCTAGCGGCGAGCTGAACAGCAGGGGCGGGACGGCACAGATTCGTGCCACGCGAGCGCTCTTCAAGAAAAGCGCTTGATTGAAAACCGGGCGGACGATGCGTTGTCCGTTCACTTATTGCTAAAGGCCCTGAACTCCCATGTCGGATCGCTACGAACTCTTCCTCACCTGTCCCAAAGGCCTTGAAGGCCTGCTCATCGAGGAAGCCGCCGGGCTTGGCCTTGAAGACGCGCGCGAACATACCTCGGCCGTGCGCGGCATGGCCGACATGGAGACCGCCTACCGTCTGTGCCTCTGGTCGCGTCTGGCCAACCGGGTATTGCTGGTGCTCAAACGCTTCCCGATGAAGGACGCCGAAGACCTCTATCACGGCGTGCATGACGTCGACTGGCAGGACCACATGCTGGCGGACGGCACCCTGGCGGTGGAGTTCAGCGGCCATGGCTCGGGCATCGACAACACCCACTTCGGCGCCTTGAAGGTCAAGGATGCCATCGTCGACCGGCTGCGCATGCCGACCGGCGAGCGTCCCTCCATCGACAAGCTCAACCCGGACCTGCGCATTCACCTGCGCCTGGATCGCGGCGAAGCCATCCTCTCCCTCGACCTGTCCGGCCACAGCCTGCACCAGCGCGGCTATCGCCTGCAGCAGGGCGCGGCGCCGCTGAAGGAAAACCTCGCGGCGGCGATCCTGATCCGTTCCGGCTGGCCACGCATCGCGGCCAATGGCGGTGCCCTGGCCGACCCGATGTGCGGCGTGGGGACCTTCCTGGTCGAGGCAGCGATGATCGCCGCCGACATCGCCCCCAACCTCAAGCGCGAGCAATGGGGCTTCACCGCCTGGCTCGGTCATGTCCCGGCCCTGTGGCGCAAGCTCCACGAAGAAGCCCAGGCACGAGCCCAGGCCGGCCTGGCCAAGCCGCCACTGTGGATTCGTGGTTATGAAGCCGACCCACGGCTGATCCAGCCAGGGCGCAACAACGTCGAGCGCGCCGGCCTCAGTGAGTGGATCAAGATCTATCAGGGCGAAGTGGCGACCTTCGAGCCGCGCCCGGACCAGAACCAGAAAGGCCTGGTGATCAGCAACCCGCCCTACGGCGAGCGCCTGGGTGACGAAGCCAGCCTGCTGTATCTCTACCAGAACCTGGGCGAACGCCTGCGTCAGGCCTGCCTGGGCTGGGAAGCGGCGGTGTTCACCGGCGCGCCGGACCTGGGCAAGCGCATGGGCATCCGCAGCCACAAGCAGTATTCGTTCTGGAACGGCGCCTTGCCGTGCAAGCTGCTGCTGATCAAGGTGCAGCCGGATCAGTTCGTCACCGGCGAGCGCCGTACCCCGGAGCAGCGGCAGATCGAGCGTGAACAGGCCGAGGCCGACCAGGCGCCGCTGGTTCCGCAGGAGCGCCAGTACAACAAGAACGGCAACCCGATCAAACCGGCGCCGGCGCCAGCCCCTGTGGTCGAGCAGGCACGCCTGAGCGAAGGCGGGCAGATGTTCGCCAACCGCCTGCAGAAGAATCTCAAGTTGCTGGGCAAGTGGGCCAAACGCGAAGGCGTCGAGTGCTATCGCGTCTACGATGCCGACATGCCGGAATACTCCCTGGCCATCGACCTGTACCACGACTGGGTGCACGTGCAGGAATACGCCGCGCCGAAATCCATCGACCCGGAAAAGGCCCAGGCCCGTCTGTTCGATGCCCTGGCAGCCATTCCCCAAGCGTTGAACGTCGACAAGAGCCGGGTGGTGATCAAGCGTCGCGAGCGCCAGAGCGGCACCAAGCAGTACGAACGCCAGAGCGCCCAGGGCAAGTTCACCGAGGTCAGCGAAGGCGGCGTGAAGCTGCTGGTCAACCTCACCGACTATCTCGATACCGGGCTGTTCCTCGATCATCGGCCGATGCGCCTGCGGATTCAGAAAGAAGCCGCTGGCAAGCGTTTCCTCAACCTGTTCTGCTACACCGCCACCGCCAGTGTGCACGCGGCCAAGGGCGGGGCGCGCAGCACCACCAGCGTCGACCTGTCGAAAACCTACCTGGACTGGGCGCGGCGCAACCTGTCGCTCAACGGTTTCTCCGACAAGAACCGTCTGGAGCAGGGCGATGTCATGGCCTGGCTGGAGACCTGCCGCGATGAGTTCGACCTGATCTTCATCGACCCGCCGACCTTCTCCAACTCCAAGCGCATGGAAGGGGTGTTCGACGTGCAGCGTGACCACGTGCAACTGCTCGACCTGGCCATGGCCCGGTTGGCCAGCGGTGGCGTGCTGTATTTCTCCAACAACTTCCGCAAGTTCCAGCTCGAGGAAAACCTGGCGGCGCGTTACACCGTCGAGGAGATCACCGCCAAGACCATCGACCCGGATTTTGCCCGTAACGGCAAGATCCACCGGGCCTGGAAAATCACTGCCCGCTGAAACTTGATTGGATCCACAGAGCCTTGATTTTCAAGGCTCTTTGCTCTAGCCAAATTAGTGGCTAATAGCTATAACTCAATGCAAGCCCATGTGACGCTCATGTTCGCTGGCGTTATGAGTTTTGCTTATGTCGTTGCACTCGGTACGCCCGAAAATCTTGGGCTTCATCAGCGAAGACGTGTCGGCCTGGCTGGTCGCGTTACTGGTATTGCTGTTTGGCTGTGTATTGACCGGGCTGCTGGCCTGGTCGACCCTCAATCTGTATCAGCAGCAGTTGCGCCAACGCTTCCAGCTGCTGGCCAGCGAACGTTACAGCCGCATCGAAGAACGCTTCGAAGATCAGGAGCAGCGCCTGGATGGTCTCAAGCGCTTCTTCATCAATTCCGGCGCGGTCTCGCGCCAGGACTTCGACGGCTACGCCCAACCTCTCTTGCATCGCACCCAGGCCTACGCCTGGGCGCCGCGCGTCAGCGGTGCCGAGCGGGCGTCGTTCGAGCGCATGGCGCAGGAACAGGGGGCGCCGGATTATTTCATTGCCGACCTGGATGCCGAGGGCAAGCTGCAGCGAGCTGCCGAGCGCGATGAGTACATACCGGTTCTCTACAGCCAGACCCAAAGCCCGCTGGGCTCGCCCCTGGGGTTCGACCTGCTGGCCCAGCCGATGCGCCGCGAGACCCTCGAGCGGGCGCGGCTGCGCGGTGGCGTGGCGGTTTCGCAGCCGGTGCGTTTGGTGGGGGTCGAGCCTTCCTATGCGCGCGGCATCCTCCTCGCGAGCCCCGTCAGCCTGCGCGCCGATGTGGCCATGTCGCCCCCCGAGCCTTACGGCTATGTGATCGCGGTGATCAGCATGCGCCAACTGGTGGTGGATGGTCTGCCCGAGCAGAGTCACGACAACCTGTTCATGCAGATCATCGACCTGTCGACCGCCGAGTCGTACGGCAAGCTCTATGAGTCGAGCAACGGCCCGGGGGACAGCCCGCTGGCGGTGAGCCGGGTGCTGAGCCTGGCCGACCATGATTACCAGGTGAACATCCGCCCCAGCGAGCTGTTTCTCCAGGCCAACCATTCTTCGATCTCCAGCCAGGTGGTCCTGGGCACGCTGCTCAGCCTGTTGCTCAGTGCCTTGCTGTATGTGCTGGTCAGCCAGCGGCAGCGCGCGCTGCGGTTGGTGGAACAGCGCACCGAGGAACTGCGGGTCAGGGAGCAGGAACTGCGCGGCACCCATGGGCAACTGCGCAGCGTGCTCAATGCGGCGACCCAGGTGGCGATCATCGCCACGGACCTGCGCGGCGTGATCAGCACCTTCAATGCCGGGGCCGAACGCATGCTCGGCTATAAGAATGCCGAGGTCGTGGGCCATCTGACCCTGGAAAGCCTGCATCTGCCTGAGGAACTGAATGCGCGCGCGCAGGCGCTCAGCCAGCGTTATGGCCGGCAGATTCCGATGTGCCAGGCGATGCTGGTGGACGGTTCCGAAGAAAGTGGCGATGAAACCCGCGAGTGGACCTTGGTGCGCCAGGATGGCAGCCATCTGGTGGTGAACATGCTGGCCACTCCGGTATTGGACGATCACGGGCTATGGGTCGGGCACCTGGCCGTCTGCATCGACATCACCGAACGCAAGCGGGTCCATGAAGCGCTGGCGGCCCGCGATCGCCTGCTGAAAAAACTCAGTGCCCATGTGCCTGGCGGTATCTACCAGTTCCAGGTGGATGCCCAGGGTCATGCCAGTTTCCCTTACGTCAGTGACGGCATCCGCGACATTTACGAGATCGAGCCGCAACAGCTGCAGCTGGATGCCGAGCCGGTGTTCGAGCGTATTCACCCCGGCGATGTGGCCAGGGTGCGCACCTCGATCTGGACGTCGGCGAAGAGACTCAGCCCCTGGCGCGAGGAATACCGGGTGCAGCTGCCGCAACGCGGCCTGCGCTGGGTGCGCGGCGAGGCGACCCCGGAAAGGCTGGCTGGGGGTGGGGTGCTGTGGCATGGCTATCTGTCGGACATCTCCGACCTCAAGCGGGTCGAGGAAGAGTTGCGGGCCCTGTCGGTCACCGACTCACTGACCGGCATTCACAACCGCCGCTATTTCCAGGAGCGCCTGCAGACCGAAATGGCGCGGGTCGAGCGCGGGGTGGGCAATCTGGCGGTGATCATGCTGGATATCGACCACTTCAAGCGGATCAACGACCAGCATGGGCATGCCATCGGCGACATGGTGCTGCGCGGTGTCTGTGAGCGCATCAGCCTTCGTCTGCGGCGCACGGATGTGTTTTGCCGGCTGGGCGGCGAAGAGTTCATGGTGCTGTGCCCGGACACCGATGGCCAACAGGCCTATGTCCTGGCCGAGGAGCTGTGGCGCGGGCTACGTAGCTCGCCGATCGATGGCGTGGGCGTTGTCACGGCCAGTTTCGGCATCGCCAGCTGGCGGGAGCACGAAGGGGCCGACGGGCTGTTGCTGCGGGCGGATTCCGGGGTCTATGCGGCCAAGCAGGCAGGGCGCGACCGGGTCGAGGCCGAGATGGCGTGAGGCGGGAGAGGGCAGAGGAGCGAGGTGGCGCGGGGTTGCCGCGCCACCTGCGAGTGACGGCTTACAGGGTCGAGGCGGTGTCTGCCAGTTTCGGCTGGCGATACAGATCCAGCAGTACCTGATCGAGTACCGAGGAGGCGCCCCAGGGCTTCGGATCGTTGAGGATCGCCACCACGGCCCAGGTGTTGCCGTTGCTGTCGCGGCTGTAGCCGGCGATGGCGCGCACGGTGTTGAGGGTCCCGGTCTTCACGTGGGCTTCACCGGACATCGCGGTGCGCTTGAGGCGCTTGCGCATGGTGCCGTCCATGCCGGCGATCGGCATCGAGCTGATGAACTCCGCCGAGTACGGGCTTCTCCAGGCCGCTTGCAGCATGGAAGCCATTTCCCGGGCGCTGACCCGTTCGGCACGGGACAGACCCGAACCGTTCTCCATCACCAGATGCGGCGCGGTGATGCCTTTCTTGGCCAGCCACTGACGTATTACTCTCTGCGCCGCCTTGGCATCGTCGCCATCGGCGTCGGTGCGGTATTGCGCGCCGAGGCTGAGGAACAGCTGCTGGGCCATGGTGTTGTTACTGTATTTGTTGATGTCGCGGATGATCTCCGCCAGGTCCGGCGAGAAGGCCCGGGCCAGCACCTTGGCGCTGGATGGAACGGCGGCCAGGCGGTCCTTGCCCTGGATGCTGCCGCCCAGTTCCTTCCAGATGGCGCGCACGGCGCCGGCGGTGTAGGTCGCGTGGTCGAGCAGCGACAGGTAGGTCTGCGAGCTGCAGCCGTCGCCCAACTGGCCGTTGACGGTTACGGTCACGCCGCCGTCCGCCTGCGGGACCGGGTTGTAGCGAACGTTGCCGGTGCACTGCTTGCCACCGATGGCCTTGACCTGATTGTCGATGCGAATGCTGGCAATCGGCGGTTCGACGGAAATCAGCACCTTGCCCGAGTCGTTGCGCGCCACGAAGCGCAGGGCCTTGAGGTTGACCAGCAGCGAGTCGGGCTTGACCAGGAACGGCTTGTTCTCGTCATTGCCGTCGTCGTTGAACTGCGGCAGTTGCGGTTGCACGAAGAAGTTGCGGTCCAGCACCAGGTCGCCGGTCACTTGCTGCACGCCATTGGCCCGCAGGTCGCGCATCAGCAACCAGAGTTTTTCCATGTTCAGCTTGGGGTCGCCGCCGCCCTTGAGGTACAGGTTGCCGTTGAGGATGCCGCCGCTCAGGGTGCCGTCGGTGTAGAACTCGGTTTTCCACTGGTGGGTCGGGCCGAGCATTTCCAGGGCGGCGTAGGTGGTGACCAGTTTCATGGTGGAGGCCGGGTTGACCGACACGTCGGCGTTGTAAACGGTGGCCGTGCCCGGGCCGTTGAGCGGAATCATCACCAGCGACAGGGCGTTGTCTTGCAGTTTGCTGGCCTTGAGGGCCTGTTGAACCTTGGGTGAAAGGGTGGTGTTGACGGGGGCGGCGGAAACGGAAATGGCCAGGGGCAGAAGAAGACCGGCAAGAAAAAGTGGACGCAAAGATTTGATCATGTGAAGTAAAACCCTACAGCCGAGGGGAAAAAAGACGAGGGCATGACGATAAATTCCCTCAGTGGTCACGAAAGTGTCGGCATTATGCCCCAAGGTATAGCGGCTTGTGCCGTGCCGTAGCGGGCTAATCCGCTATTTTTTTCCCAATGGCAGGCCAAGGCCCTCATAGAGTCAGGCAATCGGTTGCTTAAACTGGTAAAGTGCCGCCCGTTATTACTTATGAGGATTGTTCCATGGCCACTAACCGTTCCCGCCGTCTGCGCAAAAAACTGTGCGTAGATGAATTTCAGGAGCTGGGTTTTGAGCTGAACCTGGATTTCAAAGAAGATCTGGCCGAAGAGGCTATTGACGCTTTCCTCGACGCGTTCCTGAAAGAAGCGATGGAAGCCAACGGCCTCGGCTATGTTGGTGGCGATGACTTCGGCCTGGTTTGCCTGAGCAAACGCGGTTCGGTCAGCGAAGAGCAACGTGCCAAGGTCGAAGCCTGGCTCAAGGCCCGCACCGAGCTGACCAGCGTAGAAGTCAGCCCGCTGCTGGACGTCTGGTACCCGGAAAACTCGATCAATTCGGTAGCCTGATGTACTGAGTCGGTGGCCCGTCCGGGCTGCCGACTCACGGCTGTCGCTGTACAGCCTTCCTCTATTTATTCCCCCCACAGAACCTTTAAATGCCTCGGGCCTGTTTCCCGGGATTTCGCGTGGGCGTGTAGCCGCTGCCGCAGGCTGCGATCGCGACCGAAGGGCGCGCAAGGTCTCAAGATCGCTGAAGCCCTTCGGGCTTATCGCAGCCTGCGGCAGCGGCTACAGGCTTACTCGTTGTTCCAGTTCAGGATCACCAGGGTCAGCACGCCGGCCACTATTCCCCAGAATGCCGAGCCGACGGAAAACAGGGTCAGGCCCGAGGCGGTCACCATAAAGGTGATCAGTGCCGCCTCGCGTTCCTTCACCTGGCTCATGGCGATGCTCAGGCCGTTGATGATCGAGCCGAACAGCGCCAGGGCGGCGATCGACAGCACCAGCTCCTTGGGCAGTGCCGCGAACAAGGCCGCCAGGGTGGCGCCGAAGATCCCGGCGATGCCGTAGAAAATCCCGCACCAGACCGCCGCGGTGTAGCGCTTGTTGCGGTCCTCGTGGGCATGGGGGCCGGTGCAGATCGCTGCGCTGATGGCTGCCAGGTTGATGCCGTGGGAACCGAATGGCGCCAGCAGCAGGGAGGCGATACCGGTGGTGGTGACCAGTGGCGAGGCCGGCACGTTGTAACCGTCGGCGCGCAGCACCGCGACCCCGGGCATGTTCTGCGAGGTCATGGCCACCACGAACAGCGGGATGCCGATGCTGATGGTCGCTGCCAGGGAGAAGTGCGGGGTGGTCCACACCGGTGTGGCGACTTCCAGGTGGAACTCGCTGAAGTCCAGCAGGCCCATGACTCCGGCCAGCGCGGTGCCGATCAGCAGCGCGGCGAGCACCGCGTAGCGTGGCGACAGGCGCTTGACCAGCAAATAGCTGAAGAACATGCCCAGCACCAGGCCGGTGCGGTGCTGCGCCGCGACGAAGATCTCGCTGCCGATCTTGAACAGGATGCCCGCCAGCAGCGCCGCGGCGAGGGAGGCCGGGATGCGCTTGACCAGGCGTTCGAAGCTGCCGGTCAGGCCGCAGATGGTCACCAGCACCGCGCAGGTGATATAGGCGCCGATGGCTTCGCCGTAGCTCACCCCGGACAGGCTGGTGATCAGCAGCGCGGCGCCGGGGGTCGACCAGGCGACGGTGATCGGAGTGCGGTAGCGCAAGGACAGGCCGATGCTGCAGATGGCCATGCCGATGGAGATGGCCCAGATCCAGGAGGAAATCTGCCCGCTGGTCAGCCCCGCGGCTTGTCCGGCCTGGAACATCAGCACCAGGGAGCTGGTGTAGCCGGTCATCATGGCGATGAAGCCGGCGACTACGGCCGAGGGCGAAGTGTCGGCCAGGGGGCGTAACGGCGCGAGGGAGGCGTCGGACATGGAGCACTGTTCCTTGTTCTGATGAAGATATCTGCCACCCGAAAGCCCGGCGCAGGGGCGTTGGCTGGCGAAAGCAGGGGCCAAGCCTAAACGTAAAAGTAACTATTCATTGCAATACAGCCAGGGCGGCAAATGGCCGTACAGTCGTTGTCACAGCCCGTGGACCATAGAGTTATTGCGAATAAACCCTATGGGTTGTGTACAATGTGCCATTGTTTTTACGCGATACTTGTCAGCGACCCACTGTGCCGTATTACAGTCACGGTCAATTCGCCGCAGTTCTCCCGACTCGAGTGCCCATGAACGAACAGTTGCAACCCCTCAAGAAACAACCGCGAGCAGGCAAGGCCGGTCGCAGCGGGACCCAGGACGATATTGTCTACGCGCATATCTTCGAGGCCATCCTCGAACAGCGCCTGGCGCCCGGCACCAAGTTGAGCGAAGAGGCGCTGGGGGAAATTTTCGGGGTCAGCCGTACCATCATTCGTCGTGCGCTGTCGCGCCTGGCCCATGAAGGCGTGGTGCTGCTGCGGCCCAATCGCGGCGCGGTAGTGGCCAGCCCGAGCGTCGAGGAAGCCCGCCAGGTGTTCATGGCGCGCCGGCTGGTGGAGCGGGCGATCACCGAACTGGCGGTGCAGCACGCCACGGCCGAGCAGCTCGCCGAGCTGCGGCAGATGGTCAACGACGAGCGCGACAGCTTCTCCCGTGGCGATCGCGGCGCCGGTATCCGCCTGTCGGGCGAGTTCCACCTGAAACTTGCCGAAGCGGCGAAGAATGCCCCGCTGATCAGCTTCCAGCGCAGCCTGGTGTCGCAGACGTCGCTGATCATCGCCCAGTACGAAAGCGGCAACCGCTCGCACTGTTCCTACGATGAGCACACCCAGTTGATCGACGCCATCGAGGCCCGCGACGCGGAGCTGGCGGTGACCCTGATGATGCATCACATGGATCACATCGACAGCAAGCTCAACCTCGACGAAGAAAGCGCCTCGGACGACCTGCATGCGGTGTTCTCGCACCTGCTGCAAACCAAGAAGCCGGGCCGTTCTCCCGCCAAGTTGTAACGCCATCTCTCTGTAGGAGCGAGCTTGCTCGCGATAGCCGCGAAGCGGCGACCTGTCTACCAAGACGCGTCATCATTGGCGATCTTTTCGCGAGCAAGCTCGCTCCTACAGGGTTTACAGCAGGTAAAAAAATCCCCCGCCCCAGAATCTGAGGCGGGGGATTTTTCGTTTCCGGGATTAGCGCTGGTGCACCAGATTGCCCGCGGCATAGGTCTGCGCCACGGTGCGGTCGTCGCCCAGGGTCATCAGGACGAACAGCGTCTCGGCGATGCTCTTGGACTGTTTCAGGCGATAGCTCAGCAGCGGCGTGGCGTTGTAGTCGAGCACCAGGAAGTCGGCGTCGGTGCCCGGTTGCAGGGTACCGATCCGCTCTTCCAGGCGCAGCGCGCGGGCGCCGCCGAGGGTGGCCAGGTACAGCGACTTGAACGGGCTCAGGCGCGCGCCCTGCAGCTGCATGACCTTGTAGGCTTCGTTCAGGGTCTGCAGCAGCGAGAAGCTGGTGCCACCGCCGACGTCGGTACCCAGGCCGACATTCAACTTGTGCTTCTCGGCCATCGGCAGATTGAACAGGCCGCTGCCGAGAAACAGGTTCGAGGTCGGGCAGAAGGCCACGGCCGAACCGGTCTGCGCCAGGCGCGCGCATTCGTCGTCGCACAGGTGCACGCCGTGGGCGAACACCGAGCGCTCACCCAGCAACTGGTAGTGGTCGTACACATCCAGGTAGCCCTTACGTTCCGGGAACAGCTCCTTGACCCATTCGACTTCCTGCAGGTTCTCGCTGATGTGGGTCTGCATGTACAGGTCGGGGTATTCACCGAGCAGTTGCCCGGCGAGGGTCAGTTGTTCCGGGGTGCTGGTCGGGGCGAAACGCGGCGTCACTGCGTAGTGCAGGCGGCCCTTGCCATGCCAGCGTTCTATCAGCGCCTTGCTTTCCAGGTAGCTGGATTCGGCGGTGTCGGTCAGGTAGTCGGGGGCGTTGCGGTCCATCATCACCTTGCCGGCGATCATCCGCAGGTCGAGCTTCTCGGCCGCTGCGAAAAAGGCATTCACCGATTGCGGATGCACGCTGCCGAAGACCAGGGCGGTGGTGGTGCCGTTGCGCAGCAGCTCCTTGATGAAAATCTTTGCCACTTCCTCGGCATGGGCCTGGTCGGCGAACTGGCTTTCGCAAGGGAAGGTGTAGGTGTTGAGCCAGTCCAGCAACTGCTCGCCGTAGGCGCCGACCATGCCGGTCTGCGGCAGGTGGATATGGGTGTCGATAAAGCCTGGGGTGATCAGCGCATCCTTGTAGTGAGTGATCTCAATGTCGGCGGGCAGGCTGGCGAGCAATTCGCTGGCATGGCCGAGGGCGCTGATCTGGCCGTTGTCGACCACCAGCAGGCCATCCTCGAAATACTCGTAGGAGGCTTCGATGCCGACCTCGGCGGGGTCGGCGATGCTGTGCAGGATGGCGGCACGGTAGGCTTTGCGAGTCAGAGGCATGAGGCAGTCTCGGTTCGTGGCTTTTTAATGGGCGGCATGGCTGCGGCGCGAGGCCGGCAGCAGCTTGGCAATGGGTTCGGCGCGGACGCTGTGCTGGCCGAAATTGGCGTTATAGGTGGCGATGATTTCGCCGGCGATGGAGATGGCGATTTCCACAGGCAGCTTGCCTTTGACTTCGCCCAGCCCCATCGGGCAACGCATGCGTTGCAGCAGGCTGTTGTCGAAGCCGCGCTCGCGCAGGCGGTGTTCGAACTTCACCCGCTTGGTCTTCGAGCCGATCAGGCCGAAGTAGGCGAAGTCGTTGCGCTTGAGGATCGCGGCGGTGAGCTCCAGATCGAGCTGGTGATTATGGGTCATGACGATGCAGTAGCTGCCGGCGGGCAGGTCGTCGATTTCATCGAGGGGCTCTTCGCTGACGATCTTGCGCACGCCCTGGGGGATCTGTTCGGGGAACTCCTGTTCCCGCGAATCGATCCAGCGCACCTTGCACGGCAGGCTGGCCAGCAGCGGCACCAGGGCGCGGCCGACATGGCCGGCGCCGAAGACCGCGATCTGCGCCTGGACCTGGCCCATGGGCTCGAACAGCAATACCGTCACGCCGCCGCAGCACTGGCCGAGGCTGGCGCCGAGGCTGAAGCGCTCCAGATGGGTATCCTGCTTGCCGCTGGTGAGCATCTCGCGGGCGATCTGCATGGCCTTGTATTCCAGGTGGCCGCCGCCGATGGTGTCGAAACTCTGGGTGGCGCTGATGACCATCTTCGAGCCGGCATTGCGTGGCGTCGAACCCAGCTCTTCGATGATGGTCACCAGCACACAGGGTTCACCGCGGGTTTGCAGGTCGGCGAGGGCGCTGATCCAGTTGTACATGTTTCACCTCAACATCGCTGTTGTCTGTTCGGCCGTCATCGCGGG